>JBAPOS010000269.1:0-6970 GCA_049279755.1 Candidatus Dormiibacterota bacterium | reverse complement strand
CCCGAGGGTCGTGACAGACCCGCCGCCCGTGTCGGTCGCGGCCGCCGGCTGACCGGCAGCCGCCCCGGTTCCTGGCACCTCGGCCCCGCGGCATCGGGGCATGAGCCTTCGCCTCGGAGTGAGCGCTAAGCTCTCCGATCGCCCCACCACCTGCCTCCGAGGAGCGTTGCATGTTCGATCTGACCGGGAAGGTCGCCGTCGTCACCGGGGGATCCCGCGGCCTTGGGAGGGCGGACTGTCTCGCCCTTGCCCGGGCCGGCGCTGACGTCGTCGTCACCGACATCCTCATCGAGTCGGACCCGGAGCTCGAGCACACCGCGGAGGAGGCACACTCCGCCCTCGCGCAGCTGTTCAGCTCGCAGCACGTCGTCTACGCCGAGAAGACCAGCGACGAGATCCGTCAGATGGGTCGTCGATCGGCCGCGATGAAGATGGACGTCACCAATCGCGAGCAGGTTCGCGAGGTGTTCGCCACCGTCAAGAAGGACTTCGGATCGCTCGACATCCTGGTGAACAATGCCGGGACGCTCGACCACATCGCGCAGATCGAACATCAGAACGACGAGTTGTGGGACCGCGATCTGCGCGTGAACCTCTCGGGTGCGTTCAACTGCACCAAGGCCGCCTGGCCGTACATGCGCGAACGCGGATGGGGTCGTGTCATCTATATGGCGTCGGTGGCGGGGACGCTCGGCGGGTTTGGCCAGGCATCGTACGCGGCGACAAAGGCGGCGGTGATCGGGCTCGGCAAGTCGATGGCGCTCGAGGGTGCCCGCTTCGGGATCACCGCCAATGTCATCGCGCCGGGCGTCATCGGCACCGAAGCATGGAAGATGGGCGACGCGAAGATGAACGACCGCATGGTCCTGCGCACCGCGATGCGCAGCGCCGGCGAGCCGGATGACATCGCGAACACGATCGTCTTCCTCACCTCCCCGGAGGCACGCTACATCACCGGCCAGGTGATCACCGTCGCGGGAGGCATCGACCTCTTCGTCTACTGACCCGAGCGCAGCGAGCGTGACGCGTCAACCGGTGGACATGGGCGTGACGTACTGGTCGCGCGAGGTCGGTCCGTACGTGTGGCACGAGTACGACGCCGCGCGCACGGAAGGGGAGTTGCGCGCCATCAAGTCCGCCGGCCATCACACCGTGCGCACGCATTTGCTCTGGGACGCATTCATGCCAACCCCCGCGCGCGTCGAGCCCGGCCGCCTGCGCAATCTCGATCACTTCCTGAGCGTGGCGAGCGAGCTGTCGCTGCAGGTGGTTCCCGTGCTGTTCGTGCAGACGCTCGGCCACTGCCTGATGGTTCCGTCCTACGCGATCGACGTCGACGCACGCCGCGGCGGAGCTCGCGTGGTGTCCGATGCGGTGACGCAGCCTGGCGGCGCGCGCTACGTCTACACCGATCAGCTGATGCTCGAGGTCTGCGTGCGCTGGATCGACGAGTTGCTCGAAGCATTCGCCGGACATCCCGCGATCACCGTGTGGGACATCGGACACGACCCTGCCGGCGGAGTGCGACCGCGGCGCATCGATCATCTGCGCACCTGGGTTGCCCTGATCAGCGGGCGGATTCATGATCGCGAACAGCGCTGCATGCTGTCACTCAGCGCTGACGACGTCGTGACGGCTCGCGCCGTGCGGCCGGCCGCCATCGCCGGTCTCGTCGACGCTCTCGGTCTCGATATCACTGCCGGCGCGCTCGCGCAGGTCGGAGGCGAGCGTGATCCGGCGTCGGCGACGTTTCTCGCGCAACTCTTTCTGTCGCTCAGCACATCGGCACCGCTGATCGCGCACCTGCAGTCGATCCCGCCGGCGACACCGGCAGACGCGCATGACGTCGAGAGCGACGCCGATGCGCTCACGCGGCGTTTTGTCGCCGGAGCCGTCGACGCGCTGATCGATTGCGGCTGCGCGGGCGTGATGGCCGCGATGTGGAGCAACCCCGGCCCGCGAGCGGCTGAGGTGCCACCGTTCGACCGTCAGCAGCACCTGCGCCACGCCGGTGTCGTGGATGCGTCCGGCGCCGAGACAGCGTTCGGAAGCGTCTGGTTCGAGCAGGCGGCCCATGAGCGCGAGCGCTCCCTCGCCAGCCCCTGGCCCGAGCGCATCGACGTCGACGACTACTACGCGAATCTTCCCGAGAGCCTGCATGAACTCCGTGCGGCTTGGGAACGCGGCTCAAGCGAATACCCTGCTATGCTGCGATGAGCACCGGAACGGCGGGAAATCGTCATCCTTCGGTGCTTCCATCGCGGTCTTTTGCGGGTTCCCGTTGCTGACAGGGGACGCTCCCATAGTGGTCGTGAACGCGGTGGGCGTCCGTGTCGGCGAGAGTCCTGGAGGACATGCTGTGACCGCTGGAAGAATCAAGAAGATTATTCCCGACCGTGGATTTGGATTCGTCCGTGCAGACGATGGCAACGAGGTGTTCTTTCATCGCACCGAGCTGACCACCGTTGACTTCGACGCCCTCCAGGAAGGCGAGCAGGTGACGTTCGACATCGTCGACTCGCCCAAGGGCCCGCGCGCGCGCAACCTGCAGAAGGTCTGATCCTCGCGGGGGAACCCCGCGTCCAGTCCCTTAGCTGTCGCTGCGCAGCGAGCGCAACCGGGCCACCGCGGCGTCCACTCGATCGGCCTCGCGCCCTCGAAGGCGGATGACAAGCTCTCGTCGCTCCACGTGCGGATACGAACCGACCGTCACGTCGGGGAACTCCGCCTCGAGCACGAGCATGGGCTGAGACATCTCGGACTCCGGCACCGAGCGATAGTGCACCTCGCGCACGACTGGAGCGGTACCGCCGGCGAAGTATCCGGGGATGAGCTCCTCCTCGACGATGGTCACGAATTCGCGGGGGATGCCCGGCAGCACGAAGAGCCAGCGGTCGTCACCGACGTCGATCGCCAGCGGTGGCGCCATGCCTCTGCGGTTGGTGAGCACGGTCGAACCGGTGGGTACCATCGCGCAGCGACGGTTGGCTTCCGACACCACCGGCCTGTCGATCCACCCCGCCGCATGCATGCGTCGTGCCAGGGCTTCGATGTTGGCGTAGGCGATCGGGTTGAGCTCGAGCTGCCTGCCGAGCGCGTCGGCGACAGCCTGGAAGGTGCGGTCGTCGGGCGTCGGCCCGATGCCGCCGCACACGGCGATTCGCGTGATATCGGGGTCGTCGACGGCACGCCGGATTGCCGCGATGATTGCCGCCGGCTGGTCGCCGACCACCTCGATATGGACGACCGGGTGGCCAGCGCCGAAAGCGAGGCGTGCGAGCAGGCTCGAGTTGGTGTCCTGGGTGTGGCCGCTGAGGATCTCGTCGCCGACCATCACGATCGCGGTCAGGCCGGTGGCTTTCGGCACGGATTCAGCATAGGCGTTGCTGCACAGGAGGACCGGCCGGGTACAATGCGGCGGCCCCGGGGTGGCGCGGATCAGAGCCGCCCGGGCACTCACTCACTGTCCCAGGAGCTCTGAGCGCATGCCGACCCTTGATCGCGCCGTCCTGCTGCCCATTGCAGCGGCGGGAGTGCTGGCTCTCCTCTATGCCGTCTATCTGATCTTCTGGGTCCTGCGCCAGCCGGAGGGCAATGACCGGATGAAGGAGATCGCCAAGGCGATCCAGGAGGGCGCCCAGGCCTACCTCAACCGGCAGTACACGATCATCGCCGGGATCGGGGCGGTCATCTTCCTGTTCCTCACCTTCACGCTCGGATGGAAGACCGGTGTCCTCTTCCTGATCGGTGCGGTGCTGAGCGGTGCCGCCGGGTACGTGGGCATGAACATCTCGGTGCGCTCCAACCTGCGCACCGCCGAGGCCGCCCGAGGGGGGATCAACCCCGCTCTCCAGCTCGCATTCAAGGGGGGCGCGGTCACCGGCTTCTTCGTGGTCGGCTTCGGGCTCATCGGCGTCGCCCTGGCCTACGGAGTGTTCCAGGACTTCAATGCTCTGGTGGGCTTCGCCTTCGGCGCATCACTGATCTCGGTGTTCGCCCGGCTCGGCGGCGGCATCTACACCAAGGCCGCAGACGTCGGTGCCGACCTCGTCGGCAAGCTCGAGGCCGGCATTCCGGAAGACGATCCGCGCAACCCGGCGGTCATCGCGGACAACGTCGGCGACAACGTCGGCGATTGCGCGGGCATGGCGGCCGACCTGTTCGAGACCTACGCGGTCACGGCCGTGGCGACCATGCTGCTCGGCAGCCTGCTGTACCAGGCCGGCGGCAAACCGGATCTCGTGTTCGTGTTCTACCCGCTGATGTTGGGCGCGATCAGCATCGTCGCGTCGATCATCGGGACCTGGTTCGTCCGCATGGGTCGGGGAACCTGGATCATGGGTGCGCTCTATCGCGGACTCATGGTGTCAGCGGTGGTCGCACTCGCCGGCTTCCTGCTGGTCACCGTGCTGCTCAACAACGGCGGGTATCTCAGCCGTTTCGATCACCCGGTGTTCAACCTCTTCTGGTGCGCGGTGATCGGCATCGTGATCACCGTCCTCATCGTCGCGGTCACCGAGTTCTTCACGGGGTCGCAGTTCTGGCCGGTGCGCACCATCGCCAGGGCCTCGCAGACCGGGCACGCCACCAACATCATCGCGGGGCTCGCGATCGGCATGGAGGGAACTGCGATCCCGGTGCTGATCATCGCCGTCGGCATCCTCGCGTCGGCCGCGCTCGGCGGCCTCTACGGAATCGGCATCGCCGCGATGGCGCTGCTGAGCATGACCGGCATCGTGGTGGCGATCGACTCCTACGGTCCGATCACCGACAACGCCGGCGGCATCGCCGAGATGGCCGACCTGCCCGAATCGGTTCGCCAGGTCACCGACCCCCTCGACGCCGTGGGGAACACCACCAAGGCGGTCACCAAGGGCTACGCCATCGGGTCGGCCGGACTTGCCGCGCTGGTGCTCTTCGCAAGCTACACGGACATCCTCAACAAGACGCTCCTGGCCGCGCACATGCCCCCGATCAACTTCGACCTCACAGCGCCTCCGGTCATCGCCGGGCTGCTGCTCGGCGGGATCATGCCGTTTCTCTTCGGCTCCCTGGCCATGCTCGCGGTTGGACGGGCTGCCGGCGCCGTGGTCACCGAAGTGCGCCGGCAGTTCCGAGAGATCCCCGGGATCATGGAGGGGACCGCGAAACCTGAATACGGCACCTGCGTGGCGCTGGTGACGGCTGCAGCGCAACGCGAGATGATCCTTCCAGGTCTGCTGCCTGTGATCTTCCCGCTCATCGTGGGCTTTGTGCTTGGCGCCCAGGCTCTCGGCGCGATGCTGCTCGGCACAATCGTCGTCGGCGTGTTCGTCGCGTTGCAGATGACCACCGGCGGCGGCGCGTGGGACAACGCCAAGAAGTACATCGAAGAAGGCCACTACGGCGGCAAGGGTTCCGATGCGCACGCGGCCGCGGTCACCGGCGACACCGTCGGCGATCCATGCAAGGACACGGCCGGTCCCGCGATCAACCCGATGATCAAGGTGATGAACATCATCGCGATCCTCGCGATCCCCACCATCGCGCTGCACCACCTCTTCTACTAGTTGCAGCCGGCCGCCTGACACCCGCCGGCCCACCGGTTCTCCCGGCGTGGGCATACTGTTCTCCATGGCACAGACGGCTGCTCCGGTCGGCGAGGCAGGCGATCACCAGGCGCAGCACGAAAAGTCCCACCATCGCGACCTGCAGGGCGGCGCGGCGCGCGCCGCGGTCTTCGGCATCAGCGACGGCCTGATCACCAACATCTCCCTGATCCTCGGCGTCGCCGGCGCCAATCCGGTTCCTTCCGTCGTCCTGCTCGCCGGGCTGGCGGGCCTGGTGGCGGGTGCCTTCTCGATGGCGGCGGGCGAGTACGTGTCGATGGCGGCCCAGTCCGAACTGCTCCAGCGCGAGCTGGAGATCGAGCGCCGTGAGCTCGAGCGCCACCCAGAGGACGAGACCAGGGAGCTCGCGGCCGTCTACCGCCTTCGTGGCGTCGAAGCGGCGGATGCGCGCCGGGTCGCCGAGGCGATCATGAGAGACCCTGAGGTCGCTCTCGAGGTGCACGCCCGCGAGGAGCTGGGGTTGCAGCCGGGCAAGACGGGAAACCCCTGGCAGGCGGCCGGTTCCTCGTTCGTCATGTTCTCGATCGGGGCGATCATCCCCCTGTTCCCGTGGTTCTTTGTCAGCGGATTGGTCGCGACGCTGCTGTCGATCGCGCTCGGCGCCGTGTCCGTGCTCGCCGTCGGGTGGACCGTCGCGATCTTCACCGGCCGCTCCCGGGTCCGGTCGGCGCTCCGCCAGCTCGCCTTCGCCACCGTCGCCGCGGGCGTCGCATTCGGGGTTGGTCATCTGGTCGGCAACCTCGTGAACGTGCGAGCCGGCTGATCCAGTTCTGTCGCGTCAGTCGAAGCAAACGACTCCCGGATCTAGAGTCGCACCATGCGGAAAGCGGTGCGCGGCGCCCCGGTGGTCGTGGCGTGCACGCTGTTCGTGCTTCTTGCCATCCCGACGGCGGCACGGGCTTCGGGACCGACACTCACGCTGACGGGCGGGTCGTCGGGCATGATCGGGAGCGTCGTCACCTACGCATACAGCTGGGATGGAGCCGACTGCTCGGCCGCGGGAGTGGTTGCCGGCGATACCGTCATCCTCGAGTGGGAGAACCCTCACTGGAGCGATCCCATCGATACAACGCTCGTGGCGATCGGCGGGACCGGGGGTGACTGCACCGCCATCCTGAGCGGGCGGGTACCGGGCGATTCCACAACCGGTGACAACCACGTCTCGACGGCATACCTGCAACAGGCATCCTTGCCGATCGCGGGAAGCGAAGCGACCGCCAGCCGGGCTTTCTTCGTTACCCCCACGCCCACGCCTCGGCCGACGAGCAAACCGGCCCTGCGCTCCACACCTTCCCCCCATGCGCCGGCGTCCAGCTCGGCCGCGCACCACGGCGCGGTGCGGGACCCAAAGAGCTCGCAGG
>JBAPOS010000268.1:0-7260 GCA_049279755.1 Candidatus Dormiibacterota bacterium | reverse complement strand
GGGCTGGCCGGCCTGCGCTGCAGCCACATGCTCTGGACACGTCATCACATTCCTTCAACCCTTTACGAAGGACATCCGGACCGAATCGGTGGCCGCTGCTGGTCGCTGCGAGACTATTTCTCCAACGGACTCATCACCGAGCACGGAGGTGCGTTCATCGATTCGAACCAGTACGCGGCGCTCCATCTTGCCGCTGAGCTCGGGCTTCAACTCGAGGACTACAACGGCGGTGAGCTGATCGGACTGCCGGAGGTGTACTGGTTCAACGGCGGGTACTACACGTACGCCGAAGCGAGCGCGGATTGGGAGGCCTTCGGTTACAAGGCGTTCCACGCCGCGGTCAATGAGTCGAACACGGCGTCCGGGCTCGCGCGTCTCGACAGGCTTTCCGCACCCGAATGGCTGGACAGTACCCCGATCGGTACCTCATCACGGTTCGGCAAGCTCATGCTCGCCAACACGGTCTCCGAGAACGGCGGCGATCCCGGTGACCAGTCAGCCCTCGACCTGATCGGACTGACCGGCGTCAATCCACGCTCGTCGCTCGATCCACTGCCCGGTTACGATGAGAAGTGGCACATCGTCGGTGGCAACGATCAGCTCGTGCACGGCATGGCGGGGCAACTGCCGCCGGGCACGTTGCAACTCGGCCACCGGCTTGTGGCGCTCCGCCAGAACAGCGACGCCACATACACCTTGACCTTCGCCGTCGACGCGTCGACGATCGAGGTGTTCGCCGACCACGTCGCGCTTGCGCTGCCCTTCACCCTGCTGCGTGATGTCGACCTCAGCCGGGCGGGCTTCAGCGCAGCAAAACTGCGTGTCATCGAGACGTTCGGCATGGGATCCAACGCGAAGATCCATGTCGAGGTTGCCGAGAAGACATGGGCGCGTCACGGCTTCAACGGGGTCGCCTATACCGATCACGACAGCTTCGACGTGTGCTGGGACGATTCGGTGCCGCTCGGTCCCGATGGAGCACCGGCGCTGCTCCTGGCGTTCCCCGGAGCGACTGCCGGTCGCAGCACGTTGACCGGCGACGCGCATGGCCCGTCCCCGGCCAAGGACGTGGGCTGGTTTCTGGACCGCATCGATCCGATCTTCCCGGGTACCCGTGCCGCCTTCACCGGTGCGGCATACGAGGATCACTGGGCCCGCGACCCCTGGGTCAAGGGGGCGTACTCGTTCTACAAGGTCGGTCAGTACGCCACCTACGGCACCATCGCATCGGCCGCGGAGGGCAGGGTCCATTTTGCCGGCGAGCACACCTCGATCAACAACCAGGGCTTCCTGGACGGCGCTATCGAAACCGGGGCTCGAGCGGCGAGGGAGATCCTCGCGCAGCTTTAGCCGGCTTCACCTGACGGGAGCGTCGCCGACCCCGCCCGCTGTCTGACTCGGTATGTCCGTGCCTTCTCTCGAGAACCGCAGCTGCGCATCGAGCACCAGCAGCTGCGGCCGTTCTTGGAATGGTCGAAGTACGCCCAGCGGCAGGAGTCGCTCCGGCACACCTTGAGGCGGGGCCAGGTGCCGAGGAGGGTCGCCTCGACGATCGCCGTCGAGATCATCCCCAGAAAGCTGTCGATCCCGCGGCAGTTGACCGTGAGCGTTGCTCCCTCCGCGCTGAGGACCGGACGGAGCGGAGCGCGGCCGAGCAGCCGCTCCAATCTCACAGCCACGGCTGGATCGACGTTCTCTCCAGTGTGTGCCTCGAGAAGATCACGCATCGCTTCGCGAGTGGCGATCAGCCGCTCCCGATCCTTCTCGGACACGGTCAGGTCGACCCCGATCGTGTCATGCAGCCAGCCGCTGGCCAGTTGCGCCGTGCGGAGCTCATCGACGCCGTCGGGCATCTCGGTGCTGTTGATGAACTTCTGGACGATCGCCAGCGAGCCTGGTGCGGGGGCGCGTGTGTCGGTCTCGGTCATGTCAACTGGGTCCGATCCTTATGGTCCACGTCACCAGTATACGCATTTGACAAGTGATGGTGGATGCGGTAAGCTATCACCAGTGAATCACGTTAGATGGTGATTCAAAAGGAGGAATCCAAATGTACGGAAATCTGATCGTCGAGATGGCCCAGGTGGCCGAGCAGGAGCACATGCGGGAGGCGCTGATGGCGCGGGCCCGTGCCCAGGCGCGCAGGGCGCGTCGCGGCGAGCTCAGGCCCGGACGGATCGGGCGTGCCTGGACAGCGTTCCGCGCGCCCCGCGATGTCGTCCTCGTCTACCGCCGCGCCGCCGACAGTGCGCCCGCCGACCTGACCCCGTGCGTCGACTGCTAGTCGGCGCACGGAGGACGGGCGGTCCCGGTCGCGATCTTGCCGCGGGAGCCTCGGGGTCGACCCCGTCGGCCACTGAGGGTTCCCGTCAGGCCCAGAGCACCGACGAAAATCGCGACGGGAGCTCGTCGACATCGACATTCGGCCACGTCCCGGGCGGAAACAGCCCACGCTCGAGGTACTGCCAAGCCACGGTGTGGTTGGCACAACCGGGAACGTTGGGTGCGTAGTGCGGTCGGCCGGATCGGCGCGGGTCGCTGCCCGTGTGCTCGGGTTCGCTCGAGTAGAGCAGCGCGCCCTTGACCGCCGCGGGATCGCTGCCGGCCAGCGAGCAGTACGCGCCGGCAAACGAGCCGTTGATCGGATTCTCGTAGAAGCCGGCAACGTACCCCGAGCCGCCGAAGGTGGCGGCGTACGCGGCGATGTACGTCGACGAAATCGGGTCGCTGGTCTCGACGTCTCGAAAGATCGCGACTCCGTGTGCGACGCCGAGCGATCGTGCCTGCGCGATCGCCTGCTGCGCGTCGATCGTCCCCGATGTGAAGGCGCGATTCGGGTCATCGATGAGCAGGATCGAGAGACCCTGCTGGTGGATGTACCTGGCTTCGGTGCTGGAAAGCTTGCTGCTGTAGATGAGATATCGACCGACGAACTGGGGTGCGCCGAGATCAGCCCTGGTCTGCGCGACGATGTTGCCCGTCTGAACGTTGTCCACGGTGTCGATGCCCCACCAGGCGCCGCGGGCCGTCGCTGCCGCGAGCATGTACTGGTGCGGCGGGTCGGGCGCAGCATGAGCCGGCTGCGCGTTCAGCAGCGCAATTGACATGGAAATCCCGAGCGCAATGCCCCCTGTCCGTGCGGCACCGTGAGCCATCAATCGCCCTCCTCAACGCTGGACGCGCCACCGGTGCGCCGTTGCTGGACGGCCATGCTACCAGCGGTGCGCTGGACCGCCGTCACTGCGACGGCATTCACGCGCGTGCCGGGTACGATCGCCGCGTGACCACCTCGCACGTTGAAGTCGCGGTCCGGGAAGCGGCAGCTTCGGACGTCGAGGCCATCGCCGCGTTGCACCTCGCCAGCTGGCGGGTTGCGTACAGAGGCATCGTCCCCGACGAATTCCTTGACGGCATCACGCTCGAGAGCCGGGTTGAGCGGTGGCGACGAGCGTTCTCACCATCGGAGTCACCGCTCATCGAGACCACGGTTGCGCTCCACGGCGGCGCGATCAGGGGCGTCTGCAGCTTCGGCCCGCAGCGTGAGTCGCCGGCGCGGGGTATCGGTGAGGTGTATGCGCTCCACGTCCAGCCCGAGTCGAGACGCCGGGGTCTGGGGAAGCTCCTCCTCGACGACGCCGTCCGGCGGCTGAGGGCACGCGGCTTCGGCGGGGCCGTGCTCTGGGTGCTCCGCGACAATGCGAGCGCACGACGCTTCTACGAAGCGCAGGGTTGGTCGGCCAACGGGGAGGAGCTCATCGAGGAGCGAAGCGGCTACGTGATACCCGAGACAAGGTACGCGATCACGTTCCTCAACTCACGCTGACGTCAGCCGGCGCAGAGATCGACGTGCTTGGCGGTGAGAATGTTCGCAACCGCGCCGATCAGCCTGGCGCGGCCGAGCACTCCGGCATTGACGGCCGCGACCAGCGCGGCAGCCGTTGCGGCGGTCAGCGACGCCACCTGCGCGGTCGCCGCCGTGTACAGGACAACGTCCGCACCGGCGGTGATCGCGGCCACCACCGCCTTCGGGACTGAGTAGCCGATCTTGACGAGGGCTCCGGCGGAGAGCGAGTCGGTCATCACGAGCCCCTGAAAGCCGAGCTGCCGGCGCAGCACCGTGGTCATCACCACGGGCGAGATGCTTGCAGGCAGGGTCGACAACCCTGGCACCGTGGCGTTGGCGATCATGACCACCGGCGCACCGGCCGCGAAAGCTCTCTGGAACGGGACGAGGCCGGCATGTTGCAGCAGCGTCCACGGCTGGGTCGAGGCGGGCGCCACGTCGGTGTTGCCCGAAGCCTGGCCGAGCCCGGGGAAGTGCTTGACGACCGGCACCACACCGCCTGCCTCCAGTCCCTGCACGAAGGCGATGCCGTCGGCCGCGGCAACGCCGGGGTTGAGGCCGAAGGACCGCGTGCCGTCCGGGTCCCGGTTGTTCGGCCCCACACCGTTGTCGAGATCGAGCACGGGTGCCAGGTCCATGGTGATCCCGGCGGCGCGCATTCGCTGGGCGACGCCGGTCACCAGCTGGCGGATCTGGGCCGGCGACATCGACGCGGCCATCTGCCTCGCAGAGGGCAGCGACCCGACCAGGTTCGCCATCCGCTGGACGGCGCCCCCTTCCTCATCGGTCATCACGAACGGCGCGATGCCTCCCGGCGCGGACGCGGAGAGGTTGCGCAGGCTCGTGGCCAGGTCCGCCGGTGCGGACGACCCGAAGAGGATCACGCCGCCGGCCCCCGCCGCGACCTCGGCGGTCACCGCGGCGACGTCGCTCTCGCTCACCGGTACCACAAGGGTCTGCTCCGCGAGACGGGTGAGGCTCCAGGAGGCCAGCACCATCGCGTTGGTGCACACGTTCGGCGTCGCCGTCGGCGCCGGCGAGTTCGACGCCGTCGCCGTCGGGAGCGTCGACGCGGTCGGGCTCGTCGAGGTACCGGGAAGCGCGCAACCAGCGAGAATCGACGTCGCCGCTGCGACGGCGAGGAGTCCGCGTGCTGGCCGTGGCATACGCGTTATACGTGCCGCGGCGCGAAAAGGAGCCGCGCCGCGATCGTGGGAGGCGGCACAGTGCCGGCAGTCGTCACGGAGCGAGAGGATGAAGTTTGGAGTGGTGCTCCCGGGTGGGACGGCGACCCAGCAGCTCGAGCAGGCGATCGTGGCAGAGGAGTCGGGCTGGGACGGCGTGTTTGTCTGGGAGGCCGCGTACGGCGTCGACGCATGGACGCTCCTGGCGGCGATGGCCGCGCGGACCTCGCGCGTGGTGCTCGGCACCCTGCTCACCCCGTTGCCCTGGCGGCGTCCGTGGAAGGTGGCGAGCCAGGTCGTCACCCTCGATCAGCTGTCGTCGGGGCGCGCGATCCTCGCCGTCGGGCTCGGCGCGGTCAGCACCGATCTGCCGCTCACCGGTGAGGTCATCGATCTCCCGATGCGGGCCGAATGTCTCGATGAGGGTATCGACCTGATCAGGACGCTGTGGGAAGGCGGGACGAAGTACCACGGACGCCACTACCACTACGAGACCAACCGAACCGATCTCAATGAGGTGGCGCAACCCGTACAGGAGCGCATCCCGATCTGGGTGGTGGGGGTGTGGCCGAGGCCGAAGTCAATGCGGCGCGTGCTCCGATGCGACGGGGTGGTGCCTCAGATCGAGATCGCCGGACGCGCCGGATCTCCGTCGGACGTCCGCGACCTGCGCACCTGGCTGGCCGAGCGCGGCCGCGAAGACATCGACGTGATCATCGACGGTGAAACGCCGGCGGGCAACCCTGCGGCGGCCGCCGCGGGCGTGCGACCTTGGGCTGACGCGGGCGCGACCTGGTGGCTGGAGACTCGATGGGAGATGCCGCACAACAGCCACGAGCGCATGCTCGACATCCGGCAACGTCTCATGAGCGGACCACCCGGGCCTCAGGCGTGAGCCATTCCGCCCACGCCTCCCGAGAGTCTGCTCAGGGCGTCGACAGTTGCGGAGCCGCTGTCGACGCCGTGGACTCGCCCGAGACCTCGCGGAGCGTCCGGCCGCTGGATCGCACGTACAACCAGGCGGCAAGAAGGACCACCACCGATACGAGCAGCACGATCCCGATCGCGAGCGTGGGAACGTTGACCAGCTTGAGCCCGGACACGAGCAGCACCGCGGCGAGCGCGCCGCGGAGAAACGCCGTCGGCGCGTAGGACGAGACGCTCGCGCCGATCAACACGCCCGGGATGCTCCCGATCAGGATCGACAGCGTCAGACCGAGCTTGAAGTCTCCGAACATGATGTGCGCCAGGGCCGCCGCGCCCACCATCGGGATCGCCTGGGCGAGGTCCGTCCCGACCATCTGCGAGCCACGCAGGCGCGGGTAGAGGAAGAGCAGCAGGATGATCACCAGCGTCCCCGACCCGACCGAGGTGATGCCGACGATGAAGCCGATGGTTGCACCGATCGCCAGCGTCGGCACCCGTTTGACGCGCAGCTTCTCGTCGACTCCGCGCGAGGTGCCGCCGCGATGGTCCAGGAACATCTTCACGAGCAGTGCCACGACCGCGAGCAGGAGAACGGCGCCGAGCGCCACGCTCACGATCGTCTGCACGCTCGTGCCGTGACTGATTGATTTGAGGAAGACGACGCCGAGGAATGCCGAAGGGACCGAGCCGAGCGCGAGCCAGCCCGCCAGGTTCCATCGCACCGTGCCCCGCCCCGCGTGGACCGCGGCACCGACCGGCTTCATCACCAGTGACGCCACCAGATCGCTGGAGACCGCGGCCAGCGGCGCGATGCCGAAGATCAGGACCAGGATCGGGGTCATGAGCGCGCCCCCGCCCATGCCGGTGAGGCCCACGGCGAAGCCGACGATCAGTCCTGCCAGCGCAACAAAGAGATCGATGTGCACCGGACTTCCCCCCTCATTCCCTGCCGCGTTTGACGCTATCAGGTACTTTGCGGGATCGGGGCTCCGGGCGTCAAGTTTGATCGGAGAGGCTGCCCCAACGGCGGCGCGATGAGCGGGTTCAGCCCCAGACCTCGGCGGCGGTCTCAACGATGAGACCGAGTTTGGCGACCTCCTCCTCGTAGGTCAGCGTGTTGCCCTCGACGGTGGAGGAGAAGCCGCACTGCGGCGACAGGCAGAGGTGCTCGATCGGCATGAACTTTGCGGCCGCATCGATCCGGCGCTTGAGCTCGTCCTTGGTTTCGAGGGTGCCGCGCTTGGTCGTCACCAGCCCGAGCACCACGTACTTGTCGTCGGGGACATAGCGCAGCGGCTCGAAGCC
>JBAPOS010000267.1:0-12555 GCA_049279755.1 Candidatus Dormiibacterota bacterium | reverse complement strand
GGTCGAGCCCGAGCTGGTGCGGCGAGGATCCGGCGCCGCGGACCGACGCCAGCACCGTGCCGTCGGCGCGCAGCAGCACGACGTCGGTCTTCGAGTTTCCGCCGTCGACAGCGACAATCAGCTCGTTCGCCATCATGCGAATGCCGGCAGGAATGTCCGGTTGGCGTCGAGCAGGTCGGTCAGGAGCTGCTCGGCCAATCCGCTCTGTCCGATCAGCGGATGGGTGAGCAGCGCACGAAAGGCGACCTCGCGATCGCCGGTCACAGCGGCCTCAGCGGTCAGCGCCTCATACGCGGAGGTATGCGCGATCAGACCGGCCTGGTGCGGGGCCAGTACCGGGACCGGGAGCGGTTCCGGCCCCGAAGGCTTCACCAACGCGGGAACCTCGATCACGGCGTCCGCGGGCAGCTCGGGGATGACCCCGTTGTTCTGGACATCCACGACCTGAACATCCGGGGTGTCGCCGAACAGCGAACCAAGGAGGTTGAGCGCCGCCTCGCTGTAGTAGGCACCGCCTCGCTGCATCAACAGATCCGGCTTGTCGTGCAGCTGCGGGTCGCGGTAGAGCTCGAGGAGCTCTTGCTCCACCTTCATGACCTCTTCCGCACGGCTGGGTGACTCCAGCAATTCCTGGACGACGAGGTCGTGCTGATAGTAGTAGCGCAGATAGTAGGAGGGCACCGCCTCGAGGTTGTCGATGATCCGCCTCGGAAGCTCCACGTGAGCGGCGATCTCGTCGCCGTGGTTGCGCAGCAGCGCCGGCAGCGCATCCTCGCCATCCACCTGGACCGACCTGATCCAGGTGAGGTGATTCAGTCCCGCATGACCGAGCTGCACAACGTCCGGCGTGACGCCCAACCACGCTGCGAACAGGCGCTGGAAACCGATTGCCACATTGCAGAGCCCGACCGCACGGTGGCCATGATCCAGCAGCGCGCGGGTCACGATGCCAACCGGGTTGGTGAAATCGACGATCCAGGCGTCGTCCGCCGCGAGCCGCCGGACGCGATCGGCGATGTCGAGCACGACCGGCACGGTGCGCAGCGCTTTGGCGAATCCGCCGGCGCCGGTGGTCTCCTGGCCGACGCATCCGCAGCGCAAGGGGATCGTCTCATCGCTGTGGCGGGCTGCCTGGCCGCCGACGCGAATCTGCAGGAGCACAGCTGACGCCCCTTCGACGGCGGCATCGAGCTCGGTCGTCAGGGTGAGGCGGCCGTGAAAGCCATGCGCGCTCGCAATCCGCCGAGCGGCACCTCCGACCACTTCAAGCCGCTGTGCGTCGGGGTCCTGGAGCACGAGCTCATCGACGCCGAGACGGTCGGCGACGCCGCCGAATCCCTGAACGAGCTCGGGGCTGTAGGTGCTCCCGCCACCGACGACCGTGACCTTCATGCGCTCCTGTCGGCAGGAATGTCCTCGCTGCGGCGCTGTTCGCGCACCTTCATGAGGTCGATCGCCGTGCGCGCGATCGGTGTATCGGAGCCGAAGATGCGATCGAACGC
Source organism: Candidatus Dormiibacterota bacterium (assembly GCA_049279755.1). Classification (GTDB taxonomy): domain Bacteria; phylum Chloroflexota; class Dormibacteria; order Aeolococcales; family Aeolococcaceae; genus Palsa-851. The sequence goes on along the minus strand of JBAPOS010000267.1, from coordinate 11,053 downwards.
GAGCCGAAGGCCGGTGGTGCTGCAACCGGCGATGACCGCGTCGACACCGAGCGTCGACACCTCGAGCCGCGGGGAGAATGGCGAGATCGACGCGAGCGCCTCAGCGATGGGCCGGAGCAGCAGATCGCCACCTCCGGTGCCGATGCCACCACCGAGGACGACCAGCTCAGGGTCGAGCACCGCCGCGACCGCGGCGATCCCATGCGCGAGCCGGCGCGCCTCGGTGCGCACCACGTGGTCGGCGTCGGGATCACCATGGCGAGCGGCGTCGAAGATGGCCGCGACGGACTTCGCCGAGCGCATGCCGCGTTCGCGTGCCAGGGCGACGATCGCGGCTGAGCCGACGAGGCTCTCGTACGCGCCTGTGCCCCAGGTTGCCCGATGACCCGCACCGATGGGCGCATCCAGGTCCAAGCGGAGAAAGCTGATCTCCCCGGCGAGACCGGCGGCGCCCCGGCGCAGCGCCCCGTCGACGAAGACTCCGGTGCCGACACCGGTGCCCACGGAGAGCAGGACAAAGTCATCGCTGTCCTGCGCCACGCCGTGGACGTGCTCCCCCACCGCCGCCATGTTGACGTCGTTCTCGAAGATGACCGGTGCGACCAGCGCGTCGCGTATGGCCGGGATCACCTTGGGACTCTCCCAACCCGCGAGCTGCGGGGCCAGCGACAGGTGATCGGCGCCGGGACGGAGGACGCCGGGGGTTCCGACGACCACCTGGTTGATGTCCTCCAGGGAGATCCCGGCCTCAGCCGTCAGTGCCTCCGCCGCCTGACGCAGCTGTGCGATGACCGCCTTGGCAGTGGTCCGTGGAGTCCGGGTCGCGCTGCGCCCGACGACCGCGCCGGTGAGATCGACGAGCGCTGCCCGAACCCACTCGCGGCCGACGTCGAGGCTGAGCACCCATCCGGCGCGCGGGTTGACGTCATAGAGCTGCGCACTCGGGCCGGGCAGACCGCTGGTCCTGCCGACGCGGCGGAGCAGACCGATGTCGACGAGTTGCCCGAGGACTTCGGAGACGGTCGGCTTGGAGAGACCCGTGCTCCGCACCACATGGGGGGCGGCCACGGGACCGCCGGTGTGGACGAGCTCGAACGTGGTGCGCAGGTTGATGGCGCGAAGCAGGCTGGGCTTCGCCGCCTCCGGTGCCGGCATCCAGTGTTTCTCCCGACGAACGTTAGTAAGGGTGGTTATCTACAGCATCGTGGCGGCCGACCGTCACGAAGCGCTCGGCTCGTTATCGATCTGCCACGCGAACGCCATCGGCGCCGTCGCCCCAAGGTCGAGGGCGGGCTCGTCGGTGGACCACGACTGCACGTTGTCCTGGAACACAGCGGTAGTGCCGTTGAACTGGGCGAACGTGTCGACGCCGTTCGCGGGGCACGTGCGCATGCCCGCTACCACGCCGGTCGCGGCGAACGAGTTCGGACCTTCGACGGTGGCGCCCGCCAGGATCGGCGGCTCACCGTTGAGCGAGCCCGCCAGGTTGGCGACCTGGTGTTGCATGCAGTCGGGGAAGGTGCTCCCATCGCCCACGATCAGGGACGTGCCCCATGCGTTGGCGCCGAGGATGTTGCCGAGCCAGCGCTGGCCGTAGCGGGCGAACGCATCGCTCCCGGTCAGCTCGTCATATTCGGCCGCCATCACCACCAGCCCCGCGCCATGGCTGGTCGTGTCGAAGGTGTCCCATGGGAACCCGAACCCGAATGGATCGGTGCCGCTTTGGGTGACCGCCTTGTCGAGCTGCCTGGCGATGTCGCCGACCAGCTGCGCCTTGGTCACCTCGAGGCCACCCGGAGTGCCGGCATGCTCGATCGCCCGGTAGAGGTCGAAGTGGGCGAGGCCGGAGACGTCATAGAGGTTGAGCGTGTCGGCCGCATCGTTGGGTCCGGTGATGTAGGCGTGCGCCCAGTGCGCCGCCTTCCTCAGGTAGTACATGGGGTCGGCGTTCGGGACGCCTGCGGGCACCGGACCCGCCGACAGCGCATCGTAGAGCTCGGTGGCGCCCCACTCGAGATCGTCGCGCCACTCCTTTTCCGGATAGAAGCCGAACGGGATCACCGTCTGCAAACGCCCGGGACGAGTGTCCGCGAGGGCGAAGACATCCTCCGCGTCCCTCAGGCACGTCGTGGCCTGCGCCGGTTGGGTCACGCGATCGAGCTGATAGCAGAGAGCGAAGGCGGCCGCGAGACGCCCGGCGAGGTTCGGACTGATGAGCGATCCGGGAGCTCCGGCGCGGAACACCGGCCGGTTCCGGATGTACCGATCCTGGGGACTGGTCCCTCCGTACGTGTCGTCGGCCTGAGGCAGCCGCCAGATGTCGTGGTCGCTGACGGTCTGGCTGTTGCCGGCGCCGATCCCGACCTGCAGGTAGAGCGTCTTGGTGCCGTCGTTCCACATGTGCTCGAGCCAGTTCAACCCGTAGGCCGCCTCAGCGCTGTAGTTCGCGGTCGCGGACCCGGGCCCGAGCTGATCCGGGAAGTCGCGGACGTCGGTCTCCATCATGGCGACGACATAGCTGGTGGTTTCGGTGAACTTCAGGTAATCACCTGCGTCCCACCAACCCCCGGCAGCGTCGATGGTCTGACCGAGCGCTGTCAGATCACCCTTGAAGTTGCCGTTGCCGTCGACCTTGGGAATGAGGTACGTCATCGCGCTCGCATCGTTGAGGTGGGCCGGTGCCGTTCGCAGCGCCGAGGGGATGAAGTCGGGCCCGTCGCGCTCGTTCTGGTAGAACGACAGCGAGTTGGCCATCGCGGCCGCGTAGATACGCGCCGGCGAGTCAATCCGAAATGCGGGGGAGCGGACCTGCAGCGATCCGTCGATCACGACGATGTGAAACGAGCCGGCGCTCCGCACACCATTGAAGTCGAGGGCGTAGACATGGTCGTAGGTGCTGCTCCACGACCCCTGGTCGGCTCCGACCCTCGACGCGTATGCGATGTCGCCGTGCGCGTCGGTCACACGGAACACCGCTCCGGCCGCCGCCGCCGAGGTCATGAGGTAGGCGCGCTTCGACGCGTTGTCGGCATAGCCGACCTGGTCAACCCGAACCTGTGCCTGGACCGCCGGCGCCGCCTCCACGGCCCCGACCGGAGAGAGCGCCGGCAGGGTTGCCAGCACACCTGCCGCAAGCAGCAGGCGGTTGCGGATGCCAGACCTCGGACGCGGCTGGTGGTCGGGTCGCGCAGTCATGGTTAGGGATTCTTCCTATCAGTCGGCCCTCTGTCAAGTGCGCCGCAGACAACCGGCCGATGACAGCCCGCCCCGGGAAGGCGATCTGAACTCGATGGACCCGGGAGTGTTGACCGCCGGGCTGATGTTAAGGTAGCTTTCCTATAAATTACCGGCCGCGGATCACCTCTCACCCCGTGCGGTGACAGCGAGACTTCGGAGGAACCCGGATGCTAAGGACGTGGCGCCCGAACAGGAACCCAGGCGGCCGGTCGATGCGACGCCTCAAGCCGATCACCCTGATGGTCGTGGCGGGAGTGCTGGCCGCGGCCTGTGGCTCCGCGTCGGCACCCAGCGGCGGCAACACGGGCAACACCGGCAAGGTGGGGGGCAAGCTGCTCATCGACAACGAGAGCGGGAGCACCTGGACCTGCCAGTTCAACCCGTTCAATCCATCGGTGAACATCACGTCGATCGGGTTCGTGTACGAGCCGCTCGAGTTCATCAACATCCTGCAGACCAACGCCGACGGCACTCCCAAGGTGACTCCCTGGCTGGCCACTGGTTCGAGCTGGAGCAACGGATTCACAACGCTGACCATGACCATCCGCAGCGGCGTGAAGTGGAGCGACGGCAGCCCATTCAGCGCCAACGATGTGGTCTACACCTTTGATGCACTCAAGGCCGACTCCGCGCTCGACCTCAACGCCCTGTGGGCGGCTGACAGCGGTCCGCTCACCAACGTCGCGCTTCTGGGCACCGACCAGGTCGTCTTCACGTTCAACGCTCCGGCGCAGTCGTACTTCTACTACGTCGCCGACCAGACTCCGATCATCCCCCAGCACGTCTGGGGCAGCTTCGACCAGAGCAAGCTCGACACCCAGGCCGACGCCAATCCCGTTGGCACCGGCCCGTATCTCATGTCGAACTGCTCACAGGACAACATCAAGTATCTCCGGAACACCAACTACTGGCAGAGCAAGCCGGGGCACCCGGTTCCTCAGGTGGCCGAGGTCGACTACCCCGCGTTCCTGAGCAACACGTCGGCCAACCTCTACCTCGCCCAGGGTCAGGCGCAGTGGGGAGCGCAGTACATCCCCAACATCCAGTCGTACTACATCGACAAGAACCCGTCGACGCGTCACTACTGGTTCCCGCCGACGCTCAACGTGTCGCTCTTTCCCAACCTCACCAACCCCCTGCTCAGCAACCTGGCAGTCCGCCAGGCAATCGCGATGGCCATCGATCGCTCGCAGGTGTCGCAGCGCGGCGAGAGCGGCTACGAGCCCGCCGCCAACCAGACCGGTATCGTCCTTCCGACCTACAAGGCCTGGTACGACAAGTCGCTCGACACGCTGACCTACAGTCCCAGCAAGGCGGAGCAGACCCTTCAATCCGCCGGATTCACCAAGGGGTCGGACGGCATCTATGCCAACGCGCAGGGTCAGAAGCTTTCCTTCACCATCAAGTCGATCAGTGGCTACACCGACTGGGACGCGTCACTGCAGGTGATCACCCAGGAGCTCAAGGCGGTGGGCATCGAGGTGACCGTCCAGGACGAGACCAGCACCCCCTACACCAACGACACCCAGGGCGGGAACTTCCAGCTCGCGTATGGAGAGATGCCGGTGGCCGGCCCCGGCCCGTACTACGAGCTCCGCCCCATGCTCTTCAGCGGCAGCATTGGCTCGACCAACTACGAGCGCTACAACTCGAAGGCGACCGACGCTCTCTTCAACCAGTACTCGGGTGCGACCCCTGCGCAGCAGCTTCAGATCATCCATCAGATCTCGGGTGTGATGGCCCAGGACCTCCCGGTCATCCCGGTCACCGAAGGTGTCGACTGGTATCAGTACGACACGACCGCCTTTGGTGGATGGCCGACGCAGTCCGATCCGTACGCGCAGCCTCCTGTATGGGCAACGCCCGACAACGGACTGGTCCTCACGCGCCTCTATCCGGTGAGCTAGCGTAGTCCCCATGCGCAGGGTCAGGGCGCGGCCGACGCGGTGAGGTACATCACTCGCCGCGTCGGCCTCTTCGTCGTCACACTCTGGGCGGCGCTGACGGTCAACTTCATCATCCCGCGCGTGATGCCGGGAAACGAGGCAACCGCGGTGCTGGCGACGTTCCGCAACGTCAACCCGGCAGCGCTGCACGCGCTGCAGATCGAGTTCGGCGTCAACGTCCACCAGAACCTGGTCATCACGTACCTGCAGTACCTCGCGAACTGCTTCACCGGCCAGTTCGGCCTGACTGCCCAACGAGTTCCGGTGCTGACTGAGATCGCCGGCAAGCTGCCGTGGACGCTCGCACTGGTGGGAGTGACCACGATCATCGCGTTCGCGATCGGGACGCTGGTCGGCGTGTTGAGCGCGTGGCGTCGCGGCGGGCGGCTCGACGGGATCCTTCCGCCGATGCTCTTCATCGTCGCCACCTTTCCAGTCTTCTTTGTCGGGCTGCTCCTGCTCTTCGTCTTTGCCGTCACCCTCAACTGGCTCCCGCTCAGCTCCAACTACAGCATCGGCGCGACACCATCGCTGTCGCTCTCGTTCGTCGGGGACGTGTTGACCCATGCCGTGTTGCCGGGCCTCAGCCTCGTCATCGTGACCGCCGGTCTCTGGATCTACTCGATGCGCAACAACATGATCACGACCCTGGCCGAGGACTACGTGAAGATGGGCCGTGCAAAGGGACTTCCGAGCTGGCGCATCATGACCGACTACGCCGCGCGCAACGCGATCCTTCCCAACCTGACGGGATTCGCAATGCAGTTGGGCTACGTGCTCGGCGGCTCGATCCTCGTCGAGTACACCTTCTCCTATCCGGGCCTGGGGTATCTCTTCTACACGAGCACCACCGACCACGATCTTCCGCTGATGCAGGCGCTGTTCCTCGTCTACACCCTCGCAGTGCTGGTCTGCGTCCTGCTCGCCGATTTCCTCACGGCGGGACTCGACCCGCGCACCCGTGATGCGTAGGGAGATCGCAGGATGAGCACGGCCACAGTCATCTCTGAGGCGGGACCACTCGAATCGGTGGTCTCGACGCGAGAGCAGGGCTCCCCGGCGCGCTTCATCCAGGCGGTGCTGCGCAACCGCAAGGCCACGGCGGGCGCCTTGATCCTGCTGCTCATCGTGTTTGTGTCCGCATTCCCTGGACTGATCGGGCGTGACGACCCCCAGGCGGCGATCTACGGACAGGACCTGGGTCCGTCGTGGCAACACCTCCTCGGGACCACCCAGCTCGGTCAGGACGTCTTCTCGCAGCTCATCTGGGGCACGCGACTCACGCTCATCGTCACCGTGGTGGTGAGCGCGATCGCGACGGTGATCTCGATGATCATCGGCGTCACGGCGGCATACGTGGGGGGCCTGACTGATCGGTCGCTCTCGCTGCTCACGGACATCTTCCTCATCCTCCCGACGCTGCCACTGCTGATCGTGCTCGCCTCCTACCTTCCCCCCGGCACGGTCACGTTGATCGTCGTGCTGACACTCACCAGCTGGGCCTTTCAGGCCCGGCAGCTGAGATCGCAGGGGCTGTCGCTGCGCGCCCGCGATTTCCTGGCCGCGGCAAGGGTGCGCGGCGAGCGAACCTCATACATCATTCTCTTCGAGATCATCCCGACGATGACCTCGCTGATCGTGGCCTCGTTTCTCGGGCTCTCGGTGTTCGTCGTCGGATTTGCGGCGGGACTCCAGTTCCTCGGGCTCGGGAACAGCACGGAGCTGACCTGGGGCACGATGCTGTACTACGCCCAGCAGGGTGGAGCCCTGGAAGCCGGCAACGCCTGGTGGGCGCTGGCGCCGGGCGCAGCCGTCGCGCTCATGGGCGCCGGGTTCGCGCTTGTCAATTACGCCTTCGATGAGATCGGCAATCCCGCACTCCGGCCGGTGAGAAAGCGACATGCCAGAACCACTGCTTGAAGTCGACAATCTCTCCGTCTCATACCTGACCGATACGGCGGACATCGGCGCGGTGGACCGCGTGAGCATGACGGTCCGAGCGGGCGAGTTCCTGGGGATCGTCGGCGAGTCCGGGTGCGGAAAGTCGACGCTCCTGTTCGCCATCGCGCAGCTCCTGACGCCGCCGGCGGAGGTCACCTCGGGACGAGTCACGTTCAAGGGCCAGGACCTGGTGCAACTCACCGACAGCGAGCTCCGTCATGTCCGCTGGCGCGACTACTCCGTGGTGATGCAGAGCGCCATGAACGCGCTCAATCCGATGAAGAGCATCGCTGCGCAGTTCAAGGACACGATGCGTGCACACGAGCGGACGTCTGCCGACGCGATCCGCGTACGTTCGGCGGAGGTGCTGCACCTGGTGGGGATCGATGCCGCGCACCTCGACAGCTATCCGCATCAGCTGAGTGGCGGGATGCGCCAGCGAGCCATGATCGCCATGGCGCTGCTCTTCACGCCGCAACTGGTCATCATGGATGAGCCGACCTCCGCGCTCGACGTGGTCGCGCAGCGCTCGCTGATGACCCAGATCAAGCAGCTCCAGCAACAACTCGGCTTCGCGGTCATCTTCGTCACCCACGACATGTCATTGATCGCTCATTACTCGGACCGGGTGATGGTCATGTACGCGGGGCAGGTGGCCGAGATCGGCGCCACGGAGTCGATCTTCGAGAGGCCGCTCCATCCCTACAGCAAGGGTCTCCTCGATGCGTTTCCATCGGTGCACGGTCCGCGCCGGGCGCTGACCGGCATCGCTGGAAGCCCTCCCGACCTCGGCCGGCCGCCCTCCGGGTGCCGGTTTCACCCCCGATGCAGCGAGGCGATGGTGCAGTGCACCACCGTCGAGCCGGAGCTGTACCTGATCGACGAGACGCAGGTGCGCTGCCTGCTCTATTCGGAACAGCTTCGGGACGCGGTCTGAGCATGAGCCCTCCAGCGAGCACTGTTGCTGACGGCGACGGTGCGCTCCTCCAGACCAGCGGCCTCACCAGGCACTTCCGGCTCGGTGGACTGCTCTCTCGCCGGATGCTGCACGCCGTTGACGACCTGGATCTGATCATTCACGAGCGCGAGATCGTGGCCCTGGTTGGGGAAAGTGGCAGTGGCAAGACGACTGTCGCGCGCCTCCTGGCGATGATCTATCCCCCAACGCGCGGTGGCATCCTCTATCGCGGACGCTCGGTCCACAAGCTGCGCTCGCGCAAGGACGTGCTCTGGTACCGCGGCGAGGTGCCGATGGTCTTCCAGGATCCCTACAGCGCCATGAACCCGGTGTTCCGCGTGTCGCACGGGGTCATGCGCAACCTCAAGCTGCACAGGCCGGACCTTGACCGCGCGCAGCGTCGCGAGGAGGCCGAGCGGGTTTTCGACATCGTCGGCCTCAACCCAGCGAGCGACATGCTGCGCAAGTTTCCGTACGAGATGAGCGGCGGCCAGCGTCAGCGCGTCGGTTTCGCCCAGGCATTGGCGGTGCAGCCCAAGCTGATCCTCGCCGACGAACCGGTATCGATGCTCGACGTCTCGATCCGCGCCGGCATTCTCAACATGATGGCGAAGCTGCGGGCCGAGGAAAGGGCGTCCATCCTCTACATCACGCACGACATCGCGAGCGCCCGCTATGTCGCCGATCGCATCATCGTCATGTACGCAGGACACGCCGTCGAGCAGGGGCCGACCGAGGTGGTGCTCACTCGACCGAAACACCCGTACACCCAACTTCTTCTCTCCGCCGTGCCCGATCCTCGCGAGAAGGCTGCCCCGGTGTCTGCCGACAGCGGCGAGCCGCCGCGCGTCATCGACCCCGGTGAGGGGTGCCGTTTCCGACAGCGATGCCCGTACGCCATCGACGAGTGCGCGCGGATCACGCCCGTCTTGAGATCGATGGGTCCGGCACACGACGCCGCCTGCCACGTCGCCGTCGCCGACCCGGTGGATCGCGTTGGGGATGAGGCGCACGCGCCCACGTCTGCTGAACGGGTGATTCATCGAGGGTAGGATCTGCCGGTGAACTCACTGGCGGCGACACCACCGGTCCTCCGCTGGATCCTGGTGGGTTCGGCTGCCATCTGGGTGGTGCTCGAGCTGCGCCAGAGCATCACCTTCCGATCCGAGGGCGTGAGGGCCAGCTGGGGAAGCGAGATTCTCTTTCGACTCTTCATCGTCGCCGGCGCACTTGCCGCGGCGGCGCTTCCTGGGGTGGCCCCGTCGGCGACCATCCGGCCGGCCGCGCTTGCTGACTGGATCGGGCTCGTGCTGTTCTGGGGCGGCATCTTCCTGCGTTTCTGGAGCTTTCAGACGCTGGGTCGGTACTTCACCTTCACCGTTCAGACGAGCAGTGATCAACCGGTGATCAGCAGCGGCCCTTACCGGGTGATCCGGCACCCAAGTTACGCCGGGCTGCTCTTGATCTTCGTGGCTGTGGGCGTATTCATCGGAAACTGGTGGTCGCTCGTCGGCCTCATCGTCGCCGTTGCGGGAGGTCTCGTGTTCCGCATCCGAGTGGAGGAGCGTGCGCTGATGCAGAACCTCGGTGAGGGCTATCGCGTCTATGCCGCAACCCACAAACGGCTCGTCCCCTTGATCTGGTGACCGTCGGCGCTGAACCGTCGGCTCGGCGGGTACGCGTGGCAGGATCCACCTGCACCGCCGCTCCCCCGCCATCCCGCGAGTTCGGCGGTCGCGCATGTGGTGCGCGCTCGAGGGTGCTCAGTCGCGCTCAGTCAGACGAACAATGGCGTCTACGACCTGTCGCAACGGCTGGCCGGTGTCGATCTCGACGGTGGCCGATCGCCGCAAGAGTGGCTCGACCGTCGCCTTGAACCGCAGCACATCGTCCACTTCGGCAGGCATTTGACCGTACGGATTCGTGGTCCGGCGTGCGAGCCTTCTGAGCGTAAGCGGCGCCGAGACCGTGAGAAGGACGATGTGATCAAAGCGCGGGTAGAACCGGCGTTGGTTCTCCACGCAGGCGCCGACGAAAAGAACGTCAGCATCCTCGGTGTCAAGCAATTTGCTGATCTGTAATTCACGCCACAACCAACCGGGGCCGCTCGACGGCGCGGGCGGCGGCTCCTCCCACTCTGGGTTCCAGTCTGTGTCGATCGCCTTGTAGCCGCGCCGCTGTAGCTCCTGGATGACTGTCGACTTACCGGTACCCGACATGCCGGTGAGAAGGACACGCTTCACAGAGGAAGTCTGCCAGCGCGTGTCGATGGTGGAGGCGCCGGGGATCGAACCCGGGTCCGAAGCCGCGTTCCATGCGACATCTACGAGTGTAGTCCCGGATTTATCTCACCTCAGTCGCGCCCTGGGACCAGGCTCGGCTGCGGCCAGCCTCGGTGAATGTCCCGCCCGGCGCCGAGGCGCCACCAGGCGGCGAGACTGCTTGCATTAACGTCGGATCCGCCCCCCACAGCCGAGGAGGCGGTCGACGTCAGGCCGAAGCCTGAGCTTTTTTCGTCTCTGCTACTTACGCAGCGAGGGCGAGGGGTGCGTTATTCGCACGTATATTTTTCCCGGTTTTACGAGCCCGGGGCTCGACTCGCATTCGCACGACCCACGACCCCGTCGAAACCAGTACGCCCCCATGGAACGCAGCTGTCCGAGATCAGCGTGCTGAGTTGATGGTACCGCGTTGGCTGGCTCGGCGAATCCCGGCCCGGCGTGACGGGGCATCCGCGGCTACAAACAGGTGTTCTATACTACTGGGATGTGTAATGGCGAGGACAAGCTGGTGGGGCTCGATCGGCTCCTCGAGGAAGTCGAGGCGTTCGTGGCCTCGCCGGCTGGTGAGCTCACCGCGTTCGCGCTGGGCGAGCGCCTGATCCGCTTGCGCCACGGCATCGATCTCCTCGAACTCCGCTTCGCCCGTGAGGCGGCGGTGTTTGCCGGTACGGAGGAGGCCGTTGCCCAGG
>JBAPOS010000266.1:0-20713 GCA_049279755.1 Candidatus Dormiibacterota bacterium | reverse complement strand
GGTGCCGGCGCGCGATGGAACCACGGCGGCGGTCGCGGCGGTGTTCATGGCGGGCGCGGATCTCCCTTCCGAGGAGGCGGCACTTGCCAACGCGGTGGCGGCGCAGGGGTGGGCGGAGCAGAACCACGTCGCCAACGATGTGTTCGCCGTGCTCTGGGCGGCGACGGGCACCGGGTATGGCATCGCCGTGACCGTCGGCGCCGGTGTGAACTGCGTGGGAACCGCTCCGTCGGGGCGTCGTGCCTGGTTCCCTGCACTGGGAGACATCACCGGCGACTGGGGCGGAGGCCCCGACATCGGGATGGCAGCTCTGGGCGCGGGGGTGCGCAGCGAGGATGGGCGAGGGGCACCGACGAGCCTGGCTCGCGCGGTCGCAGAGTATTTCGGCTGCGCAACCGCTCTGGACGTTGCGGTCGCAATTCACCAGGGCACCCTCGACTCCTCCCGGCTCGTCGAGCTGCCGCGGGTGGTGGTCCACGCCGCCGAGGCGGGCGATGCGGAAGCGCTCGCGATCATGCGCCGCCAGGGGACTGAGGTCACGCGCCTCGCCATCGCCGCGATGGGTCAGCTCGGGATGGAGGATTCGCCGGTGACGGTGGTGCTCGGAGGATCGGTCCTCGTCTCCAGCCGATCGATCCTCCTCGACTTCATCGCGACTAGCATCCGCGCTGAGGCGCCGGAGGCGAAGACCATTCTGTGCACCACGCCGCCCGTGGTCGGCGCTGCGCTTGCGGGCCTCTCGCTGGCTGGAGCGAATGGCAGAGCAGAGTCGCGGCTTCGCGAGGCGCTCACGGTGGGTTCGCTCGGAGGAGCCGTGTGAACGGCGAGAACATGGCCGCCGAGATGGCCGAGCAGCCTGCGGTGATCGAGCTGCTGGTGCAGCGGCGCGCGACCGTGACAGCCTCGATCAGCGCGTTGCTTCCCGAGCACCTGTGCGGCACCGTCCTGGTGGCCCGCGGATCATCGGACACGGCAGCGCTCTACGGGCGATATCTCTTCGAGATGGCGAGTGGCCGGCCGGTGGCGCTCGCCTCTCCGAGCCTGCATACGCTGTATCGAATTCCGGCTGACCACACCGGCTACCTGGCCGTCGGTATCAGCCAGTCGGGGCGCACCCCGGAGATCGTCAGCGTCCTGGAGCGGATGCGTGCCACGGGAGCGCGCACCGTGGCGATCGTGAACGCGATGTCGAGCCCGCTGGGCGATGTCGCCGACGTGGTCATCGATCTCTCCGCGGGGGGAGAGCTCGCGATCCCCGCGACCAAGACGTTCACCGCCACGCTGGTGGCGCTCGCACTCGTGGCCGGAGCGATGGGCCCGCTGCCATGGAGCGACCGCGACCTCACCTCCCTGCCGGGGCACATCAGTCGGGTGCTCGACGACAGCTATCGAGCGGACCTGATCGCGCGGCGCCTCGACATCGCGGATCGGGTGCTCACGGTGGCACGCGGCCCGCTGCTCGCCGCAGCCAGCGAGACGGCACTGAAGATCCGTGAAACCTCGGCGATCTTCGCCGAAGCCCTCTCCGCAGCGGATCTTCGCCACGGTCCGATCGCGGCGGTGACTCCCGATGTTCCGGTGCTGGCGTTCTCCTCCCCCGGTCCCGCCGCCGCCGATGTTGCGGACCTGTGCGCCGTGCTCCGCGATCGTGGCGTCACGGTGAGCACGATCAGCCCGGACCTAGGCTCCGACCTACCCCTGCCGCAGGGCGTTCCCGAGGCGCTGCAGCCGATCGTCGCCGCTGTTCGCGGTCAGCAGATCGCGCTGTCGACAGCGCTGGCGCGGCATCTCGACCCCGACGCTCCCATCGGTCTGACCAAGGTCACGTTCACGCGCTGAAGTCCGAGACGACTCGGTTCCGTCCCTGGTGCTTCGCGGCGTAGAGGTTGCGATCCGCCTGACCAAGCAATGCTGCCTGGCTGGAGCGTCCCGCCTGCAACGAGGTGAACCCGACGCTCGCGGTGACGGTCTCGCCCGCCATCGCTCCATCCCACGTGACCGACTCGATTGCCGTGCGCACGTCCTCACATCGGCGCTGCGCCTCGGCCTCGTTCACCGCAGGGAAGACAAGCAGGAACTCCTCACCACCCATGCGCGCCGCCCATCCGGACTCGGCCGTGGCTGCGGCAAGAATGCCGGAGATCCGGACGAGCACCTTGTCGCCGACGGCATGCGAGAAGCGGTCGTTGACCAGCTTGAAGTGGTCGAGGTCCACCAATCCGACAGAAAGCGGAGAGCCGTCCTCTCGCGAGCTGGCGAGCAGGACGGGAAGCTCGGTGTCGACGTGACGCCGGTTGCGCAGGCCGGTCAAGGCATCGCGCAGCGACAGCTGCCGGAAGCGCTCGCCCTCACGCTTTGCTTCGGTGGTCTCGAACACCGCCTGGAGCGTGCGCGCATTCGCTTCACGCTGAGCGGCCCGCAGCGCCGCGTCCTCAGCGTGAAATTCGATGTGCTGCTCGTAGGCTCGCTGGAAGAGTCCCTGGGACGCATAGAGACACGCTCGCTCCTCGAGCGCCTCGACACGACTCGCGCTCATCCCGCGGTCCGCGCACAGCTGGATGCAGCGATCGAGTGTCGCACCGGCATCGTCCATGTGTCCCATCAGGCGTTGTGCGCTCGCGGCTGTGTTGAGTGCTTCGCCAAGGCCCTCGATCGGCCGGGTGTCGAGATGTGGATCGTCGAGGATCGGGCGCAGCGTGGCTTCCGCGTCGGCGTAGAGGCCAAGCTTCAACTGCGCGTTGGCGATGGTGTCGAGACACGCCGCATCGAGGGTGACGTTGTGACGCTCCGCGAACGCCTGCATGCGCTTGGCGATCTCCATCGACTGCTGGGTGTCCCCCGCGTCATCCTCGAGCCACGCGAGGTTGTTGAGGATCTTGACGCGGAGCGGGACGTCGTCGAGGCCGTCCGCCAGTTGCAGCGCGGCGCGATAGCGCTCGCGCGCCGCGTCCCATGCGCCGGTGCGGACCAGGACCTGACCGAGCCCGAAGAGATGATCGGCGCGCATCCGCTCGGGCATGCTGTCATCGAGCAGATCGACTGCCGGTACCGCGTGTTCCCAGGCACTCGGGACGTCGCCGATGAAGTCGAAAAAGACCGAGAGCAGCCGGTGGCTGCGAGCCATGAGGTGGCGGTGTCCGCGCTCGGTCGCCCAGTCGTTGATCTCCCTGATCAGCTGGCCGCTCGCGGTGTGCTTGCCCTTGCGGCAGAGCACGTCGGCCTGAATGAGGAGCGCACGCCGCACCGCACCCTCGTCACCCAGCGCGCGTGCACGGCGCTCGAGCGCCATGGCAGGCGCGTAGGCCGCGTCGGGATCGGAGAACGGCACCATCTCGAGGAAGTCAAGCTCCACTCCGAGTCGCTGGACGCGCCGCATCGCCGCCGGAGTCGCCGGCGCGACCTCCGAGAAGGGCGCGGCATCAGCGTCCGTCGCCCCCGCAATCACCCTGAGCTGCGGCGCCGCTGCGCCCCTGGGATGTCCAGACATGCCTGCACGATATGGCGCATCCGGCGCCCTCTCCGAGCGGTTGATGGTCTGTCACGACAAAGTCGTTCCGTCTGACATCGCGCTGCACGCCGTCATTCGGTCGTCACACGCTCGGGGGCGGCGAATCGCGTTGACTGGGCCGGCTCAGCCGCCCGGCGTGGTGGCGTCGAGCTGACGCCACGTCGATCCAGTCAGAGCCCACAGGTGCACCGGTTGCGCGACGAGCTGGCTGCTCGGAGTTGGTGACCCCACTATCAGCAACTGGCCGCTGGTCGCATCCGTGATCTCCGCAACCGGTTCGACCGGGAGCCGAGCGACATCCAGAAGCCCCCACGTCTCTCCGCTCCATACCGCCAGGACCGGGAGCGCGAGCATCGGTCCGCAATTGCACAGCGCCAGACGGTCGATAGCGGGATCCAGCGCGAGCGCCGAGCCCGGAAGTGGCTGGGCGGTGCCGGCGAGCTGCTGCCAGCGCTGCCCGTCCCAACGCCAGGTCGCGTCCAGCGCTCCAAGCTGCGACTGCGGTGCGTAGCAGCAGCCTTCGGCGATCAGTGAGCGCGTGACCGGATCGAATGCCATCGGAAGGTCGAATGCGCTCGGAGCAACGGCGCCGTGAATCTTCAGGATCCAGTGTGAACCGCTCCAGACCCACGTCTGGTCCCCAGCCGGGGCACTCCCGGCGGTGACGAGCACCATCTCGCTGAGCGCGTCGTCCCACGCCATCGACGACCCTTCCCCGGAAGTGGGGCCGCTGGTTCCCGGGTCGAGCTCACGCCAGGTGACCCCGTTCCATGCCCATGTGTCGTTGAGCGATGGGCCGCCGGTCAAGGCGTTGTGCCGTCCGCCGAACAGCATCACGTCTTTCGTGAGCGGGTTGTACGCCGCCGACGCGTCGATTCGGCCGGGAGGGTTCGTCAGCGGTTCGGCGTGCGACCACGCGCCCGCGCTCCAAATCCAGGTGTTGTTGTCGTTCTGGACGCCCCCGAAGAGCACCACCTGGGCGGCCGCGGGGTCATCCGCGACCGTGATGCCGATGCCCGAGATGGGACCGAGGGGCACGGGCGTCTGCACCGGGGTTGGAGTCGGCCGCGGAGGTGGCGCTGGAGGTGGCGGGCGTTGCGTTGTCGAGACCGCGAAACCGGCAACGGCCGCCGCGGCGATGACGGCCACAAGGAGTGTCGCCGCTCTCACCCGGATGTCCCGTCCGCGCTGATCGTCCGAGGGGCGCTCATGCCTCCATCGTCCCAGTCTTCACCTGCACAATCGCGACGTGACCGCATCGCAGCCACCCATCATCGCCGACCCCGAGTTCGGTGCGATGCTCCCACTCAGCGCGCTGCTCTCGCAGACGCTCGTTGCCTACACGGTCGAATTCGACAACGAGTTCGAGCATCAGATTCCCCATCGCACCACGACCGGCGGCCGGTCGGGCGCCGGCGGCCCCTGGCTGACGTCGATGGTCATGTGGTTCAACTGCATGCGCCACTTGAGCGAGGCGCCGATCCCGGCGCGCGAGCTGCTGCGACGCGCTCGCACTCCGACAAACCTTGCCGGAATGCAGCGATGGGGATACATCGACGTGAGCGCGGATCCTGACGACACGCGCGCGCACCGGCCACCCGCTGAACTGCTGGTGCGCGCCACCGCCTACGGGCTGGTCGCGCAGCGGGTGTGGCGACCTCTGGCAGACGTCGTCGAGCGGCGATGGGAGGAGCGCTGGGGAAGTGCGCGGATCGCGGCGGCACGGACCGCACTCCGGGCGCTCGTGAGCGGTTTCGACATCGAGCTTCCGGATTGCCTGCCGATCCTCGGGTACGGACTCTGGTCGGCGGGGCCATCGCGCCCTGCATTTGCATCGATGCGGTCTGAACCCGCCGACGAAGTCCACTCGCTGCCCACGTTGCTCTCCCGCGCGCTCCTCATGGCTGCCGTCGATTTCGAGGCACGGTCGAAGGTGTCGCTGGCGATCTACGCGGACGTGCTGCGGGCTCTCGAACCGGGGGCGGTGCCGCTTCGGGATATCCCGCGGCGGTCCGGCGTGTCCAAGGAGGCGATCAGCATGGCGGCGGGCGTGCTGACGAAGCGCGGTCTCGTGGCCCTCGAGGCAGACCCGACTGGGGGCCGCGGGAGGGTGGTCAGCCTCACGGCCAAGGGCAGCCGGTCGAAGAGTGCGCACGAGCAGCTCCTGCGAAGCGTCGAACAGGACTGGGTGTCGCGCTTCGGCGGGGATGTCATCGGCAGGCTGCGCGACCCGCTCGAGCAACTCGCCGGTGACTCCCGCGGATCGCTCCTGTTCCCGGCATTGCGGCCATACCCTGAGGGCTGGCGCGCTTCGGTGCCGCTGCCCGAGACGCTGCCGCACTTTCCGATGGTGCTGCATCGAGGCGGATACCCGGACGGGAGCTGACAATGCCCGGAATGACCCAGAACATCTGTTCCGTCTGGGATGATAAAATCACAGGTCCGAGATGAGCGACATGAGTGCGTTTCACCCCGCTGTGCGGACCTGGTTCAAGCGCAGGTTTCCCGAGGGACCGACTCCAGCGCAGCATGAGGGCTGGCCGGAGATCGCGTCCGGCCGGAACACCCTGATTGCGGCGCCGACCGGCTCGGGGAAGACGCTCGCGGGGTTCCTCGTCTGCATCGACGCGCTCTACCGGGCGGCAGATCGCGGCGTGGTGGTCGAGGGTAAGACGCAGGTCGTCTACGTCTCGCCGTTGAAGGCGCTTGCGGTCGACGTGCAGCAGAACCTTGAGACACCGCTGCGGGAGATCGCAGAAGTCGCGGCGGAGCTGGGGATGACCCTGCCGCCCCTGCGAGCCGAGGTGCGCACCGGCGACACGACGCAGTCGATGCGCGCGGCGATGATCAAGCGTCCGCCCAACTTTCTGGTCACGACCCCCGAATCCCTCTACCTGCTCGTCACCGCGCAGCGTAGCCGGGCTGCGCTCACGACGGTCACGACCATCATCGTCGACGAGATCCACGCGGTCGCGCGCGACAAGCGCGGTTCCCACCTCGCGGTCACGCTCGAGCGCCTGGAGCGGCTCTGCGCGCAACCACCGGTGCGCATCGGTCTCTCCGCGACCCAGCGACCCATCGAAACCGTTGCTCGCTTGCTCGTCGGCGCGGGTGCGTCGCGCAGCAATCCCGACGGCAGTCCGCGCTGTGCCGTCGTCGACGTCGGCCACCGGCGCGCGCTCGATGTCGCCATCGAGCTGCCCTCGGGTGAGCTCGAGGCGGTGGCGTCGCGCGAGCAGCTCGGCGAGGTGCTCGACGCCATCGCCGCGCACGTGCGTGCGCACCGCACCACGCTCGTCTTCGTCAACACAAGGCGAATGGCGGAGCGCGTCGCGCATCAACTGGCCGAGCGGCTCGGGGACGATGCCGTCGCGGCGCACCACGGCAGCCTTTCGAAGGATCGACGTCAGCGGGTCGAATCGCAGTTGCGCGCGGGTGCCCTGCGCGCGCTCGTGGCCACCGCATCGCTGGAGCTCGGCATCGACATCGGGCCCATCGAGATGGTGTGCCAGATCGCATCGCCGCGCAGCATCGCAACCTTCCTGCAGCGCGTCGGCCGCTCCGGTCACAGCAGGGGTGGGATGCCGAAGGGCCGGCTCTACCCGATGACCCGGGACGAGCTGGTCGAGTGCACTGCGCTCCTCGCCGGCGTGCGCAGCGGGGCACTCGATGCCGTGCATCCGCCCCGCCTTCCACTCGACATCCTGGCGCAGCAGATCGTTGCCGAGTGCGCCGCAGACAGCTGGCGTGAGGACGAGCTCTTCGACTTGATGCGCAGGGCGGCACCGTTCGCAGACCTGACTCGTGACGACTTCGACCGCATCATCGAGCTGGTCTCCGACGGCATCGCGACCGGGCGTGGCAGGGTCGCCGCCTATCTGCACCGCGATCAGATCAACGGCGAGGTTCGGGCCCGGCGCGGCGCGCGGCTGGCAGCGTTGACGTCCGGCGGAGCGATCCCCGAAACCGGTGACTACCGCGTGCTTGCAGAACCCGATGACACATTCATCGGCACGGTCAACGAGGACTGGGCGATCGAGTCGTCAGCCGGGGACATCTTCCTGCTGGGGAGCACGTCGTGGAAGATCCGGCGCGTGGTTGCGGGAACCGTGCGAGTCGTCGACGCGCACGGCGCGCCGCCGTCGGTTCCCTTCTGGCTCGGCGAGGCGCCGGCGCGCACCGAGGAGCTGTCGCGCGAGGTGTCCGACCTTCGCAGTGGTGTCGAGGCTCTGCTCGCCGAGGGCGGCGCCGACGAGGCGATCACGTGGGTCGAACAGCGAGCCGGGGTCGACAACGACGTTGCGGCGATGGTGGTGCGCTACCTGGCAGCGGGCCGCACGGCGCTGGGCGTGGTGCCAACGCTCGAGCACATCGTCCTCGAGCGCTTCTTCGATGACAGCGGGGGCATGCAGCTGGTCGTCCACGCACCGTTTGGCGGCCGTGTGAATCGTGCACTCGGCCTGGCGCTGCGAAAGCGATTCTGCGCCACCTTCGACTTCGAGCTGCAGGCGGCGGCGAGTGACGACTGTGTGCTGCTCTCGCTCGGCCCGCAGCACAGTTTTCCGCTCGAGGACATCCCCAAGTTCCTCTCTTCGAACACGGTGGAGGAGGTGCTGCGCAAGGCGGCGATCTTCGCACCGATGTGGGCGGTGCGCTGGCGCTGGAACCTCAATCGCTCGCTCACCGTGCTGCGCTTCAAGGGTGGACGCAAGAACCCGGCGCCGATTCAACGGCTCGAGTCGGACGACATCATGGGCGCGGTGTTTCCCCAGCTGGTCGCGTGTCAGAACGAGAATCCCACGGGGCCTGTGGAGCCGCCCGATCATCCTCTCGTCAATCAAACGATGTATGACTGCCTGCACGAGGTGATGGACGTCGACTCGCTGCGCGAGCTGGTCGCGCGCATCGAGCGAAAGGAAGTCGAGATCAGCTTCCGTGACACCGTCGAGCCCTCGCCACTTGCACACGAGATCGTCAACGGCAGGCCGTACACGTTTCTCGACGACGCGCCACTCGAGGAGCGGCGAAGCCGGGCGATCACGTTGCGTCGTGGGCTGCCCGTCGAGGCACGCGACCTCGCCGCGCTCGATCCCGAAGCCATTGCGCGCGTGCGCGGCGAGGCGGCGCCCGATCCTCGAGATCACGACGAACTTCACGACCTCCTGGTCGCGCTCGTGGCGGCACGGCCGGTTGCTTCGTGGGAGGGATGGTTTGACGAGCTGGTCGAGCGCGGCCGCGCGCTGACCGTCAGCAACGGCGGCGAGGTGTTCTGGTGCGCCATGGAGCGCGCTGCCGGGGTCGAGGCACTCTGGCCCGGCGCAACGCTCACCCCGCCTCCCGTGACGGTGCCACGAGCCCAAGCTGCCGCGCCTGACCGCGACGCCCTCGTCGCGTCGATCCTGCGCGGACATCTCGAGGTGAGCGGACCGATGACCGCCACTGCACTGTCGACGGTCACCGGGCTTCGACCCGCAGAGGTCGAGATCGGGCTCGCGGTTGTCGAGGGTGAGGGGTTTGTGATTCGCGGCCGCTTCGATCCGGGAAGCAGCGACGACCAGTGGTGCGCGCGACGCCTGCTCGTCCGCATTCACAGCTACACGCAGCAGCGGTTGCGGCAGGAGATCGAGCCGGTGACGGCGCAGGATTTCATGCGCTTCCTGCTTCGCTGGCAGCGAGTCGCACCGGACACCCGGCGCGAGGGTCGCGCAGGCGTCGCGGCCACGATCGCGCAGCTCCAGGGCTTCGAGATCCCCGCCGGCGTCTGGGAGGAGACGGTGCTCCCCAGTCGCGTCTCCGGGTACCGGAGCGCCTGGCTCGACGAGCTGTGCATGTCGGGCGAGGTGGCCTGGGCGAGGTTGAAGGTTCGCGACGACTCCGGTACGGCGTCGCCACCGCGGAGCAGCTCGTCGGCGTCGCGCGCAACGCCGGTCACGCTGGTGATGCGCTCCGACCTGCCGTGGTTGCTCCAGTCGGTGCGCGGCGAGGCACAGCCGCTGGAACCGGTAGCGGGGGCAACTCTCGATGTCCTCGATGCCCTTCGCCAGCACGGCGCGCTCTTCACCAGTGACATCGTCGCGCTCGCCCGGCGTCTGCCGAGTGAAGTCGAGACCGCGCTGTGGGACGGGGTCTCGCGCGGGCTGCTGACCGCGGACGGATTCAGCGCGGTCCGCCGCCTGCTCGTCAGCCGTGGATTGGCACGCTCGCGGCCGAATCATCGTGGCCTGCGCCACGGTGTCCGCGGTTACTCGTCGGGCGAGGGTCGCTGGTCGCTGGTGCCGCGCGCGTCAACGATTGCCGAGCACGATGCGCTCGCCGAGGCGATCGCCGAACAGTTGCTGGTGCGCTGGGGCGTGGTGTTTCGCGACGTCGTCGCGCGCGAGACGATCGCACTGCCCTGGCGCGATATCGTCTGGGCACTGCGCCGCATGGAGGCTCGCGGCACCGCACGTGGTGGACGCTTCGTCACCGGTTTCGCCGGCGAGCAATTCGCGCTCCCGGAGGCCGTTGATCAGCTGCGGGCAGTGCGCCGTCGCGCGCGTTCGTCGGAAGTCGTGCGCGTCTCCGCGACCGACCCATTGAATCTCGCGGGGATCCTGCTGCCCGGTCCCCGCATCACCTCGGTGCGAACCAACAGCGTCGTCTTCGAGGACGGATTGCCGGTGGCCGGTGACGGTCCGGTGTTCGCGGCCCTGGCGCGGCGCTGAATCCTTCCAGGCACCGCCGCGTCAGGGTCGCGCGGCAGGTACCGGCTCGAAGAACAGAGCGGCCGGCGCAGTTTCCGGCGGCAGGTCGGAGAGGGGCCAGAGAATCGTGAACTTGCTCCCACCTTTGTCACGGCTCTCTGCCTTCACGGTTGCGCCGTGTGCGTCGCAGAGCCTTCGCACCAGCGCGAGCCCCATGCCCATGCCACCGTGACGTCGGGTGCGGCTGTTGTCCTCCTGGTAGAAGCGGTCGAAGAGGCGAGGGATGGCGTCGGCGCTGATCCCGATGCCGTCGTCCACGACGTCGATCCGGCACTGATTCGTGCTCTTCACCGCTCCGGCGCTGACGCTGACGTGGCCGCCTTCCGGTGTGAATTTCACGGCGTTGTCGATGAGTGCGCGGAGCACCTGGCGGAGCCGGAACGGGTCCGCGTTGACCGCCGGTGACCCGTCGACATCGATGGCCAGTTCGACGGGCAGACCGTCCTTGAAATGGCGGCGCACGTCGTTGGCGGCGTCTCCGATGGCGGTCGTCACGTCCACTGATGACATGCGGACGTCGATCGTGTCTGAGTTCACCAGGGCGAAGTCGACGATGTTCTCGACCGTCTCGCTGAGCAGCTTCACCGAGATATCGACGTCACGCACGATCTCGAGCTTGGTGTCATCGTCCCACTTGCCCCAGGCGACGTTGAGCAGCTCGATCTGACCCTGGATGGCAAGCACCGGGGTGCGCAACTCGTGCTGCGCGGTGTCGAGGAAGTCGCTTTTCAACTGGTTCAACTCGCTGAGCCGGCGAACCGCCTCGCGTTCCTGCTCGAGGGTTCGGGTGTTCTCGACGGCAACCGCGGCGTTGTTGGCGAGGGTGATCAGCGCACGCTCGTCACCGTCTGCAACCGGGCGCTCCGATCCGACGACGAGGACGCCGGTCAGCGCCTCCTGGAAAAGCATCGGCACGGCGATGGCCGCCCGGCCACCCCAGTCGAGTCGCACCGCGTGACCTGCGCTCAGCTCCTCGACCGGCATCGCGTCGGCCATGTCGGGCATGTCGGGTCCGCGGCTGCGCATCCGGAGGAACTCGGTCCCGCGCCTCGTGTAAACGGTGGCGCTCGCGGATCCGCCGGCAATCGCGTCGGCTGCGCCGAGCACCGCGTCCTGGAGCTGCTCGATACCGCCGGTCGTCATGGTCAACGCGCGCGACACCTCCTGCAGCCGTCCCACCGACCCATCGATGTGCTCGATGTAGCCGGCGATCTGTTCGCGCATGCGATTGACCCCGGCGGCGAGCCGTCCGAGCTCATCGCGCGACGTGACCGGAATGTCGCCGGCGTAGTCGCCGGCGGCGATGCGTTCGACGCCGCGCTCCAGACGCGAGACCGGGCGGCGCACGAACCGGTCAACGAACAGCAACACCAGCAGGCACACAACGACGAGTGCTGTGAAAGCGATCTGGGCGATCGTCGCCTCATCCTGCGCGGTGCCGGCCGCGAAGATCGAGAGCGGGACCTCGACACCGAGGTACCCGGCAACGTGCGTCCCACCGGGCGCCATCAACGCGACAAAGCTCCCGGCCACTGATCCCGGACCCGGAACCGTGTAGATGGCATGCGCCGCGATGCCACCCGTCGTCGCCGCTGCGTGGGCGAGGCTCTGGGCGATCGTCGGTGGCGCGACCGAAGGGGTCGGCGTGTCCGCACTCCCGGTGAAGCGGATGAGCGTCGTGGCGGAACCGGCGCTGATGAAGACGGGGGTGTAGCCGATCACCGGGCCGTATCGCGAGAACTGCGTCTGCAGCTGCGCGCTGTACACCACCACCCCGAGCGGCGCGTTCGTGCCCGCCTGACCGTTGTACACCGGCACCGCCACGTCGAGCGCGGGCAGGCCGCCGGCGAGCGCCTCGACTCCCTCGACCCCCGAGGGGCATTGCGCGCGCAACACCGGGCTTGCCGAGATGGTCGCGCTGGGCTCCTGGCACGCAGGGGTCGCAGCAACCTGGAGCGCATCGCGAACCGACGCGAGGGTCGCGACGACATGGGGCAGTGTGCTCTGTTCGCACGCGCTGGTGGCCGGATGGGTGGTTTCGCCAGGGGTGCCGGCGCTGTCGCACTCACTCGTGTAGAGGACGTCGCCCTGGCTGTTGAAGATGGCGACCCCGAGCCCCGGCAGGTTCACGATCCGCTTCTGGGTGAACTCGGCAGCGACCAGGCTGGTCGGGTTGGTCCCGCTGAGCGCGAGCTGGAGGGACGTGAGCGAAGCGACCGCCGTGGCCGCGTATTGAGCCTGCGGCTGGATCACGCGCGAGATGAGCTGGCCGGCGACGCCCGCCCGGTTGTCCGCGTTGGACAGCGCCCCGGCATTGGTCTGCTGCGAGCGGCTCACCAGCAGGAAGCCACTGACGCCGGCGATCACGAGCGCGGTGAAGACGATCCCGCCGGCCAGCAACCGGCCGGCGAGGCTGGTTCGCAGGCCGAACCTGCGGACGATGAGGCTGCGGCCCGGCCCACTCGCTCGCATGGATCGAGCCTATTGGGGGAGAGGCGGCACCGAATGGGTGACCGCTCGCAGTCCGGCAACGGGCCAGTGACGAACGATCTCGGCGGCAACGAGGATCGGGCGTTCCCGAATGGCCCGGGAACCGTACGCTTACGCCATGCCCTTTCGGCGCCGCAAGCCTTCGGAGTTCGTCACGGCTGATCCCGAGCGCACCGGCGTGGGTGCCTTTCTCAAGCGCTGGACGATCCCCATCATCGGCGCCCTGACGCCGACGGCCCTGATCGTGGTCAACATCTCGATCTTCATCGCCAAGAACCTCACCCAGTTCCGCTGGACGATCTCCATCCTTGCCTTTGTCAGCGGACTGATGCTCAACTCCTGGGCCGGTCTGAACATCTATCGGATCCTCCAGCAGCGCCGGCCGGACCACGCGTTGGTGAAGGAGCGTAATCAGGAGGTGGTGCTGGTCCTGGGTATGGCGGTCATCATCGCCGCCGCGTTCCTGACCGCGTTGTTCTGCTACCTGGGTCTCTCGAACTACCAGAATCTGCCCAACGGCCTGACCTTCTTCACGGGAATACTGTCGGCCGCGGTGCCGATCCTCCTGCGGGCCGCATTCCGTCGCGGGATCCCGAGGCGCCGCGGGCGCGGCGGCACGCCCATCTCATCGGTCACCGGTCTGCCGCCGGGTGGGACCCCATTGCCGCCGACGCCGTCATCAACGGTGCAGAACCCGATCCCAAGGCGGTAGCCGGGGAACTCAGGGACGGCGCGGCGTGGACGTCCGGGGCGACGCCTCATCCGGCCGGGGTCGTACCGCGATGGAACGGGATCCAACAATTCACGTTCTACCGTCATGACGCTCGCCTTTCGGCTCACTGGCGTCGGTTTGCTCGTAGCACTTGCGGGGTGTGGCGGCCAACTCACCGTGACCCACGCCCACTCCGCGATTTCGACACCGATCAGCTCGCCATTCGCGACCCCGACGCCGAGCGCGACGCCGCTGTCGGTATCGCCGACGATCCGCCCGTCCTCATCCTCTCTGTTCCCCGAGTCCGTCACCTTCATCTCTCCGTCTGTCGGTTGGGTGCTCGGGCTCGTTCGTTGCGGCGAGGCGTCGTGCCTGCGGCTTGCGAAGACCGTGGACGCAGGTATCACCTGGACGTGGGTCACAGGCTCGAACCTGTCCGGGATCTCGACGGCCCCGCAATGGCACCTGCGGTTTGCCGACAGTCAAGACGGGTGGATCTCAGGTCCACTCTTATTCGCGACCCACAACGCGGGTCGATCGTGGAACCGGGTCGCGTTTCCCGGTGCCGGCTCACCACGAGGTTCCGTCACCGCGCTCGAGGCGGCGGGTGGGCGAGTGTATGCCGTGATCGCCGAGGGGAGAGACCCTGACACCTACGGACCGGTCGCCCTCTTCCAGAGCCCGACAAACGCGGACGCCTGGCATCTGGTGCCCGGTGTCACCACCGGCCAGGCCGGCTACGGGGGGGAGATCTCCATCGCTCAGGGAGTCGTCTGGGTGATGTTGCATCCGGCGATCGTGACCACACAGGGAGATACCGCTCTCTCCACCCTGTATCGCAGCCACGATGGTGTGACCTGGCATCGTGAATCCCTTCCCTGTCCATCCGCAACAGTCGCAAGCGTGGCGGCCGCGACCTCAGCACGCGACTATGTCGTCTGCGGCGGTGGAGGCGCAGCCGGCTCACAGTTCAAGTCGGCATATCGGTCTGATAACGCCGGCGCCAGCTACGAGCGAGTCGGCGACGCGCCCTTCGCCGGAGACTTCGAGGCGGTCGCGGCTTCGCCGGCAACTGTCGCGGTGGCCGCCGCGTCAGGAGGGACGTTCATCTCCGCGAGCTTCGACGACGGGCACACGTGGGTGGGCACGCTGGCATTTGGCGACGGTGGGGTCGGGTTGTCCGATCTGGGCTTCACCACTGCCACCCAGGGTGTCGTGATCTATGGGCAGAGCAATTACCCACGGGGCCTTCAACTCCTCATGACTCGTAACGGCGGCCACAGCTGGACTCCGGTCAACGTCACGCCGACCTAGGTTCTTGACCATCGCGACGTGCTGCCCCGTATGGCGCTGGCGCTCGCGATCCGCTTGAACGCGGCGTGAAGGTCGGCCCGCGACGGGTCGACCTTCACGCTGACGACGGAAGTGTTCAGCTGAAGGTGAAGAAGTGCTTGCTCACGTCCTGGAACGAGTTGCCGTCGGACGACACCGTGACGTTGCCGTTGACGCCGAGCCAAACGCCGTAGTGATCGTCAGAGATCCTGTTGTCCTTGATCGTGACGTGCACCGGCACCGTGCCTGAGAACACCAAGATTCCGGTGGTCCTGAAGTCTTGTGCGGGAGGTCCATCAAGAGGATCGCCGGGTATGAAGGCACTTCCCACGTTGTTGCGGCCGATCACGTTGTCGATGATTCGGTTGCCGCTGAGATCCTCGAACATCCCGGGCGGAAGCGTGTGCGCATGCATGGTCACACCCGACAACTGGTTGCCGGCGATGTAATTGTCCTCGACGAGGTTGTTGTAGGAGGCGGTGCCCGGACCTGCATTGGCGAAGAGGACGCCGGCACCCTCACCTAGCAACCCGTTGCCGGTAATGCGATTACCCCGAATCACGTTGTTGTACACGCCCGCCACCAGGGGCTGCGGCTTGCCACTCGCGTCCAGCGCAAACGGATTGTGGCCGGGGACGGTGATGCCGCAGTCGAAGAGATTCCCCGTGACGATGTTGTCGGCGATCAGGTTGCCGTGCGTCGGTCCAAACTCATCGGTGAGAAGGATGCCGCCCTCGTTGGCGCTGGAATGGTTGCCGCGGACCACGGAGTGGGCAACGCCCATGAGGTGGATACCCTCTCCGCAGTCACCGGGGATCTGCCCGCTCGCCGCGCATTGCGGATACGGCGACGTGGGGCTGGGCGGGATTCCGCCGGTGTTGTTTCCGACAACCCGGTTGTCGGTGATGCTCACGTCGCTGATCGAACCGCCGGCGAGCGTGCCGGTGGCGAGGATGCCCTCACCGATCGCGCCGGTGACCGTGAACCCAGACACGTCGACGTGCGAGCTCCTGATGGTCACGCCCGCGAGGCAGGGAGCCGAGCCCGGGCCCATGGGTCCCAGTTGATCGCACATGAACGTGGTCGTTGGGCTTCCTTTGATCGTGGCATTGCGGCCCTCGAGGTTGAGGGGCGCGGACACGACGACATCCTCCGTGTACGTGCCCTTGCAAACAACCACGGTCGCCCACTTCGGCGCCGCATTCACCGCTGACTGGATCGTCGCGTACTGCGCGGTGTTGCAAGATTCCCCCGAATTTGTGGAGGCTCCCGCCGGGGAGACGAAGATCGCATCGCTGTCGTGGCTGTTGGCGCTCGCCGAAGCCACCCCGAGGTTGACTACGAGGCCGGCCCCCGCGACCAACCCGGCCGTGAAGATGACACGAATCGTCCTTGCCGCTTGCATTTTTCCTCCTCTGCGCTGACCGGCGATAGCCAGCCCTTCCGGTTTGACGCTGCACGTCCTCGTCGCGACGTGCAGCGCCACAGTCTAATGTTCCCGGGGGCGACCCGTGACGCATCATCGTGTGGGTGATGGGACACGAGTCGCCGGCGCAGCCACTCCGGGGCAGGTGGAGGATGGCGGCGTTATTCGCGGTCCTGATCGCGGTCACCGCCGCGGTGGGCGCAGTTGTCGCAAGCGTGCAGCGTCCACCCGCATCGCCGCCACAACCAATACCTTTCCGGGTCCCGACGTTCCCTCCGACGCCGGTCCCGAGCGTCCCGGTGCTCGGATTCGGGTTCAGTGCAGCGGACGACCCTGCGATCCATCGAGTCATCGTCTTCGGCGGGGTCGACAGCTACGACACCACCTGGCTGTGGGACGGTCGCCGCTGGGCGTTGGCACATCCGCACAGCAGCCCGCCCGGCCGGTTCGGCGCAGCGATCGCGTATGACCCCGCGACCCGCGTGGTGATGCTCTTCGGCGGGAGGCTTGCTCCAGGGCAGGTCGTCAACGACACGTGGTCGTGGGATGGAACGACCTGGCGTCTACTCGATAACGGCGTGAGCGGGCCGCCTGCTGGCGAGCTGGCGCAGATGGCCTGGGACGATGCCCGTGCAGCGATGATGCTGGTCACTCGCACCGACGCGAACACCGGCGGTGAGACGTGGACCTGGTCGGCGAGCCACTGGACACGCCAGAGCAAAGGGGACCTGGCGGTTGACCCCGCATCGGGTCCGATGGCCTTCGACCCGGTGTCGCGCGAGCTGCTCATGGTCATCCCTGCTCCTCCGGACGGGGCGCACAGCTGGACGATGCGCTGGGACGGGTCCAGCTGGCGCGTGGTGAACAGCAGTGGGCCCGCCGTCGCCGCCATGGCGCTGGACCCACGATCCGGCGTGCTGACCCTCTATTGCGCTCCGACCTGTACGACACCGGCCGGCGTCGAGCCAACCATGTGGGAGTGGAGCGGGAAAGCCTGGCTGTCGCGCGCAGGACCTGCACCTCCGTTCGCGATCGAGGCGGAGGTCACGGACACCGATCGTTCTGAGCTCTTGATTCTCGGATCGGAGTTTCCTCCGACGCAGAGCTCGCCGCAGCCGGTGGCGGTGTGGTCCTGGAATGGCGCCGGGTGGGTCCTGCTCGAACCGGCATGAGCCAGGACGCGCACGACCGCGTGCCGCGCGGCTGATCGTGGCTACTCGGGGACCACGATGCCGAGCCGGGCCGCACAGGATGCCGCCTCAGCCCGGGAGCGGATCCCGAGCTTGGCCAGGATTGCCGAGACATGGTGGTCGACCGTCTTGGTGGTCACGAACAGCTGCCGCGCGATCTCCGGGTTACGCCGTCCTTTCGCCATGAGGCCGAGGACCTCAACCTCGCGGGCGGTCAGGCCTGCCGCGTTGTTTCGGGTGGCAAGGCGTGGACCGCGAGCGACGCCACGGATGCCGCGCTCTCGCAATCGTCGGGCCACCTTGGCCGCCGCGGTTCGCGCTCCCAATCGCTGAAACTCGACCAGCGCCTGCTTCTCGCCCTCCTCCTCTTCGCTGCACGCAAGGACGACCGCGGCTTCGTAGTCGCATCCGAGTTTCCGCCAGGCCGCGACCGCAGCTGCGCTGTCGCCTGCAAGCTCGAGCGCGTACGGACCGGTGGCGGTCTCGGGCCGCACCGCGGGTGCGCCGGTGCGCCGCCGCCAGGCTCCGAGTTCGCCGACTACCCATGGAACCTCGCGACTCTGGGCGATCGCCAGCGGCCCGTCGGTGGCCGCGACGACAGTGGTTGCTGCCGTCTCCCCGCCCTCAAGCCAGGCGATCTCGGCAGCGGCGACGGCAGGCAAGGTCATGTGCTGGAGCTCGCCGGTCGGGGCCGCGATCGCCTGCGCCTCACGTAGCAGCGAGTGCGGATCCGGGTCGCCCCGCCGGGCGCGCACCACAGCGATGACCGAGCGGCAGATCGTCTGGGCTACAGCGTTGGTCTCCGCGTTGCGGACGACCGACGCGGCCGTTTCAACAGCCTCATCCCAAGCCCCCTGGCAGAGCAGGCGATAGGCCGCGTGGCTCGCGATCTCGTAGCCCCAGCCATCGAGTCCGTGCTCGAGGCAGTACTCGAGCCCTTCACGCTGATAGTGCTCCGCTGCTTCGAATGCACGGATGCGGACCGATGCCCAGGCGAGATGGATGTAGGCCCGTCCGGCATGCTCCTCGAGGTGCCACCGCTTGCTGAGGTCGAGGCTGCGCAACAGCCTGTTGAGTCCCTCCTCGCTTCCAGTCAGGTACGCGGCCGTGCCCACTGTGTTGAGGGCGTGCACCAGCGTCTCGTGGTCGTCAAGCTGCTCGGCGAGCCGCAGTGCACGGTCACCCCACACTTGCGCGGCGTCCCGGTCCTCGGCGTTCATCGCGAGCATGGCGTGAGTCGCCTGGGCCATGGCAAGCGCTCGACCGGGTGGGAGCGCCTCGAGAATGGTCATGGCTTCACGGGCCGTCTCCTCCGCCTCCGCGATTTGGCCGTGACAGCGGAGATTCGACGACATCGCGCGCAGCGCATCCGCCTGCCCGACGCGGTCGCCGGCCTCGCGATAACACTCGAGCGCCTCGCGACGTGACCTGATGGCGTCGTCGAAGGCACCGATCAGGTAGCACTCCTCTGCCCGACGCGAGTGCAGAAGGGCACGCTCGTCGGCCGGTTGGTCGCGAGCAAACCGGAGTGCTCGCGCGTACTGCGCGCCCGCCTCGCGGTGCGCGCCCGCTCGGGCGGCAGCCATACCGGCCTCCGGCGCGTAACGCAGCACTGCCGCCGCGTCGCCCGCCGCTTCGGCATGGTGCGCCAGCCTGGTCACGTCGGGAGTCCCCGCGAGCGCAGAGGTCAGAGCTGTCAACGCTCGTTGATGGAGCACCCGCCGTCGTTGGTGGCCGATCTCCGCCTCGACAGCGAGACGCGCCAACTCGTGGCGGAAGGCGATCTCGCCGGCCCGCATGACAACGACTCCCGATGCGATGCACTCGTCGAGAGCGTCGATAGCGTCTCCGGTGGTCGTCTCGAGGAGCGGCAGCGGCACCGATGGCGGCGCGATTGCGATCGCATCGATGAGGCTACGAGCGACAGAGCTCAGGCGCGCCACGCGAGCAAGCACAGCGTCTCTGATGCTCTCCGGGACCGTTGCGGCGCCGGCCGCGAGCGCCTCGGTCACGAAGAAGGGATTTCCCCCCGTGCGCCGGTACAGCGCGGCGGCGTCCACGTCGAACGGAGCCGCCATCGCCGCCACAGCCCGCGGCGAAAGCGGCGACACGTGCAGCCGGGCAATCGACATGCCGGGGCCGATCTCGCCGAGCACACGACGCAACGGGTGGAAGCGATCCAGTTCGTCATCGCGGTAGCTGACGATCACCAGCGCAGCGACACTCTGGATACGCCGACCGGCGATTCGCAGCACGTCGAGCGACGCGCCGTCTGCCCAGTGCATGTCATCGAGCACGACGATGAGTGGCGCTCGACTGCGCAGTTCGTCGAGCAACTCGACGGCAACCTCGTGCGGGCGCGCGCCGCCGGTCACAAGCTGCGCCAGGCGTCCGCCGGTTGCGAGCGCGATATCGCCAAGCGGACCGAGGGGACGGGGCGTGAGCAGCGGATCGCATGATCCCCAGAGGAGACCGGCTGACGCGGACGCCGAGTCGCCGAACGCTCGCAGCAAGGCGGTCTTGCCGACTCCGGCCTCTCCGCTCACCAGCACGAGCCGGCCGGTCTTTCCCGAGGCGACGGCGTCGAGATGCCGCGCCAGGTCGGCGAGCTGCTCATCGCGCTCCAGCAGCTTCACAGCCAACGGGGAGACCGCTACGGACATATACGCGTTCACCTGGGAGCCGTTCCGGCAGTGTCAGTTCGTTGATTATCCACGTGCTGTGGAGGTCCCATCGCCGGCCCCGTGCGGGGATCCGCAGCCGGGTAGTGGCCAGGAGTTTGGTTGTCCTTGGCGACGGCGGGTGGGAAGATTCGCTCGATGCTGTCGACGCGCCTTTCAGCCGCAGCGAAGCTGCTCGGGGTTCTGACTGCCACCGGAGCGCTGATCATGTCGACCGGCGGCTGCGGCAGCGCGAGCACGCTGTTGATCGAAAACGTTGACGGAGCTGCCGTGTCGGTCGTGCCCTGGGCAGGCGGCCCGACGGTAGTCGTCGGTTGTCATTCGGCCAGCGACGTCAACACAACCGCGGCACCCAATCAGCCGTGGCTCGTCACCGTGAGGGGGTTCGCGGATCACCACCTGCTGATTCAGCAGAGGGGATCGGGCGATGTTGAGGTGATCGTTCGCCGGGATGGCGTCCGCATTGGACCGGACGCACCCTCGGTCGGCCCGGCCGGCGCCGGCTGCACGGGACCGTAGAACGGCGAACCACGGCGAGCGCTGCGTCGTCGAGCGCCCGAGGGCACGCAGCGCCTGCGGCCGCCCCCGGTCGTCAGAGGTCGTCGCCCGAGGGCTTAGACCTCTTTGAACT
>JBAPOS010000265.1:0-9711 GCA_049279755.1 Candidatus Dormiibacterota bacterium | reverse complement strand
GGCACGCTCTGGGAAGAGGTGACGGGCAAGGAGCGGTGCCCGGAATGGCTGCCACGACCCCTCGGGCTGCGCGAGGCGATCGGCGATGACCCAGAGCACGGCGGCGTTGTGTCCCATCCCGAGGTGGCTGCTGTAGACGGCGACGTTCTCGCGGTGCCGTCCGGTGTTGTTGATGCACGCACGCCATGGGACAACACCGTCGAGACGCGAATAGACGGCGGTGTTGGGCACCGGGATCGGCCGTGACAGCCGCTCGCGATCGGGCAGTGAAGCAGGGCTGACATGGAGGCCGCCAAGCCGGCGGTAGGCCGAGTGAGCACGGCTGTCGTGCGGGTCGGTGAGGCCGAAGGGGCTCCCGAGGGTGATCACCTGACGTACGAGCGCGGGGCGGGAGCGCGCGAGTTCCCTGGCGAAGATGCCTCCCAGGCTCCACCCGACCAGGCTGACCGGCCGTCCGGAGGCGCTATGCAGTTCTTCGAGCCGCGCGTCCATGCCGCTGAGAATCGCTCGCGTCGGGCCCAGGTTGCGGCCGAGGCGCCAGCCGTGGACCGCATAGCCAAGTGAGCGCAGGTACGCCCGCATGGTTGCCGTGGAAGCGTCCATGCCGAGCAGGCCGGGCAGGACGAGCACCGAGTGGCCGTCCCCTCGCGGCGCGCGCAGCATCATCGGCGCCGCCGCCAGCATCGCCCCGTAGTCCGCGATGGCGCGCCCCGGCTCGCTGATGAAGAGTGCGAGCGAGGGACGCGACGTTGCGGTCATCGGTGGTTCATACCACCCCGACGCTACAGCGGGGATATTCCCCACGTGCCGGTGTGCGCTTCTCCCGGTTGGAGCACGATCAACCCGGCGCCGGAGTTGAATGCGTCGGGAGCACAGGTCATCGGTTCGATGGCCAGGCCGCGGCGGCGGCGCGAAGCGTCCTGCAGCGTGTCGCCGCTGTAGATCATCGCGTAGTGATGGGAGCTGTCCATCCACACCCCGGCGCCGCCCCGGCCGTCCGCTGTCGTGAGGGCGATTCTGACGATACCGTCCTTGTCGGCGCGAAGCTGCGTGAACGCCGTGTCCAGCACGGCGCCGCCAATCATTCGAGACTCGCGGAAGTCGAATGCCGTGTTGTCAACGGGACGTTCGTCGCCGGTCGGGATGCCGCGTTCATCCGCCTCCAACGTCGCGTCCGCCGGGAGGTGCAGCAACGCGTCGTCGATCAACCCGTCGCCGGCGATACGGACGTACGGGTGCGCGCCGGCTCCGAATGGGCACGCCACCTCCCCTCGGTTGGTCGCGGTAACTCGGACGGCCAGACCGCTCTCCGAGAGTGCGTACGTCACGCTCATCCCAACGCTGAAGGGATAGCCGGCGTCGGGGGGCAGGTCGAGCGCCAGCGTCACCGTCGCGTCCGACGCGTCGACGACTCGCCACGGCTTTGTCCGCGTCAGCCCGTGGATCGCGCTCCCGGTTCTCGGCTCGGTCACCTCCAGGCGATACTCCCGACCCGCGAAGCGATATTCGGCGTTCGCAATGCGGTTCGGCCACGGCAACAGCAGATCACCCCGACTCCCGTCGTCCTCCTGCTCGCGACCGTACCCATCGAGAATCGGGATGCCACCGGCGTCATATGCGCGAAGCCCCGCGCCACGCTCGACGACCACCGCCCGTTGTCTGCCGTACGCGAGCTCGTACTGCCGCCCGGACGGGGGATCCGTCACAAGGCCGAACTGGGATCCGGCAGCGACCTCGGCGCGTGTGGCTCCCGGCTGACGACCCGTTCGAGCTCGCCGCGGATCACGGAGTAGCACTCGCACGAGACGGCCTCGAGGCCGTCTCGGTCGACGATGGTGACGTGGCCGCGGACGTACCGGATCAGTCCAGCACGCTGCAGGATGCCCGCCGAAACTGAGACCGTCGACCGCCTGGCACCCAGCATCTGACCAAGGAACTCCTGGGTGATCATGAATTGGTCGGAGCCGACGCGATCATGGCTCATGAGCAACCATCGGCTGAGGCGCTCCTCACTCGAATGGAGGCGATTACACGCCGCCGCCTGCGATATCTGACCGAAGAGCGCCTGGGTGTATTTGTCCACCAATGACTGGAACGCGCTGCTGCGTTCGAACAAGGTGAGAAACGCGGTCGCGTCCATGCGAAGACTGTGTCCCGCTACCTGCGATATGGCGCGCACCGCAAGACCGCTGAGCGGTACCACTGGAACGCCGACGATCCCCTCATTGCCGATGGTCGCCACCTCGACGATGGCGCCATCATGCAGTGGCGTCACCAGGGAGATGACTCCGTCGGTCGGGAAGTAGAGGGCTTGGATTGGCGTGCCAGGTTCAAACAACACCGTTTTGACGGGCAGGGTGACGTTTCTAACAAGACCGAACAGCTCCTCCCGCTCCGACGCGGGTAGGGCGGTGAGAATCCTGTTCCCACCAACCGAGGCGACCCTGCCAGCCTCCTCGTTGTTCATGTCTGGACTCGTCTTGACATCGACCTATGTGCGCTGCGGGACAGACGTCATGCTGACCGTGTTCCAGATTATGCAGCACCAGAAGGAACGGCAACGCCGCGGTTCGCTGCGATCAAAGGAGAGGCTGGCGCGTGGCAGCACAACGCGGTGTCCCGGAACCGGGAGTGCTGGATCCCGGCGACCAGTTCTGGCTCGAGGCGATGGCCGACGCGGTCCTCATCCTGTCGCCGGTTCGCGGCCGCAACCAGCACGTCAGCGATTTCCGGGTGGAGTATGCAAATGCGGCCACCGCCGAGCTCGCGGATGAGCGGACCGCCGATCGCCTCCGGCCCGGCGGTCTCATCGGAAGCCGATTCCTCAACCTCCAGGGCCCTGCGGCGACGGCCGTGATCACCGCCTTCCGCGAAGTTCTGAGCTCCGACGTCCCGTGCGCCATCGATGGGCTGCGCTATCGGGTCCTGCGGGCGGGCGCGCCGATCGACCAGGTGCGCGACATGCGCGTCAGCAGACACGGCGATCGGCTCCTCGTCACGCTGCGTGACGTCACCGCCAGAGAGCAGTCGGAACAGGGGGTTCGGCGGAGCGAGAAGAGCCTTCGCGCTCTGGTGGACGG
This sequence comes from Candidatus Dormiibacterota bacterium, assembly GCA_049279755.1. Taxonomy (GTDB): domain Bacteria; phylum Chloroflexota; class Dormibacteria; order Aeolococcales; family Aeolococcaceae; genus Palsa-851. The sequence goes on along the minus strand of JBAPOS010000265.1, from coordinate 6,631 downwards.
GGTGTTCGACGAGGCCCTGATGATCGTCGACCCCACCGGAAACGTGCTCAGCTGGAACACCGGCGCGGAGCGCATCTTCGGATACACGGCACATCGTATGGTGGGGCGGCATTATTCGGTGCTGTACCCGCGTGGATGGCCGGTCGCAAGTCCTGTCGAGGACGTGGACACCGAGCGGGTGCACGAGACGTGGCAGGTCCGCCGAGACGGCAGCCGCTTCTGGGCGCGCGTCTCGATTACTGCCATACATGGCGAGAACGACGAGGTGCGCGGGTTCTTCCTGGTGACGCGCGACCTGACCGAGCAATCGGAGCAGCGTCGCCGGGATCTGCACCTGTCCCTGGTGCGCGCACTGGACGACTGCACCGACGTCGACGCCGCAGCCGACGTCATCCTGACGCTGTCCACCTTCGCCCTCGGGGCAACCTTCGGTGAGCTGTTCGTTGCGCGCGAGGAGCAGGGACGCCTCGACTCCAGGGCACGCCACGACTTTCCGCGCGCCACGCTCGACGCTCTCGATGCGGCGGCGGACGGCGCTGCAGGGCCACTCGACGCCCTGATTGCGCGCGTGCGCACGACCGGGGCGCTGGTCATGATGCCGGACCTCAACGAGCTTGGGACATCGGCGCAGGTCGCCGCGGCCGTGTCGCTCGGGGTACGTTCGGCGATCGCGTGCCCGCTCACCACGGCCGCCGGCATCGTTGGCGTGCTTGCGTACTTCTTCGACTCGCTCCCGAGCGCGGAGACGCTCACCGCCGAGACGATCGCGGAGATCAGCGCCGAGGCGGCCCGCGTCGTCACCCGCATCCACGCGCAGGGCGCGCTTCGCGATGAAGCGCTGCGCATGGCAGAGCTTGCGAGCACCGACCGGCTCACCGGACTGAAGAACCGGCGCGAGTTTGACCGCATCCTCGGAACGATTCCGCGGCAGTCGTTTGCGATTCTCGCCATCGATGTCGACCATCTCAAGCGCGTCAACGACGAGTTCGGGCACGAGGCCGGCGACACCGTGCTGCGTACCGTCGCGACGACGCTCGCGCTGATGCTTCGCGGATGGGACGTCATCGCACGAGTCGGCGGGGACGAGTTCGCCGCCATCCTCCTCGACGTCGATCCCGCTGAGGCGGCGTCGGCCGCACAACGCCTCCGAGCCGCCATGCACCTCGTTCCGACTCCCGGAGGTCGATCCAACATCAGCCTCGGATGGGCGTCCGCTCCCGCCGGAACCGACCCGATGTCCGCATGGCGCCGAGCCGATGAGTGTCTGTATGAGGCCAAGCGGAGCGGTCGGGACCGCGTGGTCGGTCGCCACGTGGATGGCGCCGAACAGGTCACCCCGTCCGGGTCATCCATGACCGAGCTGATCGGAGCGCTGGTGAACGGCTTGCCCATCCACGCGGTGTATCAGCCGATCGTGGATCTCAACAACGGGCACGTCGTGGGCTACGAGGCGCTGGCGCGGCCCGAGGGGTTCGGTGCGTCAGACAGCGTCGAGACGCTGTTTGAAGTGGCTCATCGCTCCGGGCACATCCGTGATCTCGACTGGTTGTGCCGGCGTGCGGCCCTGAGCCAGGCGGAGTCTCTTCCCGCGGGAATCCCCCTGTTCATGAATGTGAGCGTGGCGGCACTGCTCGACCCGCTCCACGACGTGGACCAACTGATGCTGCTGCTCGAATGGACGGGACGCTCTCCCCATCGCCTCGTCCTTGAGATCGGCGAGCACGAGAGTGTCCGTGATTTCGACCGCCTCCGTGTCGTGCTGACGTCGTATCGCGGCGCCGGTATCCGCTTTGCCATCGATGACCTCGGCGAGGGGTTCGCGACGACGGAGCTGCTCGAGACGGCGGAGCCGGAATTCGTGAAGCTGGCACGAAGTTTGACCATGAACGCGGCGCGGAAGAGCTCACGGATCGCGATCCGGACGGCGATGACTTATGCGCGTGTCCACGACTCGATCGTGATCGCTGAGGGCGTTGAGAACGAGCTGGTGAGCGACCAGATCCGCTCGTTGAACATCCCGCTGGGCCAAGGTTTCGGGCTTGGCCGGCCCACTGTGGCAGCGGAGCTCATGGATTCGGCTGCCGCATGGAGAGCGCGCGACACGCTGCGCCCGCTGCGTCCACGCAATCCGCAGTCCCGCCTCCGCGTCGCTGCGCCCGCCCCGGACGCTGAGACCGTCGAAAGCGTCGAGCGCATCGGTGTCGCGAGTCAGAGCTCGAGGCGGTCGGGCGACGCCAAGGCAGACCGACTGATCAGGCGCTCCGACGGCGCATCATCCGGCAGGGCTTCGTAGATGACCGCTCGTTTGTCAAAGTCGCGGCAGGAGCCGCTCGGGCCCGACGAAACCTTCAGTGCCCTCGTCACCCGACTGATCATCACCAACAGGGCGGAGCGGGCCACCAGCGAGAGGATCAGACCGACGGTCGTTCCCGACCTCGCCGACCCTCGCGGCGATGGCCGCCGCGAGGCGCGTTTCGGCACCGGCGCCAAGTCCTAGGAACAGCGACGGTTCGGCGAGCTCGAGCTCCAGCAGCAGCGGCGCACCACCTTCGTCTCGAACCAGGTCGACGCGCGCATACAGCAACGCGGCTCGAGGCCACGGAAGCGCGTCGAACGTCGCCTCCGCCACTGCCAGCTCCTGGGCGTCGGCCACATGTGGCGAGATGTCCTCAGGGGCCCAGAGCTCATCCGTGACAACGCCGGGCGAGCGGAGGAGCGGGCCTTTGCGGACGGCGTGCGAGAAGGTTCCGTCGAGGTAGATGAGCCCGGTCTCGCCCTCGGCGTCGACCGAGGCGACGTAGGGCTGCACCATGACGTCCCGGCCGTCGATCAGCAAACGCTGGACGTGCGCTCGCGCCGCGCTGCGGTCGCCGGCGCCGTATCGCGAGGTGTTCTGAGACCCCGACGAGATCGTCGGCTTCACGACGAGCTGGCCGGCGGGAAGCCGGATTGCACGGCCGAGACCTTCCGGCCCGATCCAGGTGGTCGGAACCGTTGGGATCCCAGCCTCGGCAAGCGCACGCAGATACGTCTTGTCCGTGTTCCAGGCCACAACCGGGATCGAATTGAGCACCTGCGGTACGCGGGCGCACCAGGCGAGGAAGTTGTCGCGTCGTTCCGCGTAATCCCAGGTGGACCGGATGACAACCAGGCGGAAGCCGTCCCAATCGACCGAGCCGTCGTCCCAGACGCAGGGCTCGGCCACAACGCCGAACTCCTCGAGAGCCGGGATCAGCCGGCGCTCGTCATCGTCAAGGTCGGGGAGCAGCGAGCAGGTGGCGAGGGCGACGTCAGCCAGGTTCAGACCCCCCTTCATGTTCACGATGGATCGCCGCGGGCGAGGGGAGGGGTGGGAGCGGAATCATGGTCGCGGATCCGAAATGGCCGGGCTTTGTACGCCAGCGGACCGCCGGAACGACCCAGTCTGTGGCTTTAATGACGCCATTGATACATCGCGACCGACCTTGACGCGCCAACGGCCGCCCGGGTCTCGGTCGGAAACACACCGTGACCGTCCGTTGATGGACGAGCGTTTCGCGACGATCCGAGGCCAGCGACTGCGCTACCTCATCGGCGGACGAGGAAAACCGCTGGTCCTGTGCCACGGGTTTCTCAGTTCGGCCGAGGAATTCGGCGGCCGGTTCAGCGAGCTCGGTGCGCATCGCACCCTGATCATTCCCGATCTCCCCGGCAACGGCGCCTCGCCCCCGCTTCCCGGGCGTCACTCGTCAGGGTCGATGGCGGACCTGCTCTTCGACCTCCTCACCGAACTCGGGATCGACAGATTCGATGTCGGTGGCCTCTGTCTCGGGGCTACGGTTGCCTGCGCACTGGCAACGCGAGCTGGTGACCGGGCCGAGCGCCTCGTCCTCCACACACCGCTCCTGTCGCCCGATCTCATGCGGCGACGATATCGAGATCAGGTTCGCCTGCTGAGCAGACGCCCGATGTGGGACGGCGTGGTATGGCTCAGCCGTCAGCGCTGGATCAGCGACCTGTACAAGCGCTTCGTGATCGTCGAGGGCGACGTCGACGACCGGACCGCGGACATCAACTACGAGAACCAGCGAAGGGCCGATCCTCGGGCAGCAAGAGAGTGGCTGAACGACTGCCTGCGGCGTGACGACGTTGATGTCGTGGCAGCTCGAGCGGAGCGGACCCTCATCATCGTCGCCCGGCACGATCGCCTCGTGGACGTCGATCGTCTCAAGAAGCTGATCATCACCCTGCCGCGACTCCAGGTGTTCACCGACAGCGATCAGGGCCACGGCTGGAACGAGGAGGCGGTGCACCGCCAGCTCGAGGTGCTCAAGGACTTCTTCGGCAATTGCCACGGGAGTGCCGGCAACGGCGTCCACGATCCAGTTCCCAGCCTGGTGACCAACGGAAGCGCGGGCCATGGGCGCCCTGCCCTCCGCGACACAGTGACCTTCCCGCTCTCACCCGCCTGACCGCGCCAGGGGGATCGCCGACGCCATCCCCGCGGGCGGATCACCACCCTCCAGCTCCAACAGGCTCCGTTTCCTGTCGACGCCCCACCCATACCCGGTCAACGCGCCATTCGAGCCGACGAGCCGATGGCACGGGACAATGATCGAGATCGGGTTGCGGCCATTGGCGGCACCGACCGCCCGTGCCGCTCGTGGCCGTCCGACCAGCTCGGCCACGCTCGCGTACGCCCGTGTCTGTCCGTATGGGATATCGAGGAGGGCGGACCACACGGCGAGCTGAAAGGGCGTCCCCTGAAGCCGGATCGGTAGGTCGAACCGAGTCCGGGCGCGGTGGAAATACTCATCGAGCTGGCCCTCGACGCTGGTCATGAGCTTGCTCGAGCGCGAGGCGACGTTGCGGACGCTCGGTGTGCGCTCGTGGCCGTCGAAATACAGCCCGACCAGCGCGCCGTCCGCCGTGACGATCAGAACCCGCCCGAGCGGAGTTGACGCGTACCCAATCGTCCTCAATGCCGCCGCCTCGATCATGCCGCCGGCCTGGATCCTGTCGCCGTCCGGTCCTGGCCATTGTCGGACAGATTGGTCCCACCTTTTCCGGGCAATCCGTCCGCAATCGAGGACATTGCCTGATCATGTGCGCCGTGTCTTGGAACCTTCACATTGCGGCAGGCGCGGCGGTCGGGGCCAACACGTGACCATCGTCGACCTCCGTCACGGCAGCGCCGAGGAAGTGCTCTCCTGGACGTACAAGCGATTTCATCGGGTCGCCCTCGTGGCCAGCTTCCAGGCTGAGTCCATGGTCTTGATCGACATGGCCTGCAGGCTGGTCGACGAGCCTGAGGTCCTGACCCTCGACACGGGGAGGCTGCACGAAGAGACCCACGCCTACATCGAGCAGGTGCGGCGACGCTATCCGATACGCCTGCGTATCCTCAATCCGGACGCCGACGAGCTGAACGCGATGACCGCAGAGCACGGGACCATGCAATTTCGCCGATCCGTCGCGCTTCGCAATGAGTGCTGCGCTGTGCGCAAGGTGCTTCCGCTGGCGCTGGCGCTCCGCGACTACGACGCGTGGATCACCGGGCTACGCCGCGAGCAGACTCCCACCCGCGCTGCGACGCCGGTTGTCGGAGGCGATCCCGGCCACCGGGATATCACCAAGGTGGTCCCGCTCGCCGGCTGGTCGCGCGCCGAGGTCTGGGACTACCTCGCGGCCCGGGGCATCGACCATCACCCGCTGTATGACCGCGGCTACACCTCGATCGGCTGCGCACCGTGCACCCGCGCCACCCGACCGGCAGAGAGCGAGCGCGCCGGGCGCTGGTGGTGGGAAGGCGATTCGGACAAGGAATGCCTCCTCCATCCGCCGCTGGAGGGCGGCTCGCAGATGAGCCTGCGAGGCAGCCCGGTCAGCGACCCGCTGGAAGCAGTGCGCTCAACTTCGCGGCCATGAGCACCGAGATGGCGTCCTGGGCATCGTTGACCAGGCGGGTCTCCTCTGCCGGCGTGATCACGCCCTTGACCACCCCGAGCGCAAGCCCGGCTCTGACCTCGGCGAGCGCGTCCGCATGGACCTTGGCCGCATGGGCGCCGGCGATCTGATCGAGGGTCTCGCCGCGGAGCACGTCGGCTCCGATCTGCTGCCAGGTCAGCTTGGTGTCGGTGGTGAAGAAGTCGAATACGTGGGACGCCTCATTCTTGAACTGGCCGCCAGTCGCGAAGCCGCCTGACGACAGCAGGGAGGAGGCGGCCGTCGACGCTGCCGACAGCGACACGGTCTGCGCCCGAGGGGCCGCGGTCGTGGTGTGATCGACCACCACCACCGCGCCAAGGCCGACAACGGCGGCACCGAGCACGGCGATGACGACATTCGTTGGGCGGAGCAGCGGGTGCATGATTGAGTTCCCCCGGGATGTGCGGTTGTTTGGTCACAGCGTAGTCCGAATCGCTCGACGAGGAGTTGGCGGCCCGGTCACAATCCGCTGGTGGCGATCTTGAGCCAACCCACCGGCGGCCTTCCTGATCTGTGGTAAACTGCACGCCGACCTAGCGCCGCTAGGTCTCTTTTGTGTTTGAGGCAATTGACACGTGGCCACGGCCAAGGGCGGTTCCGCGATCATCACGTTGCAGTGCAACGAGTGCAAGGAACGCAATTACACGACGGTCAAGAACAGGCG
>JBAPOS010000264.1:0-2372 GCA_049279755.1 Candidatus Dormiibacterota bacterium | reverse complement strand
GAATCCCGGGCATGAGCGCCCGAGGAAGCTCGGCATCTCCCAGGTATCGCCCAAGGCGATCTCCGTGTGAAAGCCTGACGCCACCGAGACCAGGCTGCTCGCGATCTCCTCACCCCTGCACCCCTCGGCTGAAATGAGGTAGCGCCCGGCCGGAAGCCGGATGTTGAGAGTCGTTGTTGACCCCGACCAATCCTCGTGAGCGAAGGGTGTGCCATCCATGTCATCGGCGAAGACGCGGCAGCCGTCTGCCGATGTGGGGCACGAAGGAACGGTGATCGCGATACCGGTGAAACCGCGATTCGACGGTCGTGGCCATAGCGCGACGGACGCGACGACAGCGCATGCCAATACGAGGCACACGGCCGCGGCAATCCGTCGGTCTTTGGTCAACTGGCTTTTCCGATTAGTCCGGCTCCCGGTACGGCGATCCTCTCGGGGCTGACCGATACCTTGCATTCTTCGCCTATGCAGCCAACGTCCTGAAACCGAGCCGTCACCAACTCTTCGGCGGCGGGCCTGTAGGCTCGGGACATGGTCGGCCTGGGGGTGATCGCAGCGGTGTTCGTTGCTTTGGTGCTCGTCAGCCGGCTGCGCTACTTCCGGCACTTGATCCTGGCGGCGCACGACCACCCTCCGGCAATAGGAAGAGCCTGTCGGGTGTGCGGGGCACCGGCCGTCCACGCAATCTGGCATTCCCGAGCGTCGAGCTACCTTCGACCCTTCGGCCCAACCGAGACCGAGGCGTGGTGCCAGACCCACTACGAGCAAGCGCTGGCGCGGCGCCAAGCACCCCCGAGCCGTCCCGCCAGATAACGCTCCTCCCCTGAGCCGCTCGACGCGCACGCTGCGTTTGCGGTGTTTCTCTATACTGTGGGAGCGACCACGTGCGCCCACCGGCGGCGGGGAAGCCTGGTAGGGAATTCACGAGACAGGGGGACACCGTGTCGGGGGGCATCCAGAATGGCCGGCGCGCGCCCGGTTTCCGTCGGGCTGCGATCGCCCTGGCGGGCGTGAGCTCGTTTGTCGGCCTGTGGACGACAACCGCAACCACGGCCGCCCTTGCCGCACACACCAGCCCGACCACGAGCCATGCGACCGCCGGCAAGGCCGCCAACGCAGCCGCGACCACCACGCAGGACTGGCCGACCTATCTCCACGATGCGGCCCGCACCAGCGTCAGTGCCGACACCACCCTGACCCCGGCGAACGTTCCGTTCCTGCAGAAGAAGTTCACCGCGGTCACCGGCGGCATCATCGCGGGCGAGCCGGCGATCGTGAACGGCGTCGCCTACATCGGCTCCTGGGACGGCTACGAGTACGCGATGAACGCGAACACCGGCGCAGTGATCTGGAAAACATCCCTCGGCACGATCATCGATCCGCCTTGCGTCCCCCCGAAACAGGGGATCACCTCCTCCGCCACGGTGCTCAACGGCGTCGTGTACGTGGGCGGCGCCAACGACAGCAACGGCGAGGAGCAGTGGTATGCGCTGTCGGCCGCCACCGGCGCGATCATGTGGAGCGTTCCCACCGGCCTCGGTCCGGTCGCGGGCGCCTACTACAACTGGTCGAGCCCGCTGATCGTCACCGACCCCGCCGATGGGCAGCTGTACGCGTACATCGGCACCGCCAGCGTCTGCGACGCGCCGCTCGTCCAGGGCCAGCTCCTGAAGGTGTCGCTGGCGACCCACCAGGTGGTCGGCATCACCCCGATGGTTCCCACCGGGCAGGTGGGAGGTGGTATCTGGACCTCGCCGACCTATGACGTGGCAACCAACAAGATCTTCGTCTCCACCGGCACGCTCAACCTGTACTCGCAGACACTCTCGCAAGCGCTCGTGGCCATCAACGCCACCACCATGGCCGTGGTCGACCACTGGCAGCTCCCCTTCGAGGCCGCGGTCAGCGATTCCGACTGGGGGACGACGCCGACGCTCACAACCGACGCCGCCGGCGATCAGCTGCTGAGCCTGGCGAACAAAAACGGGATTCTCTACACGCTCAACCGCAACAACCTCGCCGCCGGACCCATCTGGCAGAGCCCGGTCGCCTACGGGGGCGACTGTCCCACCTGTGGTGACGGCTCGATCGCGTCCGGGACCTTCGCCAACGGCGTCCTCTACTACGCGGGCGGCAGCAACAGCGACGCCTCCGGCGGGGGCCACGGTGGCTCGGTGACCGCGTTCAACCCGGGCACCGGCGCGGTGCTCTGGAAGCACGAGACCAACTCGCCGATTCTCGGTTCGATCATCTACGACAACGGGCTCATCTTCGACGCCCAGGGCGCGGTCATCGAGGCGCTGAGCGCGGCCACCGGCGCGTCGCTCTGGACGTACAACCTGGGGGCGGGCACCTACGGTGCTCCGGCGGTC
>JBAPOS010000263.1:0-19734 GCA_049279755.1 Candidatus Dormiibacterota bacterium | reverse complement strand
ATCGATGAGTTCTCGACGCACGCGCTGGGCGAGGATCTGATCGACCTCCGGCGCGCCATCGATCGGCTCGAAGCCGAGTTCCTCCGGCGCCTGCACCGCTTTGATCGCGCGCACGGAGCGGTCGCCGCCGGCGGGGTGAGCACGGTGTCGTGGGTGCGAGCCTGCTGCGGCATGACCGTGAAGGCGGCCGCCTACCGCGTCCACCTGGCCCGGACCCTGGGCGAGCTCCCGGCCACGCTCGACAGCGCCCGTGCCGGTCGCGCCTCCTTCAGCAACGTCACCATGATCGCCCACCTCGCCGAGGACGTCGGGGTGGCGCAGGTGGCCCCGTTCGAAAGCATCCTGGTGGGCGCCGCGGAGACGCTCGAGCCCGGTGCCATGCGCACCCTCACCCAGGCCACCCGGCTCCGCCTCGATCCCGACGGCGTGCTCGCCGATGCCAACCACGCCCACGAGCGCCGCTGGTTCGAGTGCGACCAGACCTACGGCGGCGTCTTCGTCCTGCGCGGGGAGCTCGATGCCGAAGGCGGCGCGCTGCTGAAGACCGCGATCGATGCGCTCAGTCACGGGATGCGCCGTGGAGAGACGCGCTCGGGCTCGCAGCGCCGGGCCGACGCGCTGGTCGACCTGGCCGCCCTGCAGCTGCGTGCCGGTGATCACCGCGATGTGCACGGGCAGCGGCCCCATCTCACCGTCACGGTGAGCGCGGAGACCCTGCGATCGGGCGGGGATGCAGCGCCGGCCGAGTTGGCTGGGGTGGGGCCGATCCACCCGGCGACCGCCCGTCGCATCGCCTGCGACGCGGCGCGGACGCTGGTGACGGTTGCGTCGCCGGCGGACGCTGCAGCCGTCTGGGCCCCGAGCACTCGTGAAATGCCGCTCTCGGTGGGACGGGCGACGCGCACGGTCCCGGCGCACATCCGCACCGCGCTCCACCTGCGCGACCAGGGCTGCCGTTTCCCGGGCTGCGACCGCCCGCCCGCATGGACCGATGGCCACCACGTCATCCACTGGTCGGACGGCGGTCCCACCGAGCTCGACAACCTGGTTTCGCTGTGCCGGCCGCACCACCGTGCGGTGCACGAGCAGGGGTGGCGCATTCACATCGCTGACGGAATCGCCGTCGTAGACCCGCCGCCCTGATGAAGGTGATCCGCGGTCAGGCAGCCAGAAGCCGCACACCATTCCCGGCGCTCGGCACGAGAGGTCGGAGATGCGGGTATGGCTCGTCTAGATCCATGGACTCTCAATATGCCCACGGCGCCGGGTCGACTAATTCCGCTCCAGCGCCGATGATCGCGGCGATTTCCAGGACGCTCGCCACGGCGGCATCATTCCCGCATGGACATCGCGCGGTCGGGCGGCCCGACTGATTCGCAGCCGCTGTCACCGCTGATCAAGTGGGTGCTGCCGTGCGGCGTGATCGCACTCACCGTCGCGCTCATCGGCGGCTACGAGTTCCACTGGTCGTGGACGGGCGTGAGGCCAAGCGACCAACTCTGGGATCTGCTCCACGTGATCGTGCTTCCTGTGGTGCTCGCGACCCTGCCAATCTGGTACCGGACCCGACATCGCTGGATGATGGAGTGGCGCGTGGTGTTCGGCATCATCGCCGTGACCTTCGCGATCCTTGTGATTGGCGGCTACGCGCTCAACTGGGTGTGGACCGGCTTCAAGGGCAACACGCTCTGGGACTGGCTCGAACTGCTCGCGCTGCCTGTAGTCATCGCGTCTCTGCCACTCTGGTTTGCAACCAACAAGCGATTCGAGGGTCGGTGGCGAGCGGTCGGACTGGCGGGACTCGCCGTGTGCGTCGTTGTCGTGGTCGGGGGCTACGCGCTGGATTGGGGCTGGACCGGCTTTCGCGGCAACACCCTTTGGGACTGGTTGCGCCTGCTGCTCGTCCCCTTCGTGCTCCCGGCGACGCTGGCGTGGTTCTCGGCACGGACCGAGTCCGAGCGCGAGTCGCGGGCTCGAGCGCGGGTGTGACGGCCAACTGCCTGAGAATCGGCGGCGGTGGGTATCACGAGATGTGGTACGCACCACCTGATCCGCGCTCAGTTCACGAGGAGGCACCCCAATGCTCATCAGCACCGCCAACGATCTCCCCGGCTACGAGATCACCGAGGTCCTGGGCGAGGTCTTCGGGCTCACGGTCCGCTCGCGAAACATCGGCTCGCAGTTTGGTGCGGGTCTGAAGTCGCTCATGGGTGGCGAGCTCAAGGGCATGACCCAGAACCTGGCGCAGAGCCGTCAGGAGGTCATCGAGCGCATGTGCGGCGAGGCGACTGCGAAGGGCGGCGACGCCATCGTCGCGATGCGTTTCGACACCTCGGAGATGGGCGGCACCTGGACCGAGATCTGCGCCTACGGGACGGCCGTGAAGGCGCGAAAGCTCTAGACGGCCGCAGCGAATCGATCGAGCCGGAACGACGAGAGATCGGCGTCGCTCGTCCCGGTCGTGATGCGCTGTGCGATCGCCTCGCCGAGCCCGGCCGAATGCTTGAACCCATGACCGGAACAGGGCGACACGAGCAGCACGCCGTTGATGTCCGGGTGATCGTCGATCACGAAGTTCGCGTCAGGTGTGAGCGTGTAGAGACATCGCGCGGTTCGCAGGCAGCGCCCCGAGAGACCAGGAAGCCGTCGGCCGATGAGCGTGTCGTAGAGCACCCGCGGCTCATCGGGATCCACCTCGAGTGACGCCTCGTCGGCCTCCGTCGCCGTGTCGAGCTGCTCGGTCGCGACCTTGACGTCGCGGCTGCCGTCGATCGCCGGAAGACCGTAGAACGCGTCGCCGTCGCTGAGGCCCCAGATGAACACCGGCATTGCGCCGGGTGTGTGATCGATGGCGTCCGGGCGCAGCTCGAACCATGCCATGACCTGCCGGTACACGCCGAACAAACTGAGTCGCTCCCGCGATACGAAGTCGCGCACCCAAGAGCCCACCGCCAGGACCACCCTGCGGGCGTCGACCACACCGTGGTCTGTGCGAACCAGCACACCGCTCCCCGATGGCTCGACCGCGAGCACGCGTTCCTCCCGCCGAATCTCAGCCCCGAGGCGCGCCGCGACCGTGAGCTGTGCCTCCACGCAGCGCTCAGGCCGGACGAAACCGGCGGTGGGCTCGTAGTAGGCCGACTCATCGCCATCGAGCGCGAATTGCGGAAACCGGACCGCGACGTCGGCCGCACTGAGCAACTCGTGCTTGATCCCGTAGCGATCCGCACAGGCGATGGTGCTGGCCAGGAACTCGTGGCGATGGTGGCCGGCGGCGCCGCCCCCGGCGGCCTCGACGATCAGCCCGCCGCACTGCGTGAGCAGATCCGCACCCGTCTCGGCTTCGAGCTCCCTCCAGATCGCGTGCGAGCGGCGCACGAGCGGCGTATACGCCTCGCCCTCGCCGATCGCCTCGCGGGTGATCCTCGTGTCGCCGTGGGTGGACCCGTAGACATGCGGTGGTGAGAACCTGTCAATCCCGACGGCGCGGACCCCGCGCCGGGCGAGCTGGTACAGGGTCGCCGCACCCGCGGCGCCCAGGCCGACGACGGCCACGTCGTACGTGCTCACGGCCGGAGCCTACTACCCTGGAAAGGTGGGCCAGGAGCACTACTTCACCGCCGATCCGAAGGTCGCGTCGCGCCCTCGGACGATTCGTGTCACCCTCCCGGACCTGAGCTTCGACCTCGACACCGACCGAGGCGTCTTCGCGCACGGGCACCTCGACTTCGGTACCGACCTCCTCCTGCGCGGCCTCACGCAGGTTCCGCCGGGTGAGCTGGTGGACGTCGGGTGCGGGTACGGCGCGATCGCCATCACCCTGGCGCTGCGCTGCCCTGACGCCCGCGTCTGGGCGGTGGACATCAACCGCCGGGCGCTCGACCTCTGCGCGCGCAACGCCGAGCGAGCCGGGGCGGTCAACGTCGTACCCGCCGAACCGGACGCGGTTCCGAAGCGCATCCGGTTTGCCGCGGCCTACTCCAACCCGCCGGTGCGGTTGGGGAAGCCGGCCCTCCACGACCTGCTGCTCACCTGGATCGCCCGGCTCGAACCGACGGCGATCGCGACCCTCGTGGTCCAGCGACACCTCGGCGCCGACTCGCTTGCCGCATGGCTGACGAGCCTCGGACACCGCGTCGACCGGGTGCGGTCGAAGGGCGGCTATCGAGTGCTCGAGGTGCATGCCGCCACTGGCAGCCCGCATGATGGCAGCCGTGCCAGCTAGCCCCGGGCCCGTCGGCTTCATCACCATCAACGTCGACCCGGTCCTGCATCTCGGGCCTCTGCCCATCCACTGGTATGGGGTCATGTACGCCGTCGCGTTTCTTGCCGCGTATCAGTTCGGCGTGCTGCCGTACGCGATGAAGCGGGGTCTCCCCAAGTCGATCGCCGAGAAGATCTGCGTCTGGACGATCGTATTCGGGCTCCTCGGCGGCCGCCTTTACTACGTGGTGCAGCAGCCCGACCTGTGGCATAACTACGTGCTCCACCCGATCAACATCATTGCGTTCTGGCAGGGTGGGATGGCTTTCTTCGGCGCCATCATCGTCGGCTTCATCACCCTCGCCATCTCTGCCTGGCGCTACGGGTACAACCCCTGGCTTGCACTCGACGGCGGGGTGCTTTTCGCAGTTGTCGGCCAGCCGATCGGGCGAATCGGCAACGTGATCAACGGCGACATCCTCGGCGCACCCAGCACGCTGCCCTGGGCCACCGCGTACTCAAATCCACACGCGATCCTGCAACCCGGGTTCAGCCTGTGCACGCCGGCGCAGTGCATCGCGTACCAGCCCGCGGCGGTGTACGAGGCACTCGGCACCATCTGCATCGGCCTCGTGCTGTTGATCCTGGTGCGGCGCAACGTCCGCCCAGGCGTCCTGGCGATCACCTACGTCGGGCTCTACGCGATCAGCCAGCTGATCCTCTTCGAGTTCCGCGCAAGTGAGCCGCCCGGGCCGCTCGGGTTGCGCGAGGCGCAGTGGACGTCGATCGCCATGCTGGTTCTGGGCGTGCCCCTCCTCTACCTGCTCTGGCGTAAGACGATCACGCGATTGGAGAAGCGCGCACCGGACGAACCGCCGGGTGCGATGGAGCACGCCGCGGCTCGGTGACCCAACTGCTCCTCTTCAACATCATCGGTTTCGTCGAAACCGTGTTGACGGTGCTCATCTTTGCGCGCATCGCCGTGTCGTGGATCGGGCTCAGCCCATGGCACCCGGTCGTCCGCTGGCTGCGCATCATCGTCGACCCCATCCTTGCGCCCTTCCGCCGCATCCTGCCGAGCTTCAGCGGCATCGACTTTTCGCCGATCCTGGCGATCGTCGTCATCTACTTCGTCGCACAGATCCTGCAGACACTGGTCCTCGGTGGCGGCCTAGACCCCGCGTTCACCGTCGTGTCCCTCATCGAACAGCTGGTCGTCGACATCGCGATTGCGATCGCTGTCGTGGTCTTCATCCGCATCCTGCTCGCGGTGTTCCATGCCGATCCGTGGCACCCGATGGTGCAGATGGTGCGCACCATGAGCAATCCCCTCGTCGCCCCGTTCGCCGGACTGCACCGCGGACAGGTGACCGGGGGCATCGACTATCCGGCGATCGCCGCGCTGGTCATGTACATCGTCCTGATCTTCGTGATCAGGTTCGTCTTCGGTTTGCTGCTCGGTTCGATCTGAGCGGCGCCGGCTCCGTCAGCGCCGAGCTGCCGTGCGCTCGCGTTCCGGAGCCCGAACCCGGTGCATCTCGATGCGGTACGAACTGTCCCCGACCACATACTCGACGGCACGTTCGAGCGCCGGACCCGGCTCCACCGCGAAGTCGACCGCGAGCGTGATCTCGTCGACGCTCGTTCCCGAGTCGACATGGAGGACGACCGGGCAGTCGCCCCGATGCTCCTCGAATGCGCGCCGGAGCTCTCCGAGCACGGCGATCTGCGCTGCACTCACGCTGATGTGCACGGTGCTGTCCCGTCGCCATGCAGCGAGGCGCGGATCGTCATACGCGTAGACCGCCTCGGCGAGGATCTGGGGGGGCTCGAGGTCGACACGATCCTCGTCCTCCACGATTGGCGCTGAGGCTGAGACGTTGGCACCACGCCCTGCTTCGACCTTGCCGCGCACCACGATCACGGCGTCGGGGCGCAGCGCGTTCGCACATTCCTCGAAGACGCGCGCGAAGACGACAACCTCGACGCTCCCGGTGAGATCCTCGATCTGCAGCGCTGCCATACGCTGGCCAGTGGTGCTGCGGCGCGGGATGAAGGTGCGGATGTCACGAATCGCGCCACCCACCTGGACGATGAGCCCGTCGAGGTGCGCGCCCAACTCGTTGATGGTCGTGTCGACCCGCTGCTGCAACTCGCCGGCGATCCGCCGCAGCGGGTGGTCGCTCAGGTACATGCCGAGAAACTCACGCTCCCAGCTGAGCCGCTCGTCGGCCGCGATCGCGAATGGTCCGTTGACGTTGTGGCTCTCGACCTCGTCCACCAGGGGAACGATGGGTTCGATGAGCACCACGGTGTCGCCGAAGAGCGACGTCTGCCCTGACTCGCGCTCGCGACGTATCGTGTTGGCGCGGTCGATCGCGCGATCGAGTACCGCGAGCATGGCGCCCCGCTCTCCGAGCGAATCGCACGCGCCACTGCGGATCAGGGCCTCGACGACGCGTCGGTTCAGGTCGCGGCTCGAAACCCGCAGGCAGAGGTCGAAGAGCGACACGAATGGACCGCCGGCATCGCGCTCGGCCACGATCTCCGCGGCGACGCGCTCACCCACATTCTTGATGTGGCGCAACCCGTAGAGAATCTCGCCCTGCTCCTCGACGCCGAGACTGAACGCTGACGCGCTCCGGTTGACATCGGGCGGGCGCACCACGAGCCCGCGCGCGTGCGTATCGAGGATCGACTGCTTCAGCTTGTCGAAGTTGTCGGCCCGGCTGTTGAGCAGCGCGCACATGTACTCGCGGGGATAGTTCGCTTTCAGGTACGCGGTCTGATACGCGATCAATCCGTACGAGATGCTGTGCGCACCGTTGAACCCGTACCCGGCGAAGAGCGCGATGAGCTCGAAGAGTTGCAGCGCTGTGTCGGCGGCGACCCCGCGCTCGGCGGCCCCGCGCAGGAACTGCTCGCGCTGCTTGGCCATCTTCACCTTGTCCTTCTTGCCCATCGCGGCACGAAGGATGTCCGCCTCGCCGAGCGTGAACCCCGCGACTGCCGATGCGATCTTCATCACCTGATCCTGGTAGAGGATTGCCCCGTAGGTTTCCTTCAAGATCGGCTCCAGCTCGGGCAGCATGTACGTCACCGGCTCCTCGCCACGCTTCCGGCGCATCCACGTCGCGGTGGCGCCACCTTCAATCGGACCTGGGCGGTTGAGCGCCACCGCGACCCCGACGTCCTCGAGGCACTTGGGCTGCATGTCGATGAGGATCCGTTTGGCGAACGTCGCCTCGAGCTGGAAGATGCCATGCGTATCGGCTTTGCCGAGGAGTTCGTACGTCTTGATGTCGTCGAGCGGGAGCTTGTCGATGTCGAGGTCGATGCCCCGGTTCGCGCGAACCGTCTCAGCCGCCTCGGCGATGACGGTGAGGTTGGAGAGCCCGAGCAGGTCGATCTTCAGCAGGCCGATCTGGGAAACGCCGTTCATGTCGTACTGCGTGACCGCCGTCCCGTCACCGGCAGTCGACCGTTGCAGCGGCACGATATTCGCGAGGGGCTCGGAGCCGATCACCACGCCTGCGGCGTGCGTCGACGCGTTGCGGCAGATCCCCTCGAGGCGGCGCGCGTTGTCGATGACGTGCCGCGCCCAGTCCTCGTGCTCGTACAGCTCACGAAGTTCGCGGCTCTCGGCGAGAGCGCGCTCGAGCGTGATGTTGACCACCTGTGGCACCAGCTTCGCGAGCCGGTCGACATCGGGAAGGGGCACGTTGAGCACGCGGCCGACGTCGCGGATCGCGGCCCGCGCAGCCATCGTCCCGAAGGTGATGATCTGCGCGACCCGATCGCGTCCGTATTTTTCCTGCACGTAGGTGAGCACGCGATCGCGGCCCCGATCATCGAAGTCGATGTCGATGTCGGGCATCTGGACGCGCTCGCGATTGAGGAACCGCTCGAAGATGAGCCCGTAGCGAAGCGGCTCGATGTCGGTGATGTGGAGCACGTAGCTCACCAGCGAGCCGGCGGCGCTGCCCCGGCCCGGTCCGACGCGAACCCCGTCGCAGCGTGCCGCTCTGATCAGATCCCAGACAATCAGGAAGTATGCCGAGAACCCGGTCTCGCGGATGACGTCGAGCTCCATCTGCAAGCGCTCGCGTACCTCAGCGGTCACCGCGTCCGCGTAGCGCTCGCGCACCCCGGCTTCGCACAGCTCGCGAAGATACGTGTCCGCGTCGAGCCCCTCGGGGATCGGCGAGTAGGTCGGCAGGAGGTTGCGTCCCAATGGAATCTCTACGTGGCAGCGTGCGGCGGCGGCCACGGTGTTGGCGACCGCCTCGCCGTACGCGGCGAAACGCTCGCGCATCTGACCGGTGCTCGCGAGGTAGTACTCCGGTCCGGAGAACCGGAACCGCTTCTCCTCCTCGCGGCGTGCTCCGGTCTGCAGGCACAACAGGATGTCGTGCGCCTCAGCGTCCTCGGGATTGATGTAGTGCGCGTCGTTGGTCGCCACCAGCGGCAACCCGGTCCGCCTCGCGATCTCGACGAGACCCGATCGCACCGCCTCCTCCTCCGGGATGCCGTGATCCTGGAGCTCGAGAAAGTAGTTGTCGGCGCCAAAGATCTCGGCGTGCTGACGCGCAATCGACTCGGCCGCGTCGAGGTCGCCGCGCACGATCGCCTGAGGCAACTCACCACCAAGGCACGCTGAGAGGCAGATGAGCCCGTCGGCGTGTTCGGCCAGCAGCTCCTTGTCGATGCGCGGCTTGTAGTAGTAACCCTCGAGGTGGGCGGCGCTGACCAGCTTGATGAGGTTCCGATAGCCGGTGTCGTTGCGCGCCAGAAGGATCAGATGGTTCGGGTCGCGGTCCGCGCGCCCCTCGCGATCGGATCGTGAGCGCGGCGCCATGTACATCTCGCAGCCGAGAACGGGATTGATCTTCGCGGCGCGTGCCGTTGAGAAGAAGTCCACCGCTCCGTAGAGGACGCCGTGATCGGTGACGGCGAGCGCCGTCTGGCCCATCGACTTCGCCGTGTCGACCAGCTCGTTGATCCGTGCCGCCCCGTCGAGCAGTGAGAACTCACTGTGGGTGTGGAGGTGAACGAAACCCCCGGTCTCGGTCTTCTCGCCGGTTGCGGGTGTGCCCTGCACGCTGCCTCCTGGCTGCGGTCGACTGACGGCGAACAGACGTACGCTACCACTCCGCGGCAGGCCGCCGCCGAGGGCATTGAGCGTAGCGCTCAGTGGGTGCCGGAGGGCTCGGGCGGCTCGTTCATCGGGGGTGCGCCGGCCGCGTGAGCGACACGACGCTCTCCACGTGATAGGTCTGCGGAAACATGTCGACGACATCGAGCGCGTCGACGCGATACGGGCCCGAAGCCACGAGCGTGTGCAGGTCGCGCGCAAGCGTCGCCGGGTCGCATGACACGTACACCACGCGCTCCGGCCCGGCGAGCGCAAGCCATCCGGTCACCCGTCCCGAGCATCCCGCGCGCGGTGGATCGAGGATGACGACGTCGGCCATCTCCGCAGCGCCGACGCGCGGGAGCGCATCCTCGACGGGCGACAGCACGAAATGCATGCGGTCGGCAACGTCGTTGACGCGAGCGTTGAGCACGCCGAGCTGCGCGGCACCGCGGTTGCTCTCTATGCAGACGACCTCGCGCGCATCCGCGGCGAGATGGCAGCCCAGCACGCCGATCCCGGCGTACGCATCGACCACGCGCAGCCCGGCATGACCACCGAGCGCATCGATGACGCACTGATAGAGCACGTCCATCTGCGCCCAATTCACCTGGATGAAAGCTTCGGGCGTCACGCGAAACGTCATACCGCGCCAGCGCAGGGTGGTCGAGGTCGTGCTGACGCGCCCGCCGTCGGGGAGGTCGAGTCCTCCTTCCAGCGCGCCGCTCGCCAGTCCACGCGCAGGTTTGGCATGGATGAGCAGCTCCTGCCCGTCCTCACCGACGGTCAGGTGGAGGGTGCCGAGCGTGCTGGTCGCGCTCGAGTTGAGGAGGCCGCGCAGCGCCGGCAGCGCGGTGGTGATTCGCGGGTGATGGATGAGACAGTCGTCGACCGCGATCGGCCGCCAGCTGCGTGCCCGGTTGAACCCGAGTGCGGGAGGCGTGCTCTCCGTGCCGGCGATGACGTGAAACTCCCCCCGGAGCCGATACCGCCAGGGATCGTCGACCGCGTGCATGCGCGGCTCCGGGTGCTCGATGTGCTGCCGGTGCAGGGCGTCGAGCACGATGTCCCGTTTGAGCTCGACCTGGTGCGCATATGCCACGTGCTGGAGCTGACAACCGCCGCATTTGGGGACGTACGGGCAGGGCGGCGTGACTCGGTGTGGCGACGCCTCGATGACCCGCACGACCTCGGCGAACGACGTCGAGCCCTTGCGATACCTGACCGCAATCTCGACCTCTTCGCCGGGGATGCCTCCCTCGACGAGCATCGTGGCGCCCAGGTCGTCATGGGCCAGGCACAGCCCACCATGGACCATGCGTCCGAGACGCACCCGGTTACTGCTCCCCGAGCCGTTCGCGCAGCAGACGATTCACCAACGGCATGTCGGCCTTGCCACCGGTCGCGTCCTTGACGGCGCGCATCAGCTGGCCGAGGGCCTGCTGCTTGCCGGCGCGGAAATCGGCTGCGGCGGCCGCGTTCTCCGCGATTGCGGCATCGACGAGCGCGCCGAGCTCGGTGGTGTCGCTGACCTGGGCGAGGCCGCGGTCGCGCACGAGCGCCTCGGGATTCCCACCGGCCACGTAGAGCTCGGCGAGCAGCTCCTTCGCGGTCGGGCCGTTGATCGTCCCCGCACCGACCAGCCGGAGCAGGCTCGCAAGCCCGTCGACGCCGAGGCCACTGTGCTGCAGCGGCATCCTGTGCTCGTTTGCCAGGGCAGCCACGTCCCCGACCTGCCAGTTCGCGGCAAGCTTGGCGGAAACCCCGGAGCCGACGAGGGCTTCATAGGTGTCGGCGTTCTCACGCGTGTCGGTGACCACCGCCGCGTCGTAGGCGGACAACCCGTACTGCTCCCGGAAACGATGCGCCCGCGCCTCCGGAAGCTCCGGAAGCGCCGCCCGCATGCGCTCCACGAACGCGACGCCCAGGCGCAGCGGCGGGAGGTCGGGCTCGGGAAAGTAGCGGTAGTCGTGAGCCTGCTCCTTGCTCCGCTGCGAGATGGTGCGCCCCTGCGTCTCCACCCAGCCCCGCGTTTCCTGGACAAGGGTGCCGCCGCCATCGAGCACACCGCTCTGCCGCTCGATCTCGGATTCGAGCGCGTGCTGCACCGCGCGGAAGGAGTTCATGTTCTTGACCTCGACCTTGACGCCAAGCTCCTGGGCACCGCGCGGACGCAGCGAGATGTTGGCGTCGCAGCGGAACGATCCCTTCTCGAGGTTGCCGTCGTTGACTCCGATGTACATCAGGATCTGACGCAGGCGCACCAGGTACTCACGCGCCGCCTCCGGCGTGCGCAGGTCCGGTTCGCCGACGATCTCCATCAGCGGCACACCGCTACGATTGAGGTCGATCAGGGACGACGTGGCGCTCTGCAGCACGTCGCCGGCGTGATGCATCGTCCCCGTGTCCTCTTCCAGGTGGACACGGGTGATCCCGCATCGGACAGTGTCGCCGCCGACCGGGAACTCGAGGTGTCCATTGACGGACAGCGGCAGGTCGTACTGCGAGATCTGGTATCCCTTCGGCAGGTCCGGGTAGAAGTAGTTCTTCCGGTCGAATTTGGTGAACGCGGGGATGTCACAGTGCAACGCCACCGCGGTGCGAACGGTGTACTCCACCGCCTGCTGGTTGATGACTGGAAGGACGCCCGGTAACCCGAGACACACGGGGCACGTGTTTGAGTTCGGTGCGGCGCTCGTGTAGTCGGCCGGGCATGGGCAGAACATCTTGCTGCGCGTGAGCAGTTGCGCGTGCACCTCGAGCCCGATCACCACCTCGAAGCGATCCAACGCCGCCGGGATCGTCGCCGCCTGGGTCATGCGGCCGTGCCCGCGTAGGGCGAAAGCACGGTGTGGAAACCGGTAGCCTGCTCATAGGCGTGCGCCACTCTCAGGACCCGTGCGTCCTCGAATCGCGGCGCGATCACCTGCAGTCCCGCGGGCAGACCGTCCACGAAACCGCAGGGGACCGAGATCCCGGGCACGCCCGCGAGGTTCGCCGGCAGGGTCACGACATCGCACATGTACATGGAGAGCGGATCGTCGCGCGACCCCATGGGGAACGCGACGCTCGGAGAGGTGGGACATACGATCGCGTCCACCTCCTTGAAAACGGCTTCGAACTCCTGGCTCACCAGCGTTCGCACCTTCTGCGCCTGGCGGTAGTACGCGTCGTAATAGCCGCTCGACAGCGCATACGTCCCAAGCATGATCCGGCGCTTCACCTCGTTGCCAAACCCGGCACCCCGCGTCTGCAGGTACATGTCCGTGAGCGACGGGCGTTCCACGCGGTTGCCAAAGCGCACACCGTCGTAGCGAGCAAGGTTCGACGAGCACTCCGCCGGAGCGATGACGTAGTAGACGCTGAGTGCAACATCGGTGCTCGGCAGCGAGACCTCGTGGAGCGTCGCACCCTGAGCCTCGAGCACGCGAAAGGCCGCCTCCACAGAGGCGCGAACGCCGGGTTCGGTGCCCTCGCCGAGGTACTCGCGAGGAATGCCGAGTCGCATGCCCGCCACGCCGGCGCGCAGAGACGCGAGCGGATCCTCGACGGCACGCGGCTCCGAGGTGCTGTCGGAGGGATCGTGCCCCGCGATTGCCGCAAACACCAACGCGGCGTCTTCGACAGTGCGTGCGAAGGGCCCGATCTGATCGAGTGACGAGGCGAAAGCGATGAGTCCGTACCGCGAAACGCGCCCGTATGTCGGTTTGAATCCGACCACGCCGCAGAGTGCGGCTGGTTGCCGGATCGACCCGCCGGTATCCGTGCCGAGCGAGTACGGAACAGAGCCGGCGGCGACAGTCGCTGCACTGCCGCCGCTGCTCCCGCCCGGAACCCGCTCGATGTCCCAGGGGTTGGCGACGGGCCCGTATGCGGAGTTCTCCGTGGAAGATCCCATCGCGAACTCATCGCAGTTGGTCTTGCCGATGCACACAGCGCCGGCGTCGAACAGCCGCTGGACGGCGGTGCTGGTGTACGGCGGCTTGAACCCGCGCAATATCTTCGACCCCGCGGTGGTTTCGATACCGTCGACGCACAGCACGTCCTTGAGCGCCATGGGGATGCCGCACAACGGCGACGCGGTATCGGGATGATCCTCGAGCGTGCGCGCCGCGGCGTCAGCCTGGTGCCCCGCCAGCTCGCGCGTGATGTTGAGATACGCGTTCAAGTCCTTGTCGGTCCGCTCGACACGCGCCAACGCATCTGCGAGAAGAGCTCGCGGCGTCGTGCTGCCGTCGCGCAGCGCGGCGGCGAGCTCGGTGATGGTCCTAGGCGTCAAGATCGGTGCCCTGGATCGCTCCGACGACGAAGTACGTGCCGTCAGATGCGGGCGCGTTGCGCAGCGCCGCCGCAGCGCCGATCGGCTCGACCGTTTCGTCGGCACGCATCACGTTGACGAGGTCACCGACCTGTGCCGTCTCCGCGAGCGTCGACGTATCAACCTTCTGCAGGCGGGCGATATGACCGAGGATCGCCTCCAACTCACCGAGGAGCCGATCTTTTTCCGTATCGCTCAGGCCCAACCGGGCAAGGGTCGCGACGTGGTCGACGTCATCGCGAGAAAGTGTCATGGCGCGGCTATTATCCTGACCTCTCGTATTCGAGCGGGAGCCAGGTCAGCACGGTCTGCTCGGTCGGCGCGAATCCGGCGGCGGCGTATGCCGCCAGCGCGGCGTTGTTGTCACCTCGAGTCCAGACGCAGGCGAAGGTGACCGCGCGGCTGCGGATCAGTTGCATCGCCTCCGCCATGAGACGGTGCGCGACCCCAAGACCTCTGCCCTGCGGCTGGACGTACAGCTCTGCGATCTCCGCTTCGAGCCCCGTGCCCGGGTCGAACAGCACCACCCAGCAGAGTCCGATCGCCTCGCCGTCCGCCGCGCGGGCGACGAGGATGTGGTTCTCGCCGGCGAATCGAGGGGCTGTGGAGAGCCGCGCGCTCAGCTGCTCCGACGTTTCCTCCGGATGATCGAAATGGCGCTGCTCGGCGAGCGCCAGGTCGACGAGCATGGCTCGAACCTGAGCGTCCTGATGGTCGACGAGGGTTTCGATGCGGATGTCATCGAGATCTCCCATGGGCCGTCATTGTGGCGGCTCAGGGCGCAACGACCCCGGTGCCGCCCGGGTTGACGCCCGATGCGCTACCGCCGCTCCCGGGACTGCCGCTGACGCCGTTGCAGACCGCCGGCGGTTGCGGGATCGCCGTGGCGCCGGCAGGTTGAGCGGGCTCCATGATCGGCTTGCAGGGGAGCCCTGGCGGAATGCTTATGAGTGATGGCACGGGGACGGTGACGCTCGGCCCGGCACTCCCGCCCCGCCGGCTCCAGTTCGAGCCGTCCCACGTCCAGGTCTGGTCGTACAGGCCGGTCGCGCGGGACGTGGTGCCAAAGCCACCGAAGATCACCACCTGACCGGACGTCGCGTCATACGCGGAGGCGGCGCCACTCGCGATCGGCGGCGTGGTGCCGGGATGTGCCCGCGTCCAGACCCCGGTCCATGTCCACGTTTGCCCATCAGCCGTGAGCAGGACATCGCTGTGCGCCGACGGATCGCCGATGAACGTCAGGCCCGGCGTCGGCGGACCGTTCTTGTACGTGGCGACCTGCTTCCAAGCCGTGCCAGTCCAGATGCTCTCGGTCCCGGTGCAGCACGCCGGCGGCGTGGTCGGGACGCCCTTGACGCAGCCAATGCACGGCAACGGCTGCGGGATCGGCGCCATGAAGTTGCCGCCGAACGACGCCAGCCTGCCGCTGACCGCGTCATCGACGATCGACGAACCGACGAGATCGAACGACGACGTATTGGTGTTGGACGCCATCGTCTTCCATTGATGCCCGTTCCACATCCACGCGGGCGCGGCGGGAACTGGCCATGGGCAGGTCGGATGGGCGTCAGGGGTGGCCGTGGTCTGCATCGGGCAGGCAATCGCGGTCTGCGCAGCCCCGAGGGCCGGCTCCACGAAGGGTCCCTTGGTGAGGAGCACCGCCCGTCCCGACACCGGGTCGGTTGCCAGGCTGCCGCTCCCGAACACGACGAACGGTGTCGACGCCTGGGCCTTCGACCAGTCGCTGCCGTTCCACAACCATGTCGCAGCGATCGGCGAAAAGATGGTCCCGCAGCCAGGGGGCGCCGTCGGCATCGGCGTCCTGCTTGCGCCCGAGGCAGTCGGCGCCGGGGTGCCGGCGGATGCTGCATCGACCGGCGGGATCAAGGTCGTCGTCGAGCGTGACGAGCCGGAGCCCGAGGAACCCGAGGAGGAGCCGGAGCCGCCCCAACACGCGATCGGAGCTTGATTCGACCCTTCCACCTGCTGAGCCCCGACCAGGAGCACGTCATGGGTGACCGGGTCATAGGTCATCTGCGCGCTCTCCATCGGTGGCGGGGAGGTTGCCGGGTGAGCCTGGGCCCACCCCGACCCGTCCCACGTCCAGGTGTCGTTGAGGGCTCGGGACGTGGTCTGGCCGCCGAAGAGCACGACGGTCCCGTTCGCCGCGTCGTAGGCCATCGCCGCGCCGCTGCGCGCAGCCGGCTGTCCCGCCGGCGATCCCGACCCGGCGCCCTGAACGGCTCGAATCCCGAAGTAGGCACCGAGCCCGGCACCGACGACGGCGACGAACAGGATGCCCGCGAGCGGTCGCGACCAGCGTGTTCGCCGCAGTTCAGTACTCATTGCTCTGACACGCGCGCACTGCCTTGCAGGTTCCCCGGCGCGGCGCCTCCGTAGACTTGAACCACGAATGGCAGACATCGTCACGCAGCCCAAGAACCCCGAGCGGCTCGAGCTCGAGCAGCTCACCGCCCTCCAACCCGGGCTCGCACGGTTGATGCCCGAGATCGGCGCCCGGTTCTGGAAGGCCTTCTACGCGGCTCGGGCCGCCAACTGGCCTCTGGCGAGCTGGCAGCTTCGCGAGATGCGCAAGCTCCTTCGGCTCTGCGAGGTGACCCGCCCCAAATACACGGCCGACATCGAGGAATGGCTGCTGGACGACCTCGACCCGCTGATGGCCGCGCTCGACGCACAGGATCTGGCGACGTTCGAGCAGCGGTATCACGATGCGGTCGATGCCGCCAACGAGCTGCACCGCCGCTGGCAGAAAGAGTGGATCGTCTGGAAACTTCCGGACACGCCACCGCCTGACCTGGATCTCACTCCCCGAGGCTAGCCGCTACGTCGGATCGTGATCGCATGATGGCGTCGCTGATCGAGCACGGAATTCGCTCCCCCGCCGTGCTGCACGCCATGGCGGACGTGCCCAGGGAGGAGTTCGTGCTCGAGGGCGATCGAGCGCGCGCCTACGCCGACCGAGCCCTCCCGATCGATGCCCCTGGGCAGACGATCAGCCAGCCCCTGATGGTCGCTGTGGTGGTCGAAGCACTGGAGCTGCACGACGGCGATCGCGCACTTGATGTGGGGACGGGTTCCGGATACCAGGCCGCGGTGATGGCCGCGTGCGGCGCCCACGTCGTGAGCATCGAACGAGTCGGGTCGCTGGCCCGCACGGCTGCGGAGCGTCTCCACCGTCTCGACTACGACATCGAGGTCGTCGAGGGCGACGGGACGCTCGGCGTGCCGGAGCGGGCGCCCTTCGATGCCATCGCGGTCGGCGCCGCGGCGCCACGCCTCCCGGTCGAGCTTGCTCGGCAGCTGGTCGAAGGTGGGCGCCTGGTGGTGCCGATCAGCGACGGGCCCAACGGCGAGCAGCTCACCCGGTTGCGGCTCGTCAACGGTCGCTGGGAGACCGAGTCGCTGGGACCGTGCCGCTTCGTGCCCCTGATCGGCGCGGACGGCTACCAGGACCCCTGAGCGACCGGCGTGGGGCCGGGTCTACGAGGCGCCCGCTGGCACCCGGAACATCCTGATTCGCGCGCTCCCGCCCGACCGCTCCACCGCCTGGTTCGAGGCGTCGCCGAAGGCCGAGGAGAGCACCATCGCCACCTCCTGGTTGCCCGGAGGCCGGTCCAGCTCGGGCCGGGACATGGTCACCGCGTACTGATCGACGCCGTCAGGGCGGTTCGGGTAGCGCGAACGCGTGACACTCACCCGCAGACCGACTTCGGGCAGGTCGAGCTGATGCCGCCCCGCCTCGCGAACGGCGTCGGGGTGGAGGAAATCCTCGTCGGCGCGGCGGCGCAGATCGTTGAGTTGCTCCTCGATCGGTCGA
Source organism: Candidatus Dormiibacterota bacterium (assembly GCA_049279755.1). Taxonomy (GTDB): domain Bacteria; phylum Chloroflexota; class Dormibacteria; order Aeolococcales; family Aeolococcaceae; genus Palsa-851. The sequence continues at coordinate 2,238 of JBAPOS010000263.1, read as the reverse complement.
GAATCCTCCATCCCCTTACGTTTAGCATGTCCGTGGCGCGAGGTATTCGATAAGGGCGTCCCGTCGGACGCTCAATTGAACATCCTGAGTTATCAGTCCCGGAGGACCCCTAATGGCTAAGACAGTCGGTATCGATCTCGGCACCACCAACAGCGTGGTGGCAGTGATGGAGGGCGGCGAGCCCGTCGTCATCGCCAACGCCGAGGGCGGCCGCACCACCCCGTCGGTGGTCGCGTTCACGCGCACCGGCGAGCGCCTGGTCGGGCAGCTTGCCCGCCGCCAGGCAGCAGTCAATCCCGAAAACACCGTCTACTCAATCAAACGCTTCATGGGCCGGTTGCTGAGCGAGGTCAGCACCGAGGCCAAGCAGGTGCCCTACAAGGTGGTGGCCGGCAAGGACGGCCGCGCCGAGGTGGAGGTCAACGGCGAGAACCACACTCCCGAGCAGATCTCCGCGATGATCCTGCAGAAGCTCAAGACCGACGCTGAGGCGTATCTCGGCGAGAAGGTCACCGACGCGGTGATCACCGTCCCCGCGTATTTCAACGACGCCCAGCGTCAGGCGACCAAGAACGCCGGTCAGATCGCGGGGCTCAACGTGTTGCGCATCATCAACGAGCCCACTGCGGCCGCGCTCGCGTACGGGCTCGAGAAGAAGGAGAACGAGAAGATCCTCGTCTTCGACCTCGGTGGTGGCACATTCGACGTCTCGATCCTCGAGGTCGGTGAAGGCGTGTTCGAGGTGAAGTCCACCAACGGTGACACCCACCTCGGCGGCGACGACTACGACCGTCGCGTCGTCGACTGGCTTGCCGACGAATTCAAGAGAGACCAGGGCATCGATCTTCGTGGCGATCGACAGGCCCTCCAGCGCCTCACCGAGGCCGCCGAGAAGGCCAAGATCGAGCTCTCGCAGCGTCAGGAGACCGAGGTCAACCTGCCGTTCATCACCGCGGATGCATCGGGCCCGAAGCACCTCGCGATCACGCTGTCGCGCAGCAAGTTCGAGCAGCTCACCGACGACCTCACGGCGCGCTGCCGCGGTCCGTTCGAGTCGGCGCTCAAGGACGCCGGGCTGACCGCTCAGCAGCTCGATGAGGTCATCCTGGTCGGCGGATCGACGCGCATGCCGGTGATCCAGGAGCTTGTGAAGAGCTTCACCAACAAGGACCCGCATCGCGGCGTGAACCCTGACGAGGTGGTCGCGGTCGGCGCGGCAATCCAGGCGGGCGTGCTCAAGGGCGAGGTCAAGGACGTCCTTCTTCTCGACGTGACACCGCTGTCGCTCGGGATCATGACCGAGGGTGAGGTGAACACCAAGCTCATCGAGCGCAACACCACCATTCCGACCGCGAAGACGCAGGTGTTCTCCACGGCGTCGGACAGCCAGCCCTCCGTCGAGATCGTGGTGCTCCAGGGCGAGCGTCCCATGGCGCGCGACAACCGGATCCTCGGGACCTTCACGCTCGACGGCATTCCACCCGCACCGCGGGGCATGCCACAGATCGAGGTGGGCTTCGACATCGACGCCAACGGCATCCTCAACGTCAGCGCCAAGGATCGCGGCACCGGCAAGGAGAACAAGGTCACCATCACCGGATCGACGACGCTCCAGAAGGACGAGGTCGAGCGCATGGTGCGGGAGGCCGAGGTGCACGCCGACGAGGACCGCAAGCGGGCCGAGTCAGTCGAGACCCGCAACCGTGCGGACCAGCTCGCCTACCAGGCAGAGAAGGCGCTCGCCGACGCGGGCGACAAGGTGCCGGCGGAATTGCGCACCGACATCGAGACCAAGGTCAAGGCAGTTCGTGACGCAATTGCCAGTAACGACATGGACGCTGTCAAGCGCGCTCATGACGACCTTGCCGCATCCATCCAGAAGATCGGTGAGGCGGTGTACGCGCAGACCCAGCAGGCGCAACCCGGCGCGGGCGAGCCGCATGCGGGCAACGGCGATGGCGGCGCTCCCGACACGGGTGCCGAAAGCGGTACCGGCGAAGGGGCCGACGACGTCGTCGACGCCGAGTTCAAAGAGGTCTAAGCCCTCGGGCGACGACCTCTGACGACCGGGGGCGGCCGCAGGCGCTGCGTGCCCCCGGGCGCTCGACGACGCAGCGCTCGCCGTGGTTCGCTGTTCTACGGTCCCGTGCAGCCGGCGCCGGCCGGGCCGACCGAGGGTGCGTCCGGTCCAATGAGGACGCCATCCCGGCGAACGATCACCTCAACATCGCCCGATCC
>JBAPOS010000262.1:0-1539 GCA_049279755.1 Candidatus Dormiibacterota bacterium | reverse complement strand
ACCAGGATGGCCGAGGGCGATGCGAGGCCGACAGCGACGATGAGAAACGCCGCCGTCGCTGCGAGGGTGTACGCCGGAGCGACGCTCGACGTCGCGATGACCGTCGTGTCGAAGAGCGTGAGCGTGTTGGTCTTGAGCTCCGATTCGACCGGCTTCCCGTGGACGATGGGCTCGGCTAGCGTCGCCATGTATTCCTCCTCACCGTGTCCTCCTGACTCGAGCCTGAGCTTCAGGCTTCGATGTTGCTCATCACGTGTTTGATGCGGGTGTAGTCCTCGAACCCGTACATCGAGAGATCCTTGCCGTACCCCGAATGCTTGTAGCCCCCGTGCGGCATCTCCGACACCAGCGGGATGTGAGTGTTGATCCAGACGCAGCCAAAGTCCAGCGCCCGCGCCATGCGCATCGCCCGGCCGTGATCGTGTGTCCAGACGCTGGCGGACAGGCCGTATTCCACGCCATTGGCCCATTCGAGCGCGCTCGCCTCGTCGTCGAAGCGCTGCACGGTGATCACCGGGCCGAAGATCTCGCGCTGGATGAGGTCGTCATCCTGGCGGAGTCCCGCGATCACGGTTGCCTCGTGGAAGTAGCCGCGGTCTCCGACCCGATGTCCTCCCGCGACGATTTCGGCGTGGGACGGGGCGCCACCGACCAGCTCGCGCACGCGGTCGAGCTGCTTCGCGTTGTTGAGCGGGCCGAACGCCACCTCGTCATCGTCGGGTACGCCCGTCTTGTTCGCAGCCGCCTGCTCGGCGAGGGCCGCGACAAGCTCATCGTGAATCGACGATGCCGCCAGCACGCGGGTCGCCGCAGTGCAGTCCTGGCCCGCGTTGAAGTACCCCGCCATCGCCACGGTCTCGGCGGTGGATGCGACGTCCGAGTCGTCGAAGACGATGACCGGTGCCTTGCCGCCGAGTTCGAGATGCACGCGCTTGAGATCGCTCGCCGCCGCGCGTGCGACCTCCATCCCGGCGCGCACGCTGCCCGTGATCGACGCCATGGCGGGAATGCGGTGGGTGACCAACGCCGCGCCTGTCGTCGGATCGCCGCAGACGACGTTGAAGACGCCCGGGGGCAGGTGCTCGGCCATGATCTCGGCCATGAGCAGGGTCGTGACCGGCGTCGTATCCGACGGCTTGAGCACCACGGTGTTGCCCGCGGCGATCGCGGGCGCCCACTTCCAGATCGCCATCAGCATCGGGTAGTTCCACGGGGTCACCTGCGCGCAGACGCCGACCGGCTCGCGGCGAATCGTCGAGGTATGTCCGGCGAAGTACTCGCCCGCGCTCAGCCCCTGGAGAATCCGCGCGCAGCCCGCGTAGAACCGCACCGGGTCGATCAGCTGGGGGATCTCCTCGCTCCGGGTGAGCCCTATGGGCTTGCCGGTGTTCTCGCATTCCAGCGCAACAAATTCTTCGGCGCGCTGTTCGAGGGCGTCGGCGATGCGCAGCAGGGCGATGCTCCGCTCCCGCGGGGTCGTATCCCGCCAGCCACCGAAGGCGCGCTGCGCAGCGCGAAGGGCGGCGTCGACGTCCGCGG
>JBAPOS010000261.1:0-17373 GCA_049279755.1 Candidatus Dormiibacterota bacterium | reverse complement strand
GCCCGCCCGCGTGGACCGATGGCCACCACGTCATCCACTGGTCGGACGGCGGTCCCACCGAGCTCGAGAACTTGGTCTCGCTGTGCCGGCCGCACCACCGTGCGGTGCACGAGCAGGGGTGGCGCATTCACATCGCTGACGGTATTGCCGTAATAGATCCGCCACCCTGACGAAGGTGATCCGCGGTCAGGTAGCGTTCCGGGAGCCCACGACCGCGTCACCGACGTAGCGTTCGAAGCCGGGTTCGCGTTACACCCTGGAGCAACGCGCAAAGGAGGCACGCGGTGAGGGTCGCGACGATCAAGCAGCCTCGTCGAGGAGTGCTGGCCGCGCGCCTCTGCTTCGCTGCTTTTCTCGTGGCATCCTGCGCGTCACCAACACCTCACCACTCCGCGCGACCAACAATTGAGATACCTAGCGCTTCGAACCCGCCGGCGCCTACAGTCGCGACCACCCCGAGCGCCTTCGCGTACCCAACGCCGGCTCCTCCGCCAGCGAACCTCATAGGTAACCTCCACATGTTCAGCACGAGCACCGGTTGGGCTCAACGGCTCGACGACGGGGCCATCCTCTATACCACCCGCGGCGTTCAGCGATGGAAGGTTGCCTCACCTCGGTTGCCTGCGGGCCAGATTGTCACCGCGGTCGCATACGTCAGCGCGGACAGCGCTCGCCTGTTGTCCACGGGCTCTGCGGTGAATCAGACAACGGTGGACTCCTGGTCAACAGCTGACGGCGGCGCGAGCTGGGTCAAGCAGGGGAGCTTCACGATTCATAGGACCGTGCTGGCAGGTGAGGGAGGTCTCGACTTCGTGGATCCGGAGGACGGCTGGTGGTCGGTAGGAACGTCCGCTCCGACAGGGAACTCGGGGATGACCGGCATGCTTCTGTACCGGACGGTCGACGGTGGCAGCGTCTGGCACCAGGCTGCCTGGACCGACTTCACCGTTCCGGGCTCCGGGAACATCCCGGCCAACTGCCACAGTTTCGCGCCAGCAGCCATTTTCGAGCCGGCATCCTTCGCCAATGCGAGCACCGGCTGGATCACCGGGTACTGCGGCGGGGTGGCTCCCTATCTCGCGGTGACTCACGATGGCGGTCTCAGCTGGCGTGTACAAACGCTGCCGGCGTCGATTCCGAGCTCCGATGGACCGTACACGTCTCCGCCGCAGTTCACCTCGTCAGAGGACGGCGCCATGCTGATGAGCGCTCCCGGAGAGGGACCGGTGGCGACTCTGTACCTAACAACCAACGTAGGGCTGAGTTGGAAGCCGCGATTGACTCCGGAATTCGCTCCTCAAGCGCTCGACTTCATCAACGCCGATGACGGCTGGCTCCTCATCGCTGATTCAATGAACGCCGGTCCTGCGGGTGAGCCTGACCTCTGGGTCACGCACAACGGCGGGATCACGTGGACTTCACTGCAGAGCGCTCCGGCCAACGCCTCGTCCGGCTACTCTCCGAGAACGAATCTCGGCGGCCTCAGCTTTGACTTCATCACCACACAGCTGGGCTGGGCGGCGCCCTCGTGGCCGGGCGAGGTCGTCTGGGGGCCTGACCTCATGCAGACCCTGAATGGCGGCAAGAGCTGGACCTCGCTGACTCCCCAGGTGACGGGTGCGCCGCCGTCGCCGTGAGCCTGGCCACTACGCGGTCATGAAGAGAGCGGAGCGCCGACGCGCCCCGCTCTCGTAGGAGGATGCCTCGCGGTGTGGGTTAGACCGCGGGCTCACCGGTTGCCGGGTTGAGAATCAATGGACTCGCATCCCGATCGCTGAAATTGAACATGGCGTCGATGCTGCCGGCTAGCGCATCGAACGAGCCGCCACCGATGCGCGGCAGCGACCAGTTGTCCTCGATGAAACGGAGGATCGAGGTCGTGTCGGTGAGCGAGTTGTCGACGGAGTTCGTGCGCGCGTATGGCGAGATCACGAGCAGCGGCAGGCGCTGTCCGTAGCCGCAGCGATCCTCGAACCCACCGGCGGGTGTTCCGGTGCCGCACTGCCCGGTTCCCGTCAGCGCATCCTCGACCGACGTCGACGAGTTGACGATAGGCGGCATCACCTGGTCGTACCAGCCGTCCGAGTCGTCGTATGCGATCACGATCGCCGTGGACTTCCAGAACTTGGACTGCTCGATCGCATTGATCGTGTTGACGAGGTAGGTCTGCTCGTCTAGCGGATCCGAGTAGCCGGCGTGGCCATCCTGATAACGCGGCGCCTTGACGAAGCTCACCGCCGGCAGGTTGCCATCGGTCAGGCTCTTGTAGAAGTAGCTGAGGTCGTACTGATGGTTCGCCTGTCCAGGGTGTCCGACCTCTGCCTCAGTCGCAGGCGGAAGGTGCGCAGGATTGGCAGTGCTCGCGTAGTACTGGAACGGATCGTGGTGAGCGCTGTAATCCGTCACTGATGCGCCGCCGATGTTGGTGTGACTCGCGCCGCACACGACTGTGCCGTTGACCTGGCCGGTCGGAGTGAAGCCGCCCTGGAACCATCCCCATGTGACGTGCCTGGCATTGAGCTCGTTGCCGATGTTTTTCCCTGACATGGCGACCGTCGAGCCTGACGAGCACTCGTCAAAGGTCGGATCAGCGTCGCCGTAGATCGTGCCGTTGTCGGTGACTTGGGCGAGCACGGCCGGCGTGGCTCCATGGGTCTGACCGGACACGAGGTTGAGCACACCGGGTGTCGATGGGCCGAAGGTCGTGTCGAAGTTGTTGTCGCTCATGGCGAAGCGCTGCGCGTAGTTCCACAGCGCCGTCACCGTGTTCCCGTCGTAGTAATCCATCACCAGCCCTGGGGGGGCGGTGTCAGGCGGCGAGCAAGTCTCGACCTGCGTATAGGTGGGGAACCTGTCCATCAAGCCCCCATCCAGCGCCTGCTGCTCGGGTGTGTAGTCGTGATCCTGGTCGCACGTCAGTGCGTTGGCCGCGCCGAGTCGCTTGGGGTTTACCCCGTTCGGATTTGCCGTCAGGAGCGCAGGGGTGAGGCCGTTCACCGTCGGTGTTCCCGGCTTCGCCTTGAACGGCTGTCCGTCGGCGTTGCTCGCTTTTGGGTAGGTGCCGAAGTAGTGGTCGAAGGAGACGTTCTCCTGAAACAGGACGACGACGTGCTTGATCGGCAACGTCGTCTTCGCACTGTTGTTCACCGTCGATGCTGCGCTCACCCCGGCCGCGGTGGCGAACGATGCGCTGACGATCGTGGCCGTCCCTGCCAGCGCCAGCGTGATCAGTGGCCGTCTGGTCATGGTTCCTCCTCTACGAAGCCCTGCCGTCTTCGAGGCCCCAAGATGATCGGGCGAGCGTTAAGGCCGTCTTGTGCATCCGGTAACGGCTCGCTAAGGCTCGGCAAGGATCCAGGAGCGCTGATCGGGTGACGGCCAGTTGCATACTGGTGACGCTTTCGGTACGATTGGTCGCATGGAGGGGGGCCTCGTCCGTCAATCCGCAGAGGGTCGCGTCGACGCTGGGCGTGCCGACAGCGTCGCGAGGTTCTTTTCGAGGCAGACGATCATCGGCGCGTTCGTCGCCGTGATCGCCCTGATCTTCCACGCGACTGGATCGACCGGACCCGGGGCGGCGACCACCAACATGTCGGTGTTCGTCCTGTCGATACTCATCGCCCAGGTCACCATGCCGCACCGGCACCTGCGCCAGCTCCTCAGCGCTCCATCGCATACCACCCGGTATGTCGCCAACCCGCAGCTCGCCACCACCTGGCAGCGGCGGAGAGACGACCCTCAGAGGGTTCGCGTCTTCGGATACACCGTCTCACCGCAGTCCAGCATCGCGACCAGCTGGTCGACGCGCCGCTCGCGGGTCGCGGGCAGCCTGGCGTCAGTGATCCGGAAGAGGATCGCGTAGCGCTTCTGCCGCTCACGCTGTCGAACAGCGGCTGCGCACCGCCGCACGAGCTCATCGTCACCCACACTCCGCACCGCGACCCTCATATGCTGTGCGAAAGCAAGCCGCATCCACGAGGGGCATGGATATGGGTTTTCTCGACGACGTGAAGAAGGCGGCGCAGGACGCGCAGCACGCGGTCCAGCGTCAGGTGAACAACCTGCAGACGCCGCCGGCGCCCCCGGAACCGCCCCCGCTCGATAGCCCGGAGACGACCGCCCCGGTGGAACCGCCGCCCATGGTGAGCGCACCACCGGACGCGCCCGTGGCGGCCGCCCCGTTCAGCCTTCCGTCCTTCGGTGAGCCCCCATCGGGCCCACCGCCTCAGCTGCCGTCGCCCGAAGGCGCCGCGCCGCTGGCGCCGCCTCCCCCGACGCCGTAGCCGGGGCTCGGCGTCACAGCGTTCGCTTCTGCGGGTAGATGGTCTCGCCGCGAGCGAGCATGGTGACGAATTGATCGATACGTCGCTCGCGGGTCGCCTGCTGCTTCGCGCTGCCGACGCGATAGAGGATCGCGTAGCGGTTCTGCCTGGTCAGGATGTCGAACATCGCCTGCGCCTCCGGCTGCACTGCCAACGCCGCGGCGAGGTCGGTCGGCACCTCGCTGGATGCCGAGCCCGAGTAGGCGGTGTCCCAGCGCCCGTCGCGCTGCGCCCGCTCGACCTCAGCCTCCCCGGCGGGTCCCATCCGGCCCTCTGAACGCAGCCGGCTCACGATCCCGACGTTGCGCGCCGACCAGTTGCTGCGCGTCCTTCGAGGTGTGAACCGCTGCCGGTAGGTCGCGTCATCTCGCGGCGCCGCCTGGCCGTCGATCCAGCCGTGACAGAGCGCCTCTTCGAGCGCCTCGGCGTACGTGAGCGCGGTGGGCACGGTGGCGCCCTTCTTGGACAGCACGAGCCAAACCCCGGCAGGATTTGTATGGTTCTCGGCGAGCCACCCTCGCCACGCGGCCGCGTCCGGGACGAGCAACTCCGGGAGGTCGGATCCCATACGTGCAGCGTCGCAGATAGGCCCGGAGAAGCGCGGCGGCGGACGCTACGATGGCCGCTCTCATGAATGGGTTCCGGTAGCCGATCCGTGTCCTGCGACTGGCTCTTCGTCGACGGGTCCAGCCTCATTTTCCGCGCGTTCTACGGCGTCCCCAAGACGGTGCGGTCCCCAGACGGAACGCTGATCAATGCCGCGCGGGGGTTCCTCGAGACGTTGACGCGGCTGGCGGGAACCAGGCAGCCGAAGCACATCGCCGTGGCGAGCGACGCCGACTGGCGCCCGGACTGGCGGGTCGCCCTGATCCCGGGCTACAAAGCCCAGCGCGTCGCGGAACCCATCCCTCCGGCGCTCATCCCGCAGATGCCGGTCATCGACGCATTCCTCGCCGCGATCGGCATCGATGCGCTGGGTGTGGCGGGATACGAGGCAGAGGACGTCATCGCGACCTGGACGGCGAAGGCCGGCGGGACCGTCGAGATCGTCAGCGGTGACCGCGACCTGTTCGCGCTCGTCGAGGACCCGCGGGTCACGGTGCTCTACCCTGAGAAGGGCGCGTGGGCCCTCGTCGACGAGTCCGAGGTCACACGTCGCTACGGGATCCCCGGGCGTCGCTACGCGGACTACGCAATGCTGCGCGGCGATCCGTCGGACGGGTTGCCCGGGTTGAAAGGCGTGGGCGCAGTTGCAGCCGCATCGATGATCCGCCAGCACGGCGGTGTGGCCGCGCTCCTCGAGACCCGGCGGCTCAGCGAGCACGATCAGGACTACCTCACCAGAGCGAGCCAGGTGGTGCCGCCTGTCCCCGACCTCGCGATCGAGCTACCAGAGGGGCGGCGCACCCGCTACCCAGTCGATCCCGCAGCACTCAACACCCTGATGGCCGAGCATGGCCTGCAGGCGGCGTCGAGCCGCCTTGTGGATGCACTCAACCGGCAGCTGGCCGACCCGTGAGATGACCCGCCTTCGCACCGATCGCGTGCTCGTCATCGGCATCGTCATCGCGGTTGTGAGCCCGCCGCTCCTGACCCTGATACTGGCGCGGCTGCCGACGTCGGAGGCGCGTGCATATGTCTTTCTGTACCTGGGGATTGTCGCCTCGCTCGGGCTGCTCACCGGCCTCATACCGGCGCTCGTCGCCGCGGCGCTGTCATCGGTCCTCGGTGACTATTTCTTCCTCCCACCGGTCGACAGCCTCAGCCTGGCCAACCCGAGCGATGTTCTGTACCTGGTCATCTTTTTTGCAACCGCGAGCGCCGTCGGCGGGGTCGCAGCGCTTCGCCGGGGCGCGATGATTGAGGCGCACCGGCTGACCCGAACACTCGCCGAAGCGAATGCCGAGCTCGAGCGGCTGTACCGCGAGCAGGCGGCGTCGGCGCGCACGGCGGTCCGGTTGGCGCAAACACAGCAGCAGATCTCTGCGCTGCGAGACGCCGACCGCGTGCGCCGCGAGCTCCTGCAGAACGTGAGCCACGAGTTGCGCACGCCCCTGGCGAGCATCCTCACGGGCGCGACCGTCCTTCAAGGGCGCAGCGATGTCTCCGGGGCCGTTCGCGACGGTCTGTCGGGCATCGTCACCCAGTCCCGCCGGCTCGATCGGCTGGTCGGCGACATGCTTGACCTCGCTCGCATCGAGGGCCACGCGCTCGAACTCCGCCTTGAGGACATCAATGTCGGCGATGCGGTTGAGGCGGCGGTGGGCCGCCTCAAGCAGATCCGTCCAACCCGCGCCGTCCGCGTCACCACCGAGCGGGGTCCGCTCGAGGCTGTCGCCGACTGGGACCGGATCGGGCAGGTTCTGGACAACCTGCTCATCAACGCCGACCGCTACGCCCCTCCGTCGTCACCGATCGAGATACACGTCGCCCCCGGGGCCCGCGGAACGATCGTGACCCGTGTGATCGACCATGGCCCCGGCGTCGACGCCACCTTGCGCGACCGCGTCTTCGAGCGTTTCGTCCGCGACGAGCAGTCCGGGGCAGAGGGCACCGGCCTCGGGCTTGCGATCGTCCGCGGGATCATCGAAGCGCACGCGGGGCGCATCTGGCTGGACGACCCCGAGCCGGGCGGTGGCGCCGTCTTCGCCTTCACGCTCCCTGCCAGTCCCGTCGAGGCGGTTCACACGGATCCGGCAGTCACCGACCCGGCGGGCGTTTCCTAGGAGATCCCAAAGCGTCGAGCACGACTGCTCAGGCTGCTGCGGCCTCGTGCGGGGTGGCGAGAACGTGGATGTCCACGTCGGTCAGAAGCTCGATCAGCTTGCGCAGCGTCCCGCGACGTCCGCGGCCGCGCGTGACCACGATCTCGGTGGCGAGGATCTTGCGTGCGTATTGCGTCAGCGCTTTCGCCGGGTCGCTCTCGTACAGGGTCACAAAGGTCCCGTCGGCCTGGTGCGTGAGGGCGGCGTAGGTACCGAGGAGTTGCATCTCCTGCTCGGAGCGCTTGCGATCGCGAACCGTGACAGCGGTCATCTTGCCGTCCAGCCGAGCCGCAAGCGCCGCGGTGCTGGCGATGACGTCCTCCATGCCGGAACGTGGCGGCACACAGAGCATGACCCGCGGCTTCACCTCCCAGGGCGTCTCGATCCCGCGGTCGCGCATGTACGCGACCAGGCGGCGATCGGTGTGTTCGGCGAGGATTCGGAAGGCCAGCTCGCGGAGCGACGCGAGGACCTCGGGTCGGAACGCGAGGGCGCGAGCCCGAGCCGCCTCGCTCGCCGGCACGATCTCACCTCGGCGGAGGCGTTCATCCAGGAGCGAAGGCGTGATGTCGACGATCTCGAGCTCGGTCACCTCGTCGAGGAAGGCGTCATCCACAACATGGTCTGGACGCGGGCCGAGCATCGCGCCCATGCCGTCAACGCTGCTGCGGAGGTCGGTGAGATGCAAGGTCGCGATCAGCATCATCCCGGCACGCAGCAAACGAGGCACTGCCTCGGTGATCGGCCGTCCCTGCGTATCGACCCCAGCGAGATCGTCGAGGCACGCGACCTCGGGGTTGCGCCGGAGCAGCGCTTCAACATCGACGATTCCTTCTCGCGCAGGCGAGGTCGGCCCGCCCAGTATCTCGAGGTCGCCAAGGGCTGACTCGCAGCGATTGCGTCCATCAGTCTTCACCGATGCAACGACGACATCCGTGCCGCGCTGGCTGCGACGATTCGCCTCGTCGAGCATCGCGACCGTGGTGCCGCAGCCTCGGGCATATCCGAGATAGACGCGGAGTCCGGACCTGCTAGCGCTTGCGTGCAGAGCGCGGAGGAGCATGTCCGAGTCGGGACGCTGGTCTCCTGCTAATGGAACGTCGCGGCTCACCGGAGCGGGACGGGCCACGACGTGCACGCTCACATCCGGCAGCTCGGCGATCAGCCGGTCCACGAGCCCGCGTCGCAGGCGACCGCGCACGCCGGGATGGGCTGACTCACCGACAACAATGTGCTGCACAGCGAGCTCCTGCGCGACGCCGATCACAACGTCAGCCACCTTGCCCTCGCGCTCGATAAACCCGCATTGCAAAAGCTCGGCCAGCTCCCTGGCCTTGGTTCTGCCCCGGTCCGTCTCTTCATCGTGCCGCCCCGACACCACGAGCACCGTGCAAAAGCCGCCGAAGCGCCTCGCGAGACGGCTCGCACGGCGAATGAGCGGACCGCTGCTCTGACGGCCGCTGACGGCGACGAGCACCGATTGCGGAGCAGGGCGCACCGCGCCACGCGCGCGACCGACGGTCTGCGCTACGAGTCGAAGTGCGATCTCGCGCAGCGCTGCGAGGTTTCCCGGCCGGAAGAAGTTCGCAAGCGCCGTATCGATCTTCTCCGGCGCGTAGATGTTGCCGTGGCGCATGCGCTTGCGAAGCGCCTCAGGTGAGATGTCGATGAACTGGATCTCGTCGGCATTGTCGAGAACCTGGTCGGGCAGGGTCTCGCGAACCGGTATGCCGGTGATGCGCTCGGCGAGGTCCTTCACCGACTCGAGGTGCTGGACGTTGACCGTGGTGACCACGTCGATGCCGGCGGCAAGGATCTCCTCGACGTCCTCGTAGCGCTTGGCGTGGCGTACGCCGGGCACGTTGGTGTGAGCGAGCTCATCGACAAGCACGACCTGGGGATGGCGCGCTAGGATCGCGTCCAGGTCCATCTCCTCCATGAGCTTCCCGTGGTACTCGGCTTGGAGACGGGGGATGACCTCGAGGCTGCCGATGGCCTGCTCGGTCAGTTTGCGGCCATGCGTCTCGACGTACCCGACGACGACGTCCTCACCCTGGGAGCGGCGGTCGTGCGCCTCACGGAGCATCGCAAAGGTCTTGCCACTGCCTGGCGTGGCCCCGAGGAACACCCGCAGGTGGCCGCGTCCGACCACTGCCGGCGCCGGCACCGCTGCGGTGGCGAGCGTGTCCGTCATGTAGATAGCGTGTCCGTCATGTAGATAATGATGCGCGCTCCGCCAGCCCGCTAAACGCCTCAGCCGGTGAGACTGGACTGCTGCGCGTCGAGCGCGAGGTTGAGCTGCAACACGTTGACGACCGGCTCGCCGAACACCCAAAGGATGCGTCCCTGCACCTGGGATTCGACCAGCGCGTGCAGCCTGGTGGCGCTGAGGCCACGGGCACTGGCGACCATGTTCACCTGGGCAAGGGCGGCCGCCTCACTGATGTCCGGGTCGAAGCCGGTGAAGTCGGAGGTGACCAGGTCGATCGGGATGGGGGTGGACACGCCCGCGGCGGTGTAGGCGGCGACAGCGGCCTTGGTGTTCTCCAACAGGAGCGAGTTGGAGGGACCGTAGTTGCTTCCCGCTGAGTTCGCGGCGTTACACGGCTCGAGCGCTCCCGTATTGGCATTCGTCGTGTAGGAGAGCCGTCCCTGAAAGTACTTCGTGTCGATGGTGATCTTGAGGCTTCCGTCCTTGGCAACGGTCTCCTGGGGGCAACTCTGACCGATCATCGTGGATCCGACCGCCTTGCCGTCGACCGTGACCAGGCTGCCGTTGGCGTTGCTGTTGAACGCGACCTGCGAGATTCCCGTGATGACGAAGGTGTACACGATCACCATGGCGGCGAGAGCCAGCGTGAGACGGAGGCTGATGAGCAGCTCCTTGGGCCAGCTACCTGGATTCATGACACTTAGACCAGGTGTACCGCGTTGACGATCACATCGATGACCTTGATTCCGATAAAGGGAGCGATAACGCCGCCGACACCATAAATGAGCAAGTTGCGGCGCAGCAGGGAACTGGCGCCGACGGGCCGGAAGCGCACGCCGCGCAACGCGAGTGGAACGAGCGCGATGATGATGAGTGCGTTGAAGATCACGGCGCTGAGGATGGCGCTGTGGGCGGACTGCAGGTGCATGACGTTGAGTACGGTCAGCGGCTTGAGCGCTACGTAGGCGGTGAACATCGCCGGAATGATCGCGAAGTACTTGGCGACGTCGTTGGCGATGCTGAAGGTGGTCAGCGCACCGCGCGTGATGAGCATCTGCTTGCCCGTCTCAACGATCTCGATCAGCTTGGTCGGATCGCTGTCCAGGTCGACGAGGTTGCCGGCCTCCTTTGCAGCCTGAGTACCACTGTTCATCGCGACGCCGACGTCTGCCTGCGCGAGGGCTGGTGCGTCGTTGGTTCCGTCGCCCGTCATGGCGACGAGCTTTCCGCCGGCCTGCTCCTGACGGATGAGGTCGAGCTTGTTCTCCGGGGTTGCCTGGGCAAGGAAGTCGTCGACGCCCGCCTCAGCCGCGATGGCCGCGGCGGTCAACGGGTTGTCGCCGGTGATCATCACGGTGCGCAGTCCCATCCTGCGCAGCTCCGCGAAGCGTTCCGCTATTCCCGGCTTGACGATGTCCTTCAACTGAATCGTGCCGAGCACAACGTGGTTCGCTGCTACCAGGAGGGGCGTACCTCCGCTCCGAGCTATGACCTCCACCTGCTCGTTCACTCTTTCGGGGACGGTGCCATCAACCGGCTTTCCCTGGGCACACCACGCCGCCACTGCGTCGCCCGCCCCCTTGCGAATGCTCTCGGCACCTTGGTCGACGCCGCTCATCCGCGTTTCCGCCGTGAATGGCACAAATGTCCAACCCGAGTCACCGGCATCTTCGGTTGCGCCGAAGCGCCGTGCGAGGGCCACGATCGAGCGCCCCTCCGGTGTCTCGTCGGCGCGGCTTGCCAGGTCGGCAGCGCGCACGAGTTGCTCCATGGTCACACCGGGGGCGGGAAGGAACTCCGTAGCTTGCCGGTTGCCCAGGGTGATCGTCCCGGTCTTGTCGAGGAGGAGCGTGTCGACGTCGCCTGCGGCCTCGACCGCGCGACCCGACATGGCGAGCACGTTTTTCTGCAGCAGGCGGTCGATCCCGGCGATGCCGATGGCGCTCAGCAGACCCCCGATCGTGGTCGGGATGAGACAGACCAGCAGGGCGATGAGCACCACGACCTCGATCGAGGCGCCCGAGAAAACGGCATACGGCTGCAGCGTCACCACCGCGATGAGGAAGATGAGAGTGAGGCTCGCGAGCAGAATGTTGAGCGCGATCTCATTCGGTGTCTTCTGTCGAGAAGCGCTTTCGACAAGCGAGATCATGCGGTCGAGAAAGGTTTCACCGGGGTTCTGAGTGATCTCGATGACGATGCGGTCGCTGAGCACTCGGGTGCCGCCGGTCACGGCGCTGCGGTCACCACCCGCCTCGCGTATGACGGGCGCTGACTCTCCGGTGATCGCGGACTCGTCGACGCTTGCGATCCCCTCGATGATGGTGCCGTCACTTGGGATCACGTCACCCGCCTCGCAGACAACGAGATCGCCTTTGCGCAGTTCTATGGCCGGCACCGGCGATTCGTTGCCCCCCAGTCCACCCTGCAGCTTGCGTGCGATGGTCTCGGTGCGCGTCCGGCGCAGCGCCTGTGCCTGCGCCTTGCCGCGGCCCTCGGCGATCGCCTCGGCGAAGTTCGCGAAGAGCACCGTGAACCAGAGCCAGAGGGCGATCTGCCCGACGAAACTGGTGTCGACGGCGCTCCCCACGATGTCCGCGATGAACACGTACGTGGTCATCACCGCGCCGATCTCGACGACGAACATCACCGGGTTGCGCACCATCGCGCGAGGGTCCAGCTTGACGAAGCTCTGACCGATCGCGGGGAAGAGCAACTCGGGGTCGGTGACGCTGCTGCGGCGGCGTCGGGGATGGTGAGCGGCTGCCAAGGCCATCTCAGTGCACCGCAATGAGCTTGAAGTGCTCGAGTATCGGCCCGAGCGAGACCGCGGGGAAGAACGTCAGTGCGGCGACAACGAGGATGGTTCCAACCAGGAGCGCAACGAAGAGCGGTCCATCGGTGGGAAAGGTGCCCGCGCTGGCCGGGACGATCTTCTTCTTGACGAGATTTCCCGCCATCGCCATCACCGGGATGATGAACAGGAACCGTCCGACCCACATGGCGCCCGACAGCATCAGGTTGTAATAGAGCGTGTTGCCCGTCAGGCCCGCGAACGCGCTGCCATTGTTGCCGGTCGTTGAGGCGAACGCATACAGGATCTCAGTGAGTTGGTGGGGCGTCCCCTGCGTCGCGGTCGGCCCTGCCTGCCCTCCCGCCGTGAGCACGGCGATAGCGGAGAATCCGAGGATCGACGCGGGCAGGACGAGGATGGCAATGGCCGCGTATTTGACATCGCGCGCCTCGATCTTCTTGCCCACGTATTCCGGCGTTCGGCCGACCATCAGACCGGCGATGAACACCGCGACGATTGCGAAAACCACCATCCCGTAGAGGCCGGAGCCGACACCTCCAGGCGTGATCTCGCCGAGCTTGATGAGCACCAGCGGGATAAGGCCGCCCAACGCCGTGAAGCTGTCCTGCGACGCGTCGACAGAGCCGGTGCTGGTGCCCGTCGTGGCGGTGTTGTACTGCGCGCTCTGGATGGGCCCGAAACGAACCGACTTGCCCTCCATGTTCCCGCCTGTGGACTGGGCGGAGGCGACCTGCGTCGCGCCGGTCCCGACCAGTGCGGGGTTGCCCTGCTGCTCCTGCCAGGCGGCAACGCCACACGCGCTGATCAGGATGACCCCCATGACCGCACCAAGCGCGATCCCCTGCTTGACGTGACCCACCCACCTTCCAAAGGTGATCGCGAGGCTGAAGGGAATCAACAGGCACGCGAAGATCTCCAGCGCATTGGTGAAGCCGTTGGGATTCTCGAATGGGTGGGCGGCGTTGGCGTTGAAGAAGCCGCCACCGTTGGTCCCGAGGTCCTTGATGGCCTCCTGCGACGCAACCGGCCCCTGAGCGATCGTCTGAATCCCGTTTGTGAGTGTGTGCACGATCGAGTAGCCGCTGAAGTTCTGAATGGCGCCATCCGCGACCAGGATCAGGGCGATCACAACGCTGATCGGCAGCAGCACGTAAAGGGTGCCGCGCACCGTGTCGACCCAGAAGTTGCCGAGCGTGCTCATGGTGCGCCGTGCGATCGCCCGGATGACCACAATGGCGATTGCCATGCCCATCGCGGCGCTCAAGAAGTTGTGCAGCACGAGAGCGACCATCTGCGAGAAGTAGCTCATCGTGGTCTCGCCGGTGTAGTTCTGCCAGTTGGTGTTGGTGGCAAAGCTGATCGCGGTGTTGAACGCGAGCGGTGCCGGGACGCCGGGGAGGTTTTGCGGGTTGAGGGGAAGATGGTCCTGGAAACGCAGCACCAGGTAGGTGAACGCCGTGCTCACCAGCGCGACCGCAAGGATCGAGACCGTGTAAGCGATCCACCCCTGCTCGCGCTCCTCGTCGACGCCGATGATCTTGTAGGTGATCCGTTCGACGGGTCGGAGCACGCGGCTAAGCCAGACACGCTCGCCCTTGTACACCTTGACCATGTAGCTGCCAAGGAACCACGCGCCGACCCCCACGGCGGCATAGGTGATGACAACGGCGATGATGTCGAGGACCATCAGAAACGCTCCGGGGCGACCAGCGCGATGAGCAGATAGATCGCCGCGATGAACGCGATGATCGCAGCGACGATGTACCCGGTGAGGCTGCCCACTTCAGATTCTCTGGAGGCCGGCGACCATGAGGATGCCCGCGATGAGCATCCCGGCGAAACAGAGCACAACCAGCAGGTCGAGTGGCACGACACAAGTCTTGAATCGGCTGGGTTAACGCTGCGTCAACGAAGTGTCAGTGCCCGCTGGCGCCCTGGGCAGGCGTGCACCGCCTCCCACAAATACGCGGCGTCACCGCTCCGTCGGCCGAGTCGACCCTGCCCATGGTTGGGCCTTCGAGCGTTAAGGGCCGTTACTCTACCGATAAACGGGCCAACGAACCACATCTCACTGTGAAGGCGTATCCGTCAACGACCGGTCAATGATTGCTGACCGGCGGCGATCAGCGATGCGCGAGCGCCATCGGTGAGGGGCCGGCGCCCAGCGCTGCTCCGGCCTGGTCGGCGAGTGTCACGGCCGCAAGCAGTTGATCGTGTCGCACCTTGGTGCCGGCCTCCGCGACCAGCACAAAACGGCCGAGGCGTCGCACATCGTGCTCCACCTCGATCGTGATCTCTTTGCCGGGGAGTCCGAGCGTGTCGACACCCCACCAGATCCGCCCCCAGCTCACGTTGCCGTTCCGGTCGATGGTTGGACCTGGTCGCTCCGGCCGCGAGGTGTCGAACCAGCACTGGCGCAAACCCAGCAGACTGCGCAGCTCATCGGCCACGGCCTCGACAACCTCGTCCGGTCCGGCGCCGGCGGCCATCAGCTCCGCGATTGCCTGGACGTGCGCAAGGTCCTCGCGCTGCTGCACGGCGAGAGTTCGGTGTGAGCGATTTCGAGCCGAGAGCTGACCGACAATGAGGCCACCGACGAGCAGGAGCGCTGTCGTCTCGATGTCCTGCGGATGGGAGATCGTCAGTGATCCATACGGCAGGGTGAACCCGATGTCGTAGCAGAGTGCTGCTGAAACCGCCGCGATGAGTGCTGAGACGCGTGTCCCGGTGGCAGCAAGCAACGACACCAGGACGGCGAAACCGAGCGCAACAGTCGCGGCGGGCGCCTGACTGCGAAACGGTAGGAGCGCGACCGCGAGTGCGACGGGTACGACGACCGCAGCGACGAGCACCACCACCGGACGGATACGGGAGACGATCGCCTGACGTGGACCCACGGGGTCAGAGGGTGTCGCGCTTCGAGATAGGGTAACCACGATGGGCTAGATGCCGCCTCCGGATGGCCGTTCGATGACCGCCGCCTCCAGGGCGTTGAGATCGTCGCACGCAAGGACGAGGTCGCCATGCGCGCCCGGGTAGGCGCTCGCCAGGTTGAGGCCGGCATCCGAGGCGCGTCGGCTGATCGCCGCGAGCACGCCAGGCTCATCGGGGAAGCGGTCGACGAAGACCTCGCGGACGTGCGCTATGGCAAAGCCTGCGGCGGCGATCGCAGCGATCGCCCCGTCGCCATCATCGGTGACCAGCCGGCAGACTGCTTGATCGCCCTGCTCAGCAACCCAGAGTGCTTCGACGTACGTGTGGCGCTTGATCAACTCGCAGCTCACACGCTCGAGAACGTTCTCGGTGCCTGGCGCGACAATGACGTATTCGGTCTCGCGCATCACCTCAGGCTCCGCCGTTCAGTCGATGGCATCGTGCTGCATATCATCTCAACGAAGCCGTTAACGGAGGATCAACGAGGGGGGCCGAATCGGTACCCCTGGCGTCCGACCGTAACCACGATATCCGGGTGCGCCGGGTCCTCCTCGAGCTTGACCCGCAGGCGCTGGGCGAACGTCCGGAGGTAGTTGCGCTCGTCGGCGTACTGCGGCCCCCAGACGCGCTGGAGCAGGGTGCGATGATCGAGCGTCACGCCGGCATTCCGGGCCAGCTCGGCGAGCAGCAGCCACTCGGTCGGCGAGAGCCGCACCTCCGTGCCGTCGCGGGTCACCGCGCGTGCGCCGAGGTCAACGCGGACGCCGCCATGCGCGACGATCCCGCCGGCGCCGTCCGGCGGACGGACGCGGCGCAGCACGGCACGAACCCGCGCAAGCAGTTCGTCTGCCCCGAAGGGCTTGGCAAGGTAGTCGTCGGCCCCAAGGTCGAGGGCGCGCACCTTGTCGGACTCCTCGCCTCTGGCGCTGATCACGATCACCGCCGGGCGATGGTTGTCCTTCTGTTCGAGGATCTGCCATCCATCGACGAACGGGAGTCCGATGTCGAGCAGGACGATGTCGATGGTGGTGCCGCTGCGCAGCATCTGCGACGCGGTGATCCCGTGGGCCGCAAGCGACGTCTCGTAGCCGGCCGAGTTGAGCGCTCCAGCAAGGATCTCGCGGAGCGCTGCGTCGTCCTCGACGACGAGGATGTGCGCGTGGCGTTCGTCGGTCAACAGGATCCCGGACCGGCCGGAGTCGCCCCCGTCACCACGGTGATCGTCTCCGTGAACGTCGCGGGGGGATTGAACGCCTGGTGACTTGGGGACACGAGCTCGACCTCGACGGCGTGGCGGCCGGCCGGGAGGTCCACGGGAACGTGCCAGACGTCGACGGTCGGTTCCTGGACGCCGTCGACGATGACCGCAAGGTAGTACTGAGAGGACGTTGCCGGAACCAGACCGCCTGACGCTGGGACTCCGCACACGGTGAGCGTCAGTGGCGCGCCGACGTGAGCTCCGGGTGCGGGCGACACGATGCGAACAGCGTAGGGCGGCGCCACGATCAGCGCCGGGCTGAGGATCCAGCTCGCGGCCAGGCCACCCGCACCACAGAGCGCGGCGACACCTCCGGCGACGCGCAGCGCGCTCCTGCGCACTGCGAAAACCACGAGGCCACCACCGAAGATCAGCAGGGCAAGAGCCCACTGCAGCGGCAGTGGGAGCCCGCTGACGATATGCGCGACCACCTTTCGACTCCGGTCAGGCCGGCGCGACGGTGAAGAAGACCGTCGGTGTCACGTCCCGGGGTGCGAATGGAAAGTGATCCTGGGCGACGAACTCGGCGTACATCGCGTACTCGAGACCGGGTTTCACGGTGATCATTTGGGAGAGCGTGTACTGCATGTAAATGAGCTGGTTGTTGAGGTAGAGGTGCACGTGACCCTTGGTGGGTGTGATGTCAGCGGTGGTCGTGCTCGTGACCACCCCGCCCGTGATGGAGACCCTGACGAGCAGGGTGGTGCCATGAACCACCTCGCCGCTGGTTGGGGAAAGCAGGGTGATCTTCACCGGCGTCGAGGGTCGGTGACTGAGGCCGCCAGACGGAGTCGGATACGGAGTCGGCGCGGGAGTACCCGACCCTCCGTCAGCGGCCGCCGACCCGCATGCGGTCACGAAGAAGAGGACCGCGGTCAGGAGGACGAGGAGTGGACGTCGCATCAGTTCAGTTCCTTGCCCGCCCAATTATGCGCAGCAACGCCTGAGCAGGATTCACCAAACGGAATGGCTCAACGGGTGTAGGGCGGCAGGGGGCTGGGGGCACTCAGCGAATTTGTCCGCGACCGAGCGAGCGCGACAATCTGCTTGCGCGAACGAGGGAGCGG
>JBAPOS010000260.1:0-2212 GCA_049279755.1 Candidatus Dormiibacterota bacterium | reverse complement strand
GGCTCTCGGCAAGCTCGGGCAGCCACGACGCCGGTATCTCCAATTGAGCGAGCAGCTCGTCGCTCCAACGACGCCCGCCGACGTCGAGCAGCAGCGTCCCCGCCGCGTCGGCGACGTCGCTGCGATGACCACCGATGAGGCGGTCGCGCACGTAGTCCTTGGGCAGGGAGATTCGGCGGATGCGCGCGTACGCATCCGGTTCGTTCTCGCGCATCCAGAGCAGCTTCGGAGCCGTGAAGCCGGGAAGGGCGCGATTACCGGTGAGCCGCAGCAGTCGCTCCAGACCGGGTCCGGCTTCGAGGGCGGCGCACTGCGGTGCGGAACGCTGGTCGTTCCACAGGATCGCCGGCCGGATCACGTCACCCGCGGCGTCGAGGCACACCAGCCCGTGCATCTGACCCGAGAAGCCGATGCCGAGGATCTCCGGCGCTCCCGCCCGCAAATTCGCGATGACGCTCAGTGCCGCGGCCACCCACACGGCGGGTTCCTGCTCCATCCAGCCGGCGTGGGGCGAGCTGACCGGGTACTCGCGTTCGGCGGCGCGGAGCACCGAGCCCGATGCCGGGTCGACGGCGATGCCCTTGGCGGACGACGTCCCGATGTCGATGCCGACCAGCGCAGCCGAAGCCATCGGGGTGCCGCTAGGAGCGTATGCCGTAGAGATACTCGAGCGCGAGCTGGTCGAGCTGCTCGAAAGCCATGCCTCGTACCGCCGCCGCCTCAGCGTCGAACGTCTGCGAGCGCAGCGTGTCGAGCGTCTCCCCGGGAGCGAGGGTCGTCTGCGCGAGCTCATCGAGGCGGGCCGCCACCAGCGCCGCCTGCACCTCGGGGTCCGAGCGGAACGCGTGAGTTCGGCTGCGCAGCAGCAGGTAGTTGCGCATGCACGCGGCGGCGCTCGCCCACACGCCGTCCATGTCCTCGGTTCGCGGGGGTTTGAAATCGAAATGACGCGGTCCCTGGTAGCCGCCCGATTCGAGGATGTCCACAGTCCAGAAGGCTCCTCGAGCGTTGCCGGCCCCGAAACGCAGGTCCTGGTCGTAGCGCGGTCCGTTCTGCCCGTTGAGGTCGACGTGAAAGAGCTTCCCGTGCCACAGCGCCTGTGCGAGCCCATGTGCGAAGTTCAGGCTCGCCATCTCCTCGTGTCCGACCTCGGGGTTGATGCCAACCATGTCCGAATGCTCAAGCTCCGTGATGAAGGAGAGCGCGTGCCCGATGGTGGGGAGGAATATGTCACCGCGAGGTTCATTGGGCTTGGGCTCGATCGCAAACCGCATGCCGTAGCCTTGCTCGATGACATACCCGGTGAGGATGTCGAACGCCTCTTTGTAGCGGTCGAGCGCGGCGCGAACGTCTTTTGCAGCGCCCGACTCCGCACCCTCGCGACCTCCCCAGAAGACCACGATACCGGCGCCGAGCTCGGCGGCGAGGTCGAGGTTGTCCAGCACTTTGCGCAGTGCGAAGCGGCGCACTTCGCGGTCGTTTGCGGTGAAGGCGCCGTCGCGAAAGACGGGGTGGGAGAACAGATTGGTGGTCACCATCGGCACCACGAGTCCATGGCTCTCAACCGCCCCGCGCAGTCGCTCGATCGAGCGACTCTTTTCCGCCGGGGTCGCGCCGAACGGAAAGACGTCGTTGTCGTGAAAGCTCACGCCGTACGCACCGAGCTCGGCAAGGCGCGCAACGGCCACTTCGGGATCCAGCGGGGCGCGCACCGCGGTGCCGAAGACGTCAACGCCCTGCCAGCCCACGGTCCACAGTCCGAACGAGAAGCGGTCGGCGCGAGTCGCTTGCAGCACAACTACCTCCTCACGGACCCGCCCGTGTCCTCGAACCGTGCAATGTCGCGGCCGGGCTTGCACGTGGCTCAGGCTCGGCACGAATTATACCTGCGGCGTAAGGGGGCGAGGCGCGTCGTGGGGCTAGAGCAGCACGACCGTGGTGGAACCGCTGCCCGACACGCCCTGCTCGTCGGTGATCGTCACGGTGACAACGTGCGAGCCCAGCAGGCCATATTGATGGGAGAGAGCGAAGTACGTGCTGGTGGGACGCAGCCGCACCGGGACGCTGCCGTCGCCGTAATCCACCGTCGCGGTGAACGTGTCACCGGGGAAATCGGCGTCCGTGAATATCACCGAGCCGTTGAAGGCGCCGAACAGGGCGAGGCTGCCGTTGACCGTCACGACCGGGGGCTGGTCAGGGGGCGGGGTGGGCG
>JBAPOS010000259.1:0-3428 GCA_049279755.1 Candidatus Dormiibacterota bacterium | reverse complement strand
CTTCCCTGACGGCGACGGCCGGATGAACCTGGATCTGGCGGCCTCGGGTGGCGCGGCGCTGGTGGTGAGCCAGTTCACCCTCCACGCCGACACGTCCCGGGGCCACCGCCCGTCATTCATCCGCGCCGCTCCCCCGGAGAGGGCCGAGTCGCTTTACGAGGCGTTCGTGGCGGCGCTGCGCCGGCTCGGGCATCGCGTCGAGACCGGCAGGTTCGGCGCCCAGATGACCGTGGACCTGGCCAACGACGGACCGGTCACCCTGGTCCTGACAAGCGCCGAGCCGGACTGGCCCGCCGACGCCGGTTAATCGCAGATCAGCCCGCGCGACGTGCCCTGAGAGCCGCGAGCTGCTCGTCCTCTCCCCCCGCTCCCGAGTAGCGGAGGAGCTCCGGAGGCCTGCCCCCGGTCCCTGCCGGTGATCGGAAGCGCGGGACTCGGAGCCGCAGCGCAGCCACCTCGGTGTCCCGCACGGGCTTGAGCACGCCCGAATCGCGCAACTCCTGGATGCGACGGCGGAAGGTCCGCTCGCTGCCCTCAGGGCCGCCGTGGAGCGCCACATGGAGCCGAAGCAGGTCGTCCCCGGTGAAGACGTCGCCGACCAGGGCGGCGGCACCGGCGAGCTGCCGGGTGTCAGCCCGCAGCCGGTCGAGAGCCGCGCGCAGCGCTGCCGCCCCGGTTGCGTCGAGGCGCAGGCCTCGTCCCGTCGCAGACCAGACGCCTGGACCAGGCACCGGCCCGTACGGGCTGGCCGCGTAGTACCAGACGGTGACGCTCCTTGCCCGAGCGGGATCGTCGTCGACGCCGACCAGGTGGAGGCGCTGACCCCCTCGGGCGCCCCGGCGGCCTCCGAGATCGATGCCGGCGTCAGCAGCGGCGCGCATGGCCGCTTCAGGGAACCGCTCCTTGGGGCCAAGATCGCCCGTCGGGAGGGTTCGCTTCAGCGTGAGCACGTGCAACGCTCGGCTCGCCGGGGTTCCGGGCTCAGGATCGAACCCGAAGACGGCCACCCCCGCGCTCAGCGCCGCCATAGCTCCCTTGGTCATGCTCCGGCCTCCTCCAGACTCGGTGGTTTCGGAAGATGATGGCACGAACTGGCCAAATTGTGCCACCTGGAGTTGAGTTTTCCCTCGCTCCGATCTCGCGGAGCGGTCGTTCCTAGGCCTCTCGGGGTGGCGGGGCGGATGCCGGGACCGTCCAGCTGACGGCCGGGTCGGCCTCTTCCCGATCTCTGCCGCCACTCAGGACCCGCGGCCAGCTGACGGCCATCCTAGCGCCGCCCAGGGACGATGTGTTCACCTCCCACCGGCCGTGAGTGTGCCGGACGACGGCGTCCGCGATCGCCAGGCCGAGCCCGGATCCGTAGCCACCCTGGCCGGTGGCTCGATGGAAGCGATCGAAAATCTTGGGGCGTTCACTGTCGGGGATGCCCGGCCCCGAGTCCTCGACCACCAGGCGCACCCGGTTGCCGTCGACCCCGACGCTCACCGAAACGACACCCCCAGGGGGCGCGTACTTGAAGCCGTTGTCGAGCAGAACTCCGAGGAGGCGGTCGAGCCACTCGGACGAGCCCTGGACGATGAGCGGGCCGAGGCCGACCGACACCTGCAGGGTGATCCCTCGATCCTCCGCCACCGCCGCGAACCGTTCCGCCGCCTGGTGGACGATCACGCCGACCTCAACCGGCTCGGCGGCGGGGCGCCCCTGAGGCGTGTCCACCCGCGCAAGCCACAGCAGGTCGTCCACCAGGCGGCGGATCCTCCCACTCTCTGACCCCACCCGCTGGAAGGCATTGCGATACCAGGTGGCATCGCGATCCTGGTTCAGGGCCAGGCTCGTCTGCGCCTCGATGACGGCAAGCGGAGTGCGCAGCTCATGGGAGGCGTCGGCGGTGAACTCCAGCTGGCGCTGCCGGGCGAGCTCGATCGGGGCGCCGACCCGGCGACCCACGATCAGGGTGCCGAAGAACACGAGCACCAATACCCCAAATCCAGCGACCGTCTCGGTGATGATCAGCGACGATCGGGCCTGCGAGACGGAGTCGACGTTGAAGCCAACAACCAGGTGCGCAGGACCAAGGTTTGTGACTACAGGCGCACCCACGATCCGCACGTCCACGCCTTTGATCTGCGTCGTGATCGGGGTCGTGACGCCCCCGTCTGCGGCAGGGAGCTGAGTCTGATCCAGGATCGTGGTGATCTGATCGCCCGTGGGAAATACGACCCAGGCGAACGGTGGGGAACTGAGTCCGCCCTGCCCTGTATCGCCTAGGCCGTTCGCCGTGAACCGTGGCACGAACCGCTCATATGTCGTCAGCGAGTTCGCGAGCCGGCTGTCCACCTGGGCGATCAGGTTGTTGGTCACGAAGACGACGACCACCATCGCCACCACCGCGTAGACCACCGCCACCAGGCCGGTGCTGATCAGAGCAACCCGAAGTGAGGCGACATTGACGCGCTCGAGCCGACGGTTCACGCCTCCTCCAACCGGTATCCCGCCCCCCTAACCGTCACGATCTGGATTCCCGTGTTGGGCAGCTTGGCGCGCAGCCGGCTCATCTGGACGTCGATGGCGTTGGAGCCGAGCGGCTGGGTCTCGTCGCGCCACGCGTGCTCGGCGATGGCCTTGCGGTCAACGACCGCCGGCGACCGCCGGAGGAGCAGCTCCAGGATGTTGAACTCCGTCGAGGTCAGGTTCACCGGCGCGCCGTGCACCTCGATCTCGCGGCGTGCGGGATCGAGCGTCAAGGCACCTCGGGTGATGGCCGGGCCGTCGACGTTGCGCGGGCGCCGCTGCAGGGCGCGGATCCGGGCCACGAGCTCACCAAAGTCGAAAGGTTTGATCAGGTAGTCGTCAGCGCCGGCATCGAGCCCCTCGATTCGGTCCGACGGAGTGTCCCGCGCGGTGAGCATGAGCATCGCTGTCGGGCGGTTGTGGTGCCGTGCCCAGGACACGACCTCGAGCCCGCTGACGCGCGGCATCCGCCAGTCGATGACCGCGACGTCGTATTCATAGAAGCGGAGCTGCTCGATCGCGTCGTCGCCGGCTGCCACGGCGTCGACAAAGTAGCCTGCCTCCTCGAGGCCCTGGACCAGGACCTCCCGGAGCCCGCGATCATCCTCCGCGACGAGTACGCGCATCAGTGCATCAGGCTACGCGCCGGTGGAGCCGCCGCCGAACCCACCGCCGCCGCCAAATCCGCCGCCACCACCAAAGCGTCCGCCACCGAGGCCCAGAGTGCAACCGTTCGCGCTTGCCGGGGTGATCGTGAGCGCCCGGGCCGCGACCGTACCCGCACTGTTCTTCGGGCCCACTGCGGTCACGCATTCACCGGTCTGCAGCGCCGTCGCCTGAATAACAGTTGACGTGGTCACTTTCACAGTGGTCGGGACGTTGATGGTGGTCGTGATTCCGGTCGCCTCGGTGAGTGT
>JBAPOS010000258.1:0-17177 GCA_049279755.1 Candidatus Dormiibacterota bacterium | reverse complement strand
CTCGAACACGCTATGCAGCGGTTGATCGAAGCCGAAGCGGCGACCCAGATCGGCGCCGGCCCGCACCAGCGAGCGTCGACACGCACCACGTACCGCAACGGCTACCGGGAACGCATCCTCGACACCGGCTCGGGACGCCTCGAGTTGCAGATCCCCAAGCTGCGCACGGGCAGTTTCTTCCCGTCCTTGCTCGAGCCGCGACGGCGCATCGATCGGGCGCTCCTGGCGGTGGTCCAGGAGGCGTATGTGCTCGGCATCAGCACCCGCAAGGTCGACGACCTCATGGCTGCGCTGGGAGGCTGCAGCATCAGTCGCAGCGAGGTGAGCCGGATCTGCGCGTTGCTGGACGAGGAGCTCGCCGAATTCCGTGAGCGACCGCTTGATGAGCCCTACCCGTACGTCTGGTTCGACGCCACGTACGAGAAGGTGCGTCAAGGCGCGCGCATCGTGAGCCAAGCAGCCGTGGTCGCCGTCGGCGTGCGTGACAGCGGCGAGAAGAGCGTGCTCGGCCTCGCGGTCGGCGCCAGCGAGACCGAGGCGTTCTGGTTGGAGTTCTGCCGCAGCCTGTCGCGACGAGGGTTGAGCGGCGTGCAGTTGGTCATCTCCGACGCTCATGAGGGACTGCGCAGCGCCCTGTCGCAGGTGTTCGTGGGCGCGACCTGGCAGCGCTGCAAGGTGCACTTCCTGCGCAACGTGGCGAGTGCGGTGCCCAAGCTGCACGCGCCGGCAGTGCTCGCGGTGGTGAAGTCGATCTTCCTGCAGCCCACGCGCGAGACCGCTCGTGACGCCGTGCACCACGCCCTCAACGTGCTGGAGCCACGCTTTCCGGCGGTGGCGACGAAGCTCCGTGCAGCTGAAGCCGACGTGCTCGCCTACCTGGACTTCCCGGTCGACCATTGGCGCTCGATCTCCTCCACGAATGCCATCGAGCGGGTCAACGCCGAGCTCGACCGCCGCGCCAAGGTGGTCGGCATCTTTCCCAACACCGCCTCACTGCTGCGCCTGTTCACCGCCGTGCTCCAGGACCAGCACGACGAGTGGCAGGACGGACGCCGGCACTTCAGTCAGCAGTCGATGGCTCGCGTGATGCACCCCGACGGTCCGCCCTTGCTCACCAACCCGCTCACGGAGGGACTGGTCGCGTAGTTCACCGACGTTGTGAGAACTCCACCGAATTCACACCACTACTGGGGACTTGACCCTTTTGTTTCCTCGGCCAAAAGGTCTGGTGTGTATTCGGATCTGAGCACGTATGTGTCCAGGATCGGATAGCACAGCGCTGGGAGAGTTGATACCGGACTGGCTGGCACGATTGCCCGCGCCGTGAGTCCGGGTCGACCTCAATCACTGAGGGATCTGCTGCTTCAAAGCGGCGGCGGCGTTGGTCAATATCCGTTGTGACAGATCGGGGTCGTCGACTGCTCGCGCCATGGAGATCGCGCCGACCAGAACACTGAGGGTGAGGACTGCCTCGCGTTCTCCGACCTCGCGGTCGGGGGTGTCCAAGAGGTCACCCAAGGCGGCCAGACATATCTCCACCTGACGGCTATAACTCGCTCGGGCCACGCCTCCCGCTCGCGCCACATCTGCGGCGACGCCGGCCACGCCACACCCGTCCTCCGGATGATCCCGATGCCGCGCACTGAGGTAACCGTCGACAAGCGAGGCGTACCCACGCCGTCCGCCGCGGCGAGCCACAGCTATGGTCCAAGCACTGCCCTGGGTCAACGCTCGCTGTGCCGCCTCGGCAACGAGTTGCTCTCGTGACCCGAAGTGGCGGTAGAAGCCGCCGTGAGTCAGCCCCGCCTCCTTCATGAGGTCGTCGACCGAGAGGTTGTCGACGCCGTCGCGGCGAATCCGCGCTGCGGCGATATCGAGGATGCGGTCATGGCTCGCAGCCTTCGCCGCCTGAGACGTTCCCACGCTGATCCTCCACCTGCTCTCTACGGCGCTTGACAAAAGAAGATTGTATCCGTCATCCTCCTTCGCCGTGAGGATGACGGCCGTCCTCTTGACTGAGTTCCCTTTTGAGCGGCGGAGACCATGACATCCGACAAAGCGACACCAGCCCTAACGCCTCTCACGATTGAGGTCTACACGGCCCCAGGCCGAACATTCGTGAGCGCAATCGCACCCCAAGAGGCAGGTGATGAGCCGACCTGGCCCCCATCATCAGCCACGCTGATCTACGGCGATCACGACGCGATCCTCGTCGACGCGCTGGCCACCTACGCGCAGGTCGACGACCTCGCGGGACTGGATCGATACGAAGGGTCGGAAGCTGTCGCGTATCTACATTACCCACGGCCACGGCGACCACTGGCTCGGTCTGGCGCGACTGACCCAGCGCTTTCCGGGAGCGGTGGGTCTTGCGACCGCTGAAGTTGTCGCTCAGGCGGCAAATCCCGGCATCGCCGGGTACTGGGAGGCCATCTTCCCGGGCGAGGTGCCGACCGGAACGGAGAAGGTGTTGCCCCAACCGTTGACCACGGACACGATCGACCTGGAGGGCAACGAGCTGCGGGTCATCCGGATCGGTCGAGCCGATACCGCCGACTCCACCGTGCTCCATATTCCGTCGCTCGCGGCTGTGGTCACCGGGGATCTGGCCTACAACCAAGTCCACAGGATGACCGCCGAGGCGGGTGAACCCGAGCGTGCTGAGTGGATCGCCAACCTGGACAGAGTCGCCTCGCTCGAACCGCCCATCGTCGTCGCCGGCCACAAGAAGGTCGAGAATGGCAACGACCCGAAGATCATTGGAGAATCCCAGCAATATCTGCGGGCCTTCTCCCGAATCGCCGCCGAGGAGACCACCGCGGCCGGCATCGTCGCTCGCATGGTCGAACGCTATCCCGATTGAGCCAACGGTCGAACGCTCTGGCATTCCGCGAGGACAGATATAGCGCGGAAGGACGGCTAGCGACTGGATTGCGAAGTCCCCTCACCGGTTCGGTCGGCGGCCCAAGCCACAGGAGATAAGTCACCCACTGACGCTCGAGACACTCGAGATCGGAAAGCCGAGGTAGCACAGCGCTCAACCCTTGGATGGTTGCGGGGTATCTCTCTTTTGTTGTCCGGCCTAAGGAGTTCTACCAGGTGGGCCTCGCCGCCACCAGCCAAGCATCCAGGACAACCGCCTCAGGCAAAGCAGACCGCTCACTAGAAGGCTCCCTGGCGAAGGCTGATCATTCATCATCCAAAACGGATACCCTTCCGAGGCGTTCCCCCATAGCCCATGTGTAGGAAGTGGCCCGTGATTCCGTTCGGAATCCACCGCCGTATTCCGCTGGTGCGCAGGCCGTTCTACCAGCGGGATCAGGCGATCCGCGAACGCGATGCACTCGCAGCGGAGCTGAGCCTCTTGAAGTCGACCGCGGTCACCCCACCGCAATCCGTGGAAGATGACCACGGCGCCCTGGTGGATAGGATTATCGCCGCCTACGAGCAGTCGGTAGGCGTCACTCCGCAGTCAGATTCCTTCTGGGACAATGCCTTCTTCGGTCTGAAGCGTGACGTCCATGACGCGCTCATGGCCAAGGACCGCGTCGTTATAACCGAAATCCTGCGCGACCCAGGCCGAACCGACCTGTTCTACGGTTTCGAGAACCTCGCGCGCAGTCTGGCGCATGGCGCGAACTACGGCGGCCGGGACGCCCATCTCGACCTGATGTTGCTGTCCGAAGCGATCGGAGCGGTGCGGTGCAGAAATCCTGAATATGGGGAGCCAACCAGGTTGCCGGACGTGGAATCACTGTTGGAGAGACTCGACGACACTCTGGGTTCCTCGCTTCAATTCCCGAATCCCTTCGCCGGCGAGGTCGGATTGGCAACATCCCGTGGCGTTGCCAGTTATCGCGCGGTTCAGGCGATCTTTCAAGCCTGGCGCGTCGTCGAGTTGGTCCACGGGCAGCCCGGGGCTCGAGTGCTTGAGATCGGTGCGGGGCTGGGTCGCACCGCTTACTACGCAACTCAGTTCGGGGTGACGGATTACACGATCATCGACATTCCCCTGTCGAATGTTGCGCAAGCTGCGTTTCTGGGCCGCGCACTGGGCACAGACGCCATCAGGCTTTTCGGCGAGGAGGGTTCAGGCGTTCGCATTCTTCCACCGCCTGTGTTCCTCGAAGGCGATGCGCGCTACGATCTCGTTGTCAACGTGGATTCCTTGACGGAGCTGGCGCCTGATGTCGCCCGATCGTACGGTGAAGCGATCAAGGCCCGAGCCGCGATGTTCCTGTCCATCAATCATGAACACCAGGCCTTCACGGTACGAGAGTTGTTCAACCAAATTGGACTGCATGCGGCGAGCCGTTCACCGTACTGGATGCGGCGGGGCTATGTGGAAGAGGTGTTCCCCGTAAGACGGCGCCCGTAGACACCGGGAACGTAACGCACCCGCGCGCCGCACGTTTCCCCGATACGATGTCCGCAGCCGTTGGTGCCTTCCGCCCAACAACATCACTCTGGGTCGCAGCGCTGCTCGCCGGGTTCCTCGCCGGTTGCGGCGCCTCAACAACGCCTCCAACTGCCACGCCCACACCCGCGACCCCGCAGGCCACGCCCACGGAATCGACTCCGACACCGGCGCCAACACCGACTCCCGCGCAGCCCACCGCCACCCCGACTCCCGCCCCGACACCGACGGCAACGCCGATAGGACGGCTCACCATCGGCTCGCTCGGTATCAACGTGGCGCTCGACGGTTCCTGCGGCGACCAGCTCACCTACGTCCCAATCGGAATCCAGGTTTGCTACTGGAACCAGACCGCCGGCGGCGGCGGCTTTTTCTCCTTCGCCGGCAGCACAACGGGCCCGCTGTCCGCCCTGCACAGGGCGGCAGCCGGCGCGACCATGACGTGGACCGTGGCGGGGAAATCCTACACGCGGCGACTCTCGGGCAGGTCACAGGCGTTTCCGTTGGATACCGGACATGACGTTCCGCCGGGCCAGCCCGCATATCTCCAGGTGCGCACCGTCACAACCGTTGTCGAATACGACGCCGAGATCTAGGGTGCCGACAGCCTCGGCACTGGACCGTCAACTCCGGCACTGACAGCCCGTGTCGCCTCGCGACCGGCGCATTCGACCAGGTCAGCCGAACCTGTCGACTGTGGGTTACAGACGAGCGACATGGGTCATTTCGGGGCGATCGCCATGCCAACGTTGCCGACGACGCCGCCTGTCCACCTAGCCGGAGGGAGTTGCCATGCCGGGGACCTCGAGCCGCTTCGAGCATCGCCGGGCAGGGAGCCTGATCGTGGCCTTGATCGGTGCCACGGTGGTGTCGGCGTGCGGTAGCGCGGGCAGCGCCACCGGACCGCCGGCTGAGAGCAGCAAATCGCCGGTGCAGGTGATCCAGGACGCTGCGGCCGCCATTCGGACCCTCCATTCGTTCCACATGTCAGGCACGATCACCAGCGGATCCGCCACTCTGGGTATCGACCTTCGCATCGAAGACCCCGGGACCATCGCAGGGTCGCTCACCTACCAGGGCGCCACCGCGCAGATCCTCATCGTCGACGGCGCCTCCTACGTTTCGGGCCAGAGCTTCTTCACCCAATTCGACGGTGCGGCAGCGGGTCAGCTCATCGGCGGCCGATGGGCCAAGCTCCCGACGGCCTCGGCGTCCAGCATCGAGACGGGTCTGGACAGCTTTGCGAACACCACACGATTCGCCGACTGCCTCGACAGTTCGGCCACCGCCACCAAACTGACGAAGGCAACCGCCACGTACAACGGGGCGTCGGTGGTTGCGGTCACCGGTGGCGACACCATCGTGGAGGTTGCCAACGCCGGCACTCCGTACCCGATGCGACTCAGCGTCGCCGGCTCGACCGGCCTTCTCGTCTCGACCGCGATCTGCTCACCGAGCAGCACCCTCGGTAGCACTGGAGCAGCCCCGGCCGGAACCCTCACCTTCGACCATTGGGGCAGCACCTTTTCGATTGTCCGCCCGACGAGTTTCATCGCCGTGCCGACACCCGCGCCGGCTCCGACGACGACCAGCGCCGTCCACTACACCGACCCCCAACGCCGCTGGACGGCCACATTCGCCGGCCAGCCGAAGTACACGGCCACCACCGAAGTCTCTCCCGAAGGCAACCTTCCATATCTGTACGCCGAGTACGCCAGTTTCGACGTCGATCAACTCGTGGCGGTGCTGCTCCTCAAACCCGCTTCCACCTTCGATCTGACCGCGGCGCTCAACGGCTTGGCAACCGGGTTTTCCGGCTCGGTGGTGTCGAATGTCTCGGGGACGTTCCGGGGATACAAGTCGGTCGAGGGCGTGATCTCCGCTTCGATCGGCTACATCAAGTGCCGGGTCGTGCGAGCGGGTGCAGTCATCTACATCATCGGCACGGTTGGGCCGGTGAACCCGCCGTCGGACTACGCCGGGTTCGTCGCCTCCGTTCGCCTTACTCCACACTGAGTCGCCGCCGCGACGGCGGCGGGGCTATCACGACTGCAGAGGCATCTGGACGTCAATTACCTCTCCCCTGAGTGAGAGGGTGCGCGACGTGCCCTTGCAATCACGATAGGTGAGATCCAGGCCCTTGAGCGCCCAGTTGGCATCGGGAACGTCGAACACGACGGCAACGAACGACCCATGGGTGCTGTTTTTGGCATTGTTGTCAAATGGCACCCTGCGCCTCGGTCTGACTCTCAGCGCCGTCGGTCGGTTGGCGGTGACCGTCGCGAGTCGGTGGCATGCATACTGGAGGCGTGACTCCCGCGGTTGCGCGCCGGCTCCTGTTCGGCATCGTCGCGGCGTGCCTGGCGGTCACGGCGGGCATTGCGCTGCTGCGGCCCACCCCACCGGCACCGACCGCTGCTCAACCCGCCGCCGTGAGTGAACCACGGCTGCCATACGACGTCCTTCCTCAGCAGTTCGTCGTACCGGCGGATGGTTCGACGTGGCGGTCGTACGTCGTGGATGGCGGTGTGGTAACCGTCCACGTCCACGGGTTGCCCGGGCAGATCGCGGCAAGTCCGTAAGCAGTCCAGAT
This sequence comes from Candidatus Dormiibacterota bacterium, assembly GCA_049279755.1. Taxonomy (GTDB): domain Bacteria; phylum Chloroflexota; class Dormibacteria; order Aeolococcales; family Aeolococcaceae; genus Palsa-851. Next base: position 10,167 of record JBAPOS010000258.1, on the reverse strand, counting down.
CACCGGCGGGTGAACATCGACGATTTCGGCTCGTTGCTCAACGACTCCTTGCACAGCGAGCAACCCGGGGCAGCGATAACCGCTCTGGCACAACGCTTTTCGTACGTCTTCCCCGACGACCGGGTGCTGTCGGTGCTCGCCGGCCTCGGTCCTCTCGTCGAGATGGGAGCCGGCACCGGCTACTGGGCGTACCGGCTGCGAACGCTCGGGGTCGATATCGTCGCACTCGACCTGGCGCCGCCGGACGGTGCCCGTTCGAATCGGTACCACCCATCGTCACCGACCTGGACGAAGGTCATCGCCGGAGATCACACGGTCCTTGGCGACTACCCCGACCGAGCGCTGCTGCTCTGCTGGCCTCCGCTCTTCTCAAGACTCGGCGAGTCTCTGACGTACTACGCTGGGAATACCGTTGCGCTGATTGGGGATGGCGGCCATCGGACCTCGCGCCTGACGGGTCTGAGCGCGACGTTCAGCATCGCCGCGGTGTTTCCAGTACGCGCACTCGATCCCTTCCCGGGTGCCGCGCCCACGTTGAGCGTCTGGAAGCGTCGACCGGCTCCATGATGCCCACGAGATGACGTCGTGTGATTGCTCAGGCGTCGACCTTAGCGCGCCCCAAAGCCGACACTCCGATGGTGAGCGCCGCGATCACAACGAGGAACAGCGGCCAGTAGCCGCCGATTGCGGATTCGAGATCGGCCGCAGCCTCATGCGGGCCGCGCATCAGACCGACGAGGACGGCGATCGACGTCGCAAGGATGAGCACGACGGCCATCGCCGTGAGGAAGGAGAACACCACCCGCGTCAAGACCCGTCGCATTTCGGCCGGCAAGCCTACCACGCGCTCGACGCCTGATCCAGGAGACCGCCCCTCAGCGCGTGACGCCGGTGAGTTCGCGCGCCGGCCGATCCTCAGGATCGCCGGCCGGCTGACCGTCCAGATTCGATTCGGCGAGCAGGCGCACCCATATGGTGGGATCCATCGGTGGCGGTGTTGGGTCCGGCTCCGGGTCCGGTCCCCGATCGCCGCGGTCGTCCGGAGGCGACGTGGCCGGCATCATGCAGGCGACGAACAGCCCGGCGATGACCACGCCCTCGAAGATCGCGATCGGGAAGAACTCAGCTGCCGAGACCCCGCTCAGGGCCCCGGCGATCACGAGGATGGTGAAGCAGAGGAGAAGGGCCGCGGCGGGCAGTCCCAAGGTATAGGCGCGGTTGCCTCCGTGAGCGTGGCGAAGTTGCCGCTCGAGCTTGCGCACCTGGCGCGAAGCCCGCACCCAAATCTGTTCGACGTGGCGTGGCATGACCTACCTCACAGCGCTGCTCCGCCCAGCATGCCACACCAGCCGACTCGGCATCGGCCAACCTCCGGGTCGCGGCGTCGCCCGCCTGTAGAATGGCTGAGCCGCGTGCTCCCCTGGGCTGCGCCGGCCGCCGTGCCGAGGTGGTGGAATTGGTAGACACGCTAGCTTGAGGGGCTAGTGAGGGCAACCTTGTAAGGGTTCGAGTCCCTTCCTCGGCACCACCCAGCCGCCCGGACGAACCTGACCCTCTGGGAACTCCCGGATCGAGCTCAGGGTCAGGGGCCGGCCCAGTCATGATCGATCCGATTGGCACCCCGACCGAGCCGGGTGGGCTACATACTGGCAGCCGCACAAGGCGAAACTCATTCCCTTCCTGAAGGAGACCCCTGGCATCGTGCCGGGGGTCTCTGTCGCCTTCGCAACGTAGAACGACAATCGCGCGCGCCGGTTACTGGCTTATCAGCAGTGATGCCCGCTGAGCAAGACTCATCAACGTGGTGAACAACCGCACCAAATTTCTGATCGCGACGTGGGACGGCGGCGGCAACGCCACGCCTGCCTTCAACCTCGGCACGCGCCTGCTCCGCCGAGGTCACCGCGTGCTCATGCTCGGCTGGGAGTCAATGTCCGGGCGTAGCGCCGACGCCGGCCTGGAGTTCACGACCTACGCATCGATGACCCCGTGGCCCGAGAACCTCAGCATGGATGACGCCTGGGATCGCGTGGCTCCGCGTCTCCACGGGACGGCCACGCGAGACGACATCCTTGCCACCGCCGAAGCCTTCGCGCCTGACGTTCTGGTCTTGGACTGCTTCATGGCGGCCGGTTTCGCCGCCGCACGGCAATTGGGCCTGCCGACGGCCGTCCTGGTCCACGTTCTCTACTCTGCGTACGCATCGTCCTGGGGAGACCAGGTCATGGGCTCGAGCGTGTTTGACCTCGTCGCGGCCACGAACCGCGTCCTTGCGCTGGTGCCACCCGGGTTCGACGCCTCGGTGGCGGTGCCGGCGAACACGTCCTACGTTGGACCGATCACCCGCCCGGGGTCGGAAACAGCAGGCGCGCGACACTCGGCTGATCTCGAGACGCTCACCCGGCCCGGTGATCCCTGGATCCTGCTCAGTCTGAGCACGACGCTCCAGCGACAAACCGAGGCACTGCCGGCCATGCTCGAAGCCGTGGAATCGCTGCCGGTGCGCGTCCTGTTGACGCTCGGCGGAGTCATCCCCGCCGATTCGGTGACCGCTCCGACCAATGTCCTTGTGCGCGACTTAGTACCCCACGACGTCGTCCTGCCGCACATGGCGGCGGTGGTCTGTCACGGAGGCTTGAGCACCATCACGGCCGCGCTCGCCGCGGGCGTTCCGCTGATCTGCATCCCGCAAGGTCGCGACCAGGATCTCAATGCGGCTCGCGTGGAGGCGTGCGGCGTGGGCCGGGTTGTCGCGCCAGGGTCAAGCGCGGGGGAAATTGCAACCGCGGTGCGCGCCGTGATACGAGACGCGTCGGCGCACGAAACTGCACGACGCTTCGCTGAAGTGGTCGCTGCACTCGGCGGTGGTGAGCAGGCCACGGTCGAGGTCGAACAACTTGCAGGATCTGCGATTCATCAGCAATAACGAGGAGGACCACCATGGGGTCGATCGATGCGGCGACCGCGTTCCGGCGTGCCAGCGAGAGCTTTGTGGAGCGAGCTCGAAAGATCGGCGCGGAGCAGTGGTCCGGACCCACGCCCTGCACGGAGTGGGATGTGCGCATGCTCGTGAATCACATCGCCGGCGAATACCTCTGGGTGCCGGAGATGCTGGCCGGTAAGACCATCGCGGAGGTTGGCGATCGCCTCGACGGCGACGTGCTCGGCGACGATCCGCTGAAGACGCTGATGCACGCTCGGGATGCAGCGCTTGCAGCGGTCGATCGCCCGGGAGCGTTGGACGCCACGACCCACCTGTCGTTCGGCGACCTGCCCGCCCGGGTGTACGTCCAGCAGATGGCGGTCGATAGCGTGATCCACTCATGGGATCTCGCCCAGGGCATCGGTGCCGACCATGCGCTCGACCCCGAACTCGTTGAACTGTGCTACACCGACCTGAAGGGAAGCGCCGAGGACTGGAGGTCCGCCGGCGTTTTCGGGCCGGCGACGTCGCCATCCGACGATTCGACCCAGGCCAAGCTGCTCGCGCTGACTGGTCGATAAATCCGCCGGAAGCCACGCCGCGCACGGGCATCGGCTGGGCGCGACTGCCGCGCGCAAGCTCGCGTCCGTCTCACTCAGACGGGAGGCGGCGGTCCTTTCGTCGTCGGAAACGAGATCGGCCCTATCCGCGAGAGCACGTAGAAGCCGATCGCGAAGAGTGCCAGCGCGACTGCCGTCTTGGACAGGACGGTATCCGTGGTCAATTCGACCACTCCCCCGACCAGGAACAGGGTGAAGCTGACGACGATGCAGAAGTCTTTGAAGGTCATGGTTCCACTCCCGTATTGGGCCCCACTCGCACGGCACGGAGCAGCATCCCACTTCCACACCCCATGAAGTGGGACGTGGCGCTTCGGCATGTGTGCGAAGTGGATTCGATCCACTGAGTCACAATCCAGCGAGGATGGCGAGCCGGCACGCACCTCGTGGGGCAACGCCCCTGCTCTATGCGGGCGCCGCCGCCTGCATCATCGCGATTCACCTGGCCACAGACGGCACTCTCGGATTCCACATCGACGAGCTCTACTACCTCGCGAGCGGGCGGCACCCCGCACTGGGCTACGTCGATTACCCGCCCATCGTTCCCCTGCTTGCCCGTCTCGAGACCGGCGTGCTCGGGGTCACGCCGTGGACCCTTCGCGTGCTCCCGGCGCTCGTGGGCGGGGTCAACGTCATGCTCTGGGGTGCGTACGTGCGCAAGCTCGGCGGCTCCCTGCGACTCCAGGCGCTCGCCCTCCTGGTCGCCATCACCGCGCCGATCGTTCTCGGCACCTGGCTCTTCCAGACGGTCATCTTCGACCAGCTGGCATGGATGCTCTCGCTCTACTGGTTTCTGTGTCTCATCGTCGATCGCAAGCCTCGCAACTGGATCCTCCTGGGCATCACGCTCGGCATCGGCCTCGAGGTCAAGTACCTCATCCTGCCGCTCGTTCTCGGTATTGGCGTCGCGGTGCTCCTCACCCCATCACTTCGAAAGGACCTGCGGACCTGGTATCCGTGGATCGGCGTCGCGCTGATGCTGCTCATCTGGTTGCCGAACGTCGTCTGGCAGATCGCGAATGGTTTTCCAACCGTGACGTACGTCCTCAACCACCAAGGGGACATCCGATCGGGGGGAGGCGTTCTCGATTTCCTGTTGCTGTTCCTCGTTCTTCTGTTCTTTCTCGCCCCTCTGTGGGTCGCCGGCTTCGTCTACCTCTTCCGCAACCCCGACCTGCGCGCCGTCGGCATCGCCTGTGCGACTCCGATGCTCATCTATCTCTTCGTCGGCAAGTTCTATTACCCGTCGCCCACCATTGCCATCGTCATGGCAGCCGGGCTGATTGCGCTGTCCCGTGTCGAGCGCCCAAGGCTTCGCTCGACCCTGGTGGTTGCGATCGTCGCTGCGAGCGCTCTGGACGGCATCGCGCTCCTGAAGATCACTGTCCCGATCACACCCGCCGATCGATTGCACGCGACCGGCCTCGATACCCAGAACACAGACTTCGCTTCGACGGTCGGATGGGTGTCGATCACCGGTCAGATGACCGCTGTCTACGGCGCGCTTTCATCGTCTGAACGCGCCACAACGGTGATCGTCTCGTCCGATTACGGCGTGGCAGGAGCGCTGCAGATCTACGGCAACTCGAGGCTCCTTCCCGCAAGCTACAGCCCTCAGTTGAGCGACTTCTACTGGCTCCCGTCGCACCTCGACGCGACCGATGCGCTCATGGTCGGCTATGCGCCATCCGACGTCGCCTTCATGTGCACAGCAGCGCGGATCGTCGCGCATCTCACCGTGCCGTACCAGGTCGTGAACCTCGAGCAGGGGAGCCCGGTCACCTTCTGCACCCTGAAGGCACCACTGCCGGCGTTGTGGGGTCGGCTGCGCGCTTTCTCCTGACCGGCGCGCCCACGATCGGAGAGCCAGCTCGCCCGGAGGTGGTCTAACGGTCGGGGAGGCGAGTCCTCACGTTCGAGTGTCGTGTCGCCGGCTCGAACGTGTCACGACTACCGAAGACCCGTCGCCACCAGGACGCCTCGACATACTCACGGGCGGCGTTCAGGCGTTCCTGCATCGCAGGCTGGAACGGCCGGTGTCGCACCTCGTCGTTGACAGGATCTCCCGGCGGAAAGAAGAACAGCCAGCGCCACGGAGCCGTCTGGAAGCTGTCCAGCATCTGCTGTGGATCGAGGCCTGCGGCGCGACACGTGGCGACGAAGTCCTTCGGTGTTCCCGTGGTCGCAGCGTCGAAGGCCGCCCGTTCGCGCGCAGTCGGAGGAATCGCCCCCTCAGTCATTGCCCACCATCCCTTCGAGCCTATCAGCCCCGTACCGGATCGCCGTTCGACGGCGTGAGGGGTGGGTCGGCGCGCCGGGAGCAACGCGCTAACCTATCGGGCCGTGCGTGCACCCGCGGGGGAGCTGCGGTGAGCGTGATTGGAGACGCGGCTTCCAATCTTGGGGCCGCACGTGCCCAGATGGGATTGTCGCTCGGGTGGCACATCATCTTCGCCTGCCTGGGCGTCGGCTTCCCGGTGTTGATCCTCCTCGCCGAGTGGCGCGGGATCCGCGGCGACGCGGACGCCGCTCGGCTGGCACGCATCTGGGCGAAGGTCGCCGGCGTCCTCTTCGCGGTCGGCGCAGTCTCGGGGACGATTCTCTCCTTCGAGATGGGACTGCTCTGGCCACGGCTGATGGGCGAGTTTGGCGCGGTCTTCGGGCTTCCGTTCGCGCTCGAGGGATTCGCCTTCTTCATCGAGGCGATCTTCCTCGGGATCTATCTGCACGCATGGGATCGGCTGGCGCCCATGCGGCATCTCGCGAGTGGCATCCCCATCGCGATCGCCGGGGTCGCCTCGGCCTTCTTTGTCGTGACCGCCAATGCGTGGATGAACGACCCACAGGGCTTCACGATGGTCGATGGGCGGGTCACGGATCCGCAGCCGCTGGTCGCGATGTTCAACCCGGCGACACCCGTCGAGACCGTGCACATGATCCTCGCCGCGTTCATGGTCACGGGGTTCCTCGTCGCCAGCGTCTACGCGGCCGCCCTGCTCCGGGGCAGGAACGACCGGTATCACAGAATCGGCCTGCTGCTCCCGCTGATCATCGCCACCGTGATCACGCCGGCGCAGATCGTGGTCGGCGATATCGCCGCTCGCGAGGTCGCGGACAACCAGCCGGTGAAACTGGCGGCGATGGAGGGGCTCGCGCATACAGAGGTCGGCGCGGGCGAGCACATCGGTGGTCTGTTCATAGGCGGCGAGCTCCGCTTCGCCATCGTCCTGCCCCACGTGCTCGCGTTTCTCGCGAAAGGTGACCCGAATGCGTCGATCGCCGGTCTCGACAGCGTCCCGGCCGCCGACCGACCCGAGGCGGTTGCTCTCATCCACCTCGCATTCGACACGATGGTTGGCATCGGGTTTCTCCTGCTCGGTCTCGGGGTCTGGCTGCTGGTTCGCTGGATCCGACGACGCGGACCGCCCGCCTCCCGCTGGTTCCTCCGTGCGGCGCTGGTCGCCGGGCCCGGGGCGGTGGTGGCGATGGAGTGTGGGTGGATCACCACCGAGGTGGGGCGGCAACCCTGGATCGTCTACAACGTGATGCGCACCTCGGACGCGGTCAATCCCGCACCGGGGCTGTACTGGGGGCTGGTTGCGCTGGTCATCGTCTACACGGGGCTGACCGCCATCACGCTGTTCGTGCTGCGCCGGCTCAGCAGGGCCAACCCGTGAGCGGCAGCGTGCTCGCCAATGTTGTGCTCGGTTTCCTTTGGGGTGGCATCACCGCATACGTGCTGCTCGCTGGGGCCGACTTCGGGGCTGGATTCTGGGATCTGCTCGCCGGATCGGCCGCCGCGGGTGCCGACAAGCGCCGCCGCATCGCTGCGTCAATCGGTCCGGTCTGGGAGGCCAACCACGTCTGGCTGATCTTTGCCCTCGTGGTCACCTGGACGGGGTTCCCGACGGTCTTCTCCGCAATCGCTTCGACGCTGTATGTCCCGCTCACCGCGGTGGCGTTCGGCGTGATCCTCCGAGGTTCCGCGTTCGCGTTCCGCGGCGCGGTGTCCGAGCTGTCGCTCCAGCGGGCATTCGGAGCAGCCTTCGCGGCGTCGTCGGTTGTAACCCCCTTCTTTCTGGGGACGGTCGCCGGCGCGATCGCCTCCGGGCGCGTCCCCGTCGGTATTGCGCGAGGCGATGTGATCAGCAGCTGGTTCAACCCGACGTCGCTGCTGGGTGGCATCCTCGCCGTGGAGGTATCCGCCTACCTCGCCGCCGTCTACCTGACGCGGGACTGCGAGCGGCACGGTGAAGCCGAGCTCACCCGGTACTTTCGCCGGCGCGCCCTGGTCATGGGGGTGATCACCGGGCTCACTGCGGTCGCGGGCATCGGGGTCCTCCATGCGGACGCACCGCGTCTGTACAGCGGCCTCACCCAGCGGGGCCTTCCCGTCGTGCTTGCCAGCGTCGTGTTCGGTGCGTTGTCGCTTGCGCTGCTGCTCGTCAGGCGCTACGTCGCCGTACGCGCGACGGCCGCTCTGGCGGTGGTTGCGGTGCTCTGGGCGTGGGGCGTGGCCCAGTATCCGGACGTTCTCGCCGGGGTGGTCACGGTGGGCGCGGCCGCTGCCGCGGAGCCGACCCTGGTTCCGCTGGTGGTGTCCTTGTCGATCGGTTCGGCGCTGCTCATCCCAGCGCTGCTGCTCCTGTATTCGGTGTCGCAATCCGACGTTCCGGCGAGCCCGTCGCACCTGTAGCGTCGCGATCGTCATGATCGTTTGGCAGTGACCGCAAGCCACGAGAGCATCGACCCGATAGCGCCGCTGGTGCACACCCTGCTGACCGAGGTCGGTGAGGATCCCGGCCGGGCCGGGTTGGAACAGACGCCGTCGCGGGTCGCCGGCAGCCTCCGCTATCTGCTGAGCGGCTACGCGAAGAACCTGGACGCGATCGTCAACGGCGCGATCTTCGACGAGCCGTACTCGGAGATGGTGGTGGTCCGGGACATCGACGTCTACAGCCTCTGCGAGCACCACCTCCTGCCCTTTTTCGGCAAGGCGCACGTCGCGTATGTCCCCGGCGGACGCATCCTCGGGCTCAGCAAGATCCCCCGGATCGTCGACATGTTCGCCCGCCGCCTGCAGGTCCAGGAGCGGCTCACCACCCAGGTCGGCGACGCGCTTCAGTCGGTCCTCGAGCCGCAGGGGGTCGGCGTGGTGATCGAGGCGGTCCACCTGTGCATGGCGATGCGCGGCGTCGAGAAGCAGAACAGTTCGGCGGTCACATCGGCGCTCACCGGGTGCTTCCGAGAGGACGACAAGTCGCGAAATGAGTTCCTCACTCTGATCGGCCGCCGCTGATCGGCGGCTAGCCCGCCCCGACGGTGATCACCTCGACCCAGACGAGCAAGACCCCGATCGCGAACATCACGACCCCGAGGGTCATGTGCCCCCAGTGGATCGGGCGCTTGCCGCGACGAGTACCGATGACCCGGGTGTAGATCGTGAGCCCGACGATGCCGAGGCCGCCGGCGACCAGCATAGTCGCGGGCACTCCGATGAAGGCGCCGAGCACCCCGTTCATCCTGGGCAGCCTACGTGGTCGGCTGCCGCCGCCGTGCCCGCCCGTACCATGGAATCATGCCCACCCGAGCCCTCAGCACCGCCGGTGAGCCGGCGCTGGTCGATGCGCTCGCGCGCCACGGCGAGCCTGGGTGGCGCGCGCGCCAGCTCCAGGACGCGACCTGGCAGCCCTTCGTGAGCGACTTCGAGGGCATGCTTCAGCTCCCCGCGGCACTGCGGCGCGCGCTGGCGGCGGAATTCGACTTCTCGAGCGTCGCCGTCGACACCGAGATGCTCGCCGACTCCGGGCAGACGATCAAGCTCCTCTGCCGGCTGGGGGACGGACAGACGATCGAGACTGTGGCCATGGAGACACCCGCAGGCGCTGACTCGCGGCGCCGATCCACGGTCTGCGTCAGCAGCCAGGTGGGGTGTGCCGTCGGCTGCCCCTTCTGCGCCACCGGGCACATGGGACTGCGGCGCAACTGCACGGCGGCGGAGATCGTGGATCAGGTCCGCGCTGCTGCAGGCGCGCTGCACCGGCGTGGCCTGGGGCCGGTGACCCACGTCGTGTACATGGGCATGGGGGAGCCGCTCGCAAACGCGGCCGCCACCCTCGGATCCTTGAGCGTGCTCATCCGAAACGCGGGCATCAGTGCCCGGCGGATCACAGTCTCGACGAGTGGGGTGGTGCCGGGCATCGAGCAGCTCGCCGCTTGTGGCATGCCGGTCACCCTCGCCGTTTCGCTGCACGCGGCCACCGACGAGCTGCGTGACCGGCTGGTGCCCATCAACCGCACGTACCCGCTCGGGACCGTGCTGGAAGCGGCGTCTCGATATGCGGAGCAGAGCGGACGGCGGCTCAGCTTCGAGTGGTGTCTGATCGGCAGCGTCAATGATTCCATCGAGCAGGCACAGGGGCTCCGTGACCTCGCCCGCCGTGCCCAGGCGCACATCAATGTCATCCCCATGAACCGGATCGATGGAAGTCCGTGGGGTCCTCCGGAGCCGTCCGTCGCCCGCCGCTTTCTCGGCGCCCTCCGCGGCGCGCGGGTCACGGTTCGCGACACGCGGGGTGGCGACGCGGATGCCGCGTGCGGTCAGCTCCGCGCGGACCTCGAGGC
>JBAPOS010000257.1:0-24168 GCA_049279755.1 Candidatus Dormiibacterota bacterium | reverse complement strand
ACACCCTCGGCACCTGCACCGCGCTCCGCCCCCACACCTCCAAGCGCAACCCCCACCACGGAGGTGCTCGGGGTTGCCACGCCGGCGGCGAGCCCGAGTGCGGTCGGATCGTTGAGCGGTCCTGGCTCCCCGCCCGGGATCAATCTCGGGCTGCTGCTCGCGGCGGTGGGGTCCGGAGGGTTGCTCGGCCTGCTCGCGATCCGAATCCTGAGGAGGCGCGTCGTGTGAACCCACGAGCTCTCGCCGCCTGGTCGGTCTCCGGGATCACGATCGCGCTGGCGTCGGGCAACCCCGTGTACCGCGCGCTGGCGCTGCTCTGCGCCGTCAACGTGCTCGTCGCACTGCGCCGTCCCGAGGTGTCGCTACGAGGCCTGACCCTCGCGCTGGTCGTCGCCGGGCTGATCGCGATCACCGTCACCACGCTCGCGAGTCACACCGGTGATCACGCGTTCCTGGTTCTGCCGGCGGCGATCCCCGTGCTCGGCGGTCCGTTGACGGTCGAGGCCGCGCTCTTCGGAGCGTCCACCGGCCTCGGGATCGCCGCGGCTCTCCTGGCTGCGGCTCCGCTCTCGCTGGTGCTGACGCCGAACTCGCTCGTCGACGCGCTCCCGAGCGCCCTGGCGCGGACCGGTGCGGCGATCGGCACCGCACTCAATCTCATCCCCGGAATCGCGCGCAGCGCGACCGAGATTCGGGACGCGCAGCGCATGCGCGGATGGCGTCCCGGCAGGGTGCGCGAATGGCCCGATCTCGCGGTGCCGGTGGTCCTGACTGCGCTCGAAGGTTCGATAACCCTGGCTGAAGCCATGGAGGCACGCGGGTACGGCTCGGGAGCGCGCACTCACTACAGCGACCTGGTGTGGCGCTGGGCGGATGTTGTGGTGTGCGTGGTCGCGCCCGTGGCGGCGATCGCGTTCGTGCTGCTCCGTGTCACCGGCTCCATCGCCGACTGGTATCCGTTTCCCGACGTGTCGCTGCCGCCGGTCAACGGGGTCGGCGTCGCCTGCTGCCTGGCGCTCGCCCTCCCCGCGCTGGTCTGGCGGCGATGACGCCGGCATCGGGAATCTCACTGACCGGACTCACGTACCGGTACCCCGGCAGGAGCACTGACGCACTCGACATCACCGATCTGCATATCGGCGACGGCGTGACCCTTGTCACGGGTGCGTCGGGCTCGGGGAAGTCGTCGCTCCTCCGGGTGTGCAACGGCCTCGTGCCGCATTTCCACGGCGGCAGCATCGGCGGAAGCGCGACGGTCTGCGGGCACGATGTCCTCAGCACGGCGACGCGAGTGCTCGCAACCAAGGTCGGCTTCGTCTTCCAGGACCCCGAGCTGCAATCGGTGTATCCCACCGTGGAGCGCGACGTCGCATTCGGTCTGGAGAACCTCGCCGTTGCGGCGACAGCAATGCCCTCGCGGGTCGCGGACGCGCTCGAGAGGACCGGCATCGCTCATCTCCGCGGCCGCGCGGTGAGCACGCTTTCCGGCGGCGAACGGCAGCGCCTCGCGCTCGCCGGGGTGCTGGCGATGCACCCACGCGTGCTCGCTCTCGACGAACCCCTTTCGCAGCTCGACGAGGAGGGGGGGCGCTCGGTGGTCGCGATCCTCGGAGCACTCGCGGCCACCGGGACGGCGGTGATCATCGCCGAGCACCGTATGGACCAGCTGGCGCGACTCGGTGGACGGGTTCTGGCGATGGAAGGCGGACACGTCGTCGACGGGGGACGTCGCACCACGGGGCGACCCGTGGAGACTGCCACCTCGCGTATCCCTTCGTCGCCGGTGGCGAGGATCGCCTGGGAATTGACCGGGGTTGCGACCGGCCCGGCGCGAACGCCCATCCTCGAAGGCGTTTCCCTGTATGGCCGGGAAGGCGAGGTGGTCGCGCTCGTCGGCCCCAACGGCGGCGGCAAGACGACCCTTCTGCGCACCATCGCCGGGCTGCTCGCCCCCGTCTCCGGTCGCGTCCATCGCGCGCCGGGTCGAGTCGCGTTCCTCCCGCAGAACCCGATGGCACTCCTCCACCGGTCGAGTGTCGCGGCCGAGGTGTTGTGGACCGTGCGCCGAGATCCGCAGACCGATGGTGTCGCGACGCTGCTCGCGGACCTGGGAATCGCCGATCTCGCGACCCGTGACCCGCGCGATCTCAGCACCGGTGAACGGCAGCGAGCGGCGATCGCCGCCGTGCTTGCCGGAAAACCGCGGATCGCACTCCTCGACGAGCCAACCCGCGGCATGGATGACGCTGCTCGCGACGGTCTCTGCCGCGCCATTCAGCGGCTGCGCGCCTCCGGAAGCTCCATCGTTATTGCCACACACGACAAGAACTTGACGGCGGTGCTGGCGGACCGCACCGTCACGGTCGGTGGACGGACGGCGCGCGAACTTGCACCCGTGGCTGTCGCGTGAGGGTCGGCCTCATCTCCGTCGCCGGGGTCGGGCTGTTCCTGTGGCCCTTCGTGGCAGCCGATACGCCCCCGGCGGCGACATCCGTGGCCCTGAGTCTCGGCGTCGTCGCCGTGCTGATGTTCGTGGAAGCCTCCACACGGCGGCTCGATGCCCGGCGGTTTGCCCTGCTGGCGGCGATCGCCGCCATCGATGCCGGCCTGCGGCTTGTGCTTGTCACCGGGCTGGGCGGGTTCAGCCCGATCTTCTTCCTGATCCTGGCAGCGGGCTACGTCTACGGCCCGTCGTACGGCTTTCTCGCCGGGTCGGTGTCGCTGCTCGCCTCGGCGGTGGCGACGGGCGGGATCGGGCCCTGGCTTCCCTACGAGATGCTGGGATGCGGCTTCGTGGGGCTGATCGCCGGCATCGCCGGCCTTCGGCGTTCCGGCCCCGTCACCTGGCGGGACATCGTGATCCTGGCAGCTGTTGGCGCTGTCACCGGGTTCGCGTACGGCGCCCTGCTGGATATCTGGGATTGGACCACGTTCTACAGAGGTGCGCCGGGGTTCGGATGGGAGCCGGGGCTGGCCCCGGCCGCCGCGCTCGCCCGCTTCGCCCGCTTCTACGTCGCCACGTCGTTTGTGTATGACTGCTTCAGAGCGGCCGGCAACGCGCTCGCGGTGATCGTTCTCGGTGCGCCGGTGCTCGCCGGGCTCATCCGGATGCGCGCGCGCTTCAACGTCGTGGTCCTCGATCCGATCCGTCAGGGCGCGGGTGTCGCCGCCCCGGTCACCCCGAGGTGAGCGCGAGCACTGAAAACACGACGGCCACGATGGCGCCGACGACCAGCGGGAGCTTCGACACAGGCCACGGGGTCCGCCGGCTCACGGCGAAGGTCACGCCGAGCGTGACCGCCATGCCGGCTCCGTATAGGTAGTGCAGTTCGTGGACGGGCCGGTTGCCCATCAGGTACAGCGCGGCGCCCAGGAGTATCTGCACTGCCACCGCGATCAGCAGGAGCCTCAGATAGATCTTGAGCACGAGCCCCACAAGCGGCGTGATCAGCGAGACCAGCGCAACGAGCCCACCGACCACTGCCGCCACCACAACGATGAAGCCGAGCTTCTGATGCAGGGTCACCCAGTCGATCGAAGCGATCATCAATCCGGCCAGTACTGCTCTTCGCGAATCACCTTGTTGTCGAAGCCCGCGCGACGCATGATCGCGCGCGCTCCGCTGATCATCCCGGGATGACCGCACAGGAAGATCCCGCCGTACCCGGGGTGCATACCTGCGGCGTCTGCGTACTTGCGCATGATGTCCTCGACCCTTCCCCACTCGCCCCGCCATTCGGGGTCTTCCCACGGGCGGCTCACCGTCGGCACGTAGGTGAACCACTCGAACTCCTGGTCCAACGCAACCAGCTCGTCCGCGTAACCCAGCTCTACCGACCGAGCGGCACCCTGTAACAGCAACACGGGGAGCGGCGTCCACTCACCGGCTCGCACCCGAGAGGCGACGGTGCGCAGGAAGCTCACGAACGGGGCAACGCCGGTCACCGTGGCAACAAACAGATGCGGTTCCGCCGCGAGCGGTGCGTCGCGGAGGAACAATCCCTTGGTACGCTTGCGAACAATCAGCTCGGCACCCACGCCGAGTGCGAAGAGCGGATCCGACAATTCACCGTCCGGCACGCGCTCGATGAACAGTTCGATGTCGCCTTCGAGCGGCGACGAGCAGATGGAATACGGCCGCTCGATGACCCTGCCGTTCGAATGGAGCCCCAGCGTTACGTATTGCCCAGGCCGGTAGGGAAGCTCGATTTCGGGATGAATCCGGATGATCCACAGGTCGGGAGCGGGGTCGCGACGTGACACCACGGTCGCGGTCGCGTATTTTTCCGGATCCATCATGGCGCGCTGAGAGTGTAGGGGGAAGCTCACAGTGCGCCTCTTTTGGCGGAAGGGTAGAGACTGTCATCTGATGTACGGTCCCCTCGCCCTCGTTGGCGGCGACGAGTTCAACCCAGGTAACGAGCACCAGGACGAAATTCTTCGCGACGCGTGCGCCGGGCGACCGGCTTACGTGGTCGCGACCGCGGCGCAGGACTTTGCGTCGGGGGCGGTCGAGGCAGCGCGTCGCTGGTTCGCCGGACTCGGACTCGAGGTTCGCGAGCTGCGCATCCGCACAAAAGAGGACGCGCGATCCCCGGAGATCGTGGCCGAAGCCGCCACGGCCGGTCTCGTCTACATCGCGGGCGGCGACCCGGGCTGGGTGGTGGAGGTCCTGCGGGCAAGCCCGGTGTGGAAAGCCATCGCCGCGGCATGGCGGGCCGGGGCCGCGCTCGCCGGCTCATCCGCCGGCGCCATGGCACTCTGCCAGTGGTGCCTGGTGCAGACCAGCTGGCCTGGCGAGGTCGACGAGCGCTCGGTCGATGCCCTGGGCCTGATCCCGGGTTGCGCGATCCTGCCCCACTTCGACGTCCTCGGCGACGCATGGGTCCCGTGGGCGCAGGAGGGACTTCGCCAGGACACACAGGTCATCGGCATCGACGAGCGCACGGCGGCCGTGCTCCGTGATGGCCGCTGGGAGGTGGTCGGTCCGGGCGCTGTCACGATCCTGCAAGGGTCGGTGCGCCGTCGCCACATCGAAGGCGAAAAGATCGAAGGGATGTCCAATCCGGAACCTTGACCCTGCTCAGGCCGTAATCCGACTGTAACCCTGGTCCGTTTACATCTATGACAGGCTGGATAACCTGAACAGCGAAGGCATCACGAGAGACGAACGAGCGACATGAGCTTCCAAAGCGCAATCACTGACATGGACGCGGCCAAGGCCCGCGCCGAAGACCTGAAGGCCCGGCGGCGGCTTCGCATCGAGCACATTCAGCGGCTCGAACGCGTCCTCGACAGCGTTGAGCATCACAACCTGCAACGTGACCGTCAGGTCCCGGCCGACATGTGGCGGCAGCTCCAGGAGCTCGAGGTGGTTCTGCCGGTACCCGCTCCCGCGGCACTCTGGCAGGCGCGCAACACCGCCAGGCTGCATGACGCTTTGCTCGACTGGGAAGCGGATCTGCTCGATAAGGTCGCTCCCCACCGCGTCGCGTACGACGACACGCACGACGACTGACCTCACCGCCTCAGGCGGGTCTGGCACACTCAGCGGACGTGAGCACCGCTGAACGCATGGCGCTCGTCGAGCGCAACACCGCCGAGATCATCGGCGCGGATGAGTTGCCGCCGCTGATGGACGCCGGCCTCGAGTTGCGCCACTACATCGGATTCGAGATCTCCGGCAAGGCGCACCTGGGCACCGGGCTGATGAGCATGGCGAAGGTGCGCGACCTCACGGCGGCCGGAGTGCACTGTTCCGTCCTCCTGGCCGATTGGCACACCTGGATCAATGACAAGCTCGGCGGCGACCGCGACCTGATCCGCCGCATCGCGACCGGATACTTCACCGAGGCATTCCGTGCCTCGCTGCTGTGTGTCGGTGCCGACCCCGATTCGGTCGAGTTCGTGCTCGCCTCAGACCTGTACGGGAGCGACGACGAATACTGGGCCACGGTGATCGAGGTGAGCAAGAACACCACGCTTGCGCGGATGCAGCGCAGCATCAGCATCCTCGGCCGGCAGGAACGCGAGAGCGTCGATTTCGCCAAGCTCATCTATCCCGCCATGCAGGCCGCCGACATCTTCACGCTCGGTGTGCACATCGCCCACGCGGGCATGGATCAGCGAAAGGCCCACGTGATCGCACGCGACGTGGCCACGCACATGCGCATCCATGCTGTTCGCGGCGTGAACGGGGCGCCGATGAAACCGGTCGCCCTGCATCATCCGCTCCTGCTCGGACTCCGCCGTCCGCCGGTGTGGCCCGTGCCGCCGGAGTCGGCACGCGACGTCTTTTCGGCGATGAAGATGAGCAAGAGCGATCCCAGCTCTGCGGTCTTCGTTCATGACAGTC
Source organism: Candidatus Dormiibacterota bacterium (assembly GCA_049279755.1). Lineage (GTDB taxonomy): Bacteria > Chloroflexota > Dormibacteria > Aeolococcales > Aeolococcaceae > Palsa-851. The sequence goes on along the minus strand of JBAPOS010000257.1, from coordinate 17,813 downwards.
CTGACGAGATCATGGGGAAGATCAGAAAGGCGTTCTGCCCTCCCGGCGAAGTCGAATTCAACCCCATCCTCGACTGGATCGAGAAGCTCGTCTTCGATATCGCCGGCGGCCCTTTCGTGGTCGAGCGGTCGGAGGCGAACGGCGGGCGGGTGACGTTCGACACCAAGGGCGAGGTGATCGCGGCCTACCTCGAGGGGTCACTGCACCCGATGGACGCCAAGGCCGCGCTCGCCGCACGGCTCATCGACCTGCTCGAACCCGCGCGCATCCATTTCGCGAAGCCCGAGTTTCACGCCATGCTCGACGAGATCGACGCGGCAATCGACTAGCGGGTCAGCGCAGGCCGACCGCCGTCTGCACGCGCAGCAGGGTCGCGTCGGCGATGAGGCGGACGCGATCGGCCGACTCGGCGAGGACGCGCCGGAGGCCGGCCTCGTCGGCTCGGAGCGCCGCATATCGCGTCTGGATGGGGGCGACCGCGTCGACGATCGCGTCAGCGACGGCGCCTTTCAGCACGCTGTACGTCTTGCCCTCAAAGGTTCCCAGCGCGGCCTCGGCGCTCACTTCGCGAAGGGCCGCGTAGATCTCGAGAAGGTTGGCGACTCCCGGCCCGACCGGGTCACGCACGGCAGGCTCGGTGTCAGTGGTCGCGCGAGCGATCTTGCGACGTACGACGTCGGGCGGATCGAGCAGCAGCACCGCGTGGCCGGGGCGCTCCGCGGCGATGCTCTTGCTCATCTTCTCCTCGGGCGTGTCGAGACCCATGACGCGTGCGCCGACCTGGCTGATCAACGGCGCGGGCACCTTGAACACGTCGCCGCGCTGTGAGTTCAGCCGGTTGGCGATGTCGCGGCACAGCTCGATGTGCTGACGCTGATCCTCGCCGACAGGGACGAGGTCCGCGTCATACAGGAGGATGTCCGCGGCCTGCAGGACCGGGTAGGTGAAGACTCCGGTGTTGATGCGCTCGCGCCCCTGCGTCTGGCTTCGTGCCTTGAACTGGGTCATCCGGTCGAGCCAGCCCATGGGCGTGAGCGTCTCGAGGATCCAGCACAGCTGTGAGTGCGCGGCAACATGCGACTGCACGAAGATCTCGCAGCGCTCCGGGTCGAGACCGCATGCGATGTACATCGCCGCCAGCTCAAGGGTCAGCGAGCGCAGGCGCTCGGGCTCCGGGTGCTGCGTCAATGCGTGGAGATCGACGATGCAGAAGTAGTTTTCGAAGCGATCCTGGTCGCGTGCCCAGTTGCGGAGCGCGCCGAGGTAGTTGCCGAGGTGGAGCCCGAAGTCCGGCTGGATGCCGCTCAGGACGCGGGGGCGTGGGGCAACGGTCTGAGACATCGCAGCCGCCAGCCTATCGTCAGGCGGTACGACGGCGCTGCCGGCGCGGCTTCGCGACCGCCCGCGGCGACCAGCATTCCGCAACGAATCGGCTGATCTCGGCGGTGAGCCGTTCCGGCCGGAGGCGAAGCTCGAGGATGTTCGACGCCTCCACCAGGCGGGCGTTTGGCAGTTCGCCGGTGAGCACGCCCGCGTCTGAGAAGGGATGTACGGGATCGATGTGATGACCGATCACCAGCGCCGGCATGGTCATCTCGCGTCGCTGCGCGCTGTACGGCGCGATGTGGCTGAAGAACAGCCCCTTGAGCAGCGCGGCGCTCGGCACGGGATCCTGCCGGACCACGTCGAGTCCCACGTTGCCCCAGTACGGCACCAGCCGGCGCGGGATCCCGCGCAGCGCCGCGGCGACCGGGCGCATCAGCCGTCCTCCGAAGTGCAGTCCCACCAGCAGCGGACCAAACGCGATCACCGATGCGACCAACCCGTTTTCGAGCACCGGCATCTCGATGATCATGCCCCGCACTCGCCGCGGCGCCTTGTGCGCAATCTCGAGCGTCACATTCGCGCCGAGCGACGTCCCACCGACGACGGCTTCGTCGATGTCGAGATGATCCAGCAGTGCGATCGCGTCGCCGGCGAACGATTCGATCGAGTACTCCGCCATATCGTCCGGCCGATCGGAGTGACCGTGCCCCAGCGGGTCGAGGGCGAGCACATGCGCCCCGCTCGATGCCAGCGCCAGCGCCAGGTGCTCCTGCATCGAGGCGGGGATGAGCAGGCCGGGCATGAGCAGGACCCAGCGCTTGCCCTCACCGAACTCGGTATAGGCGAGGCGATGGCCGCGTGCCTCGAATGACGAGCGCACAACCAGCGGCGGGTGGGCGACGGACATCGCGTGAACTATGCCCCAAAGAGTGCGCGAGCGCGGCTGCGTTTGCCGGCCGGCTCAGCGCTGCTGCTGGATGCGGATGAGGTTGCCGGCCGGATCGCGGACGGCGCAGTCGCGCACCCCGTACGGCTGGTCGGTGGGCTCCTGGACGACGTCGGCGTCGCTCGCCTCCAGCCGCGCGAAAGCGGAGTCCAGGTCGGCGGTTGCCAGGAGGATGTGGGCGTAGCTGCCCTTGGCCATCATCTCGGCGATGGTGCGGCGCTCGTCGGCGGTGATGCCGCACCCGGGCGCGGCGGGCGGCTCCAGGACGATGGACGTGCCCGGCTGGCCGGCGGGACCGACCGTGATCCAGCGCAGTCCGCCATATCCAACGTCGTTGCGAACCTCGAAGCCGAGGGTGTCGCGGTAAAAGGCCAGGGATTCGTCCGGGTCGTCATGCGGAAGGAAGCTCGCGTTGATGGAGATCTCCATGCCGTCATGCTATCTGCGGTTCGGCGAGCGGAGCTTCTCGATTCCTGATCGGTCGTGTCACCTGTTTCGCGACGCAGGACGGCATCCCGGCGGTCGCTCGCCCCGCGAGGCGGCGGTACATGCTGGGCGACACACCGACCAGCTCGGTGAAGCGAGTGCTGAAGGTGCCCAGCGACGAGCAGCCGACGGTGAAGCAGACCTCGGTGACGCTGAGGTCGCCACGTCGCAGCAGCGCCATGGCGCGCTCTATGCGCCGCGTCATGAGATAGCCGTACGGCGCCTCGCCGTAGGCGAGCCGGAACTCGCGGCTGAGATGCCCGGCCGACATGAACGCGCCGCGGGCGAGCGCCTCGACATCCAGCGGCTGCGCGTACTCCCGGTCGATGCGGTCGCGAACGCGGCGCAGCCGCGCGAGGTCGCGCAGGTGTTGCGCTTCGGCGGGTGTGCTGATCACCCGCAAAATCGTGACACGTCGGGCCCACGCGACACCGTTGAACACTCGCGCCCGTCGGGGTCGAGTTGGACTGCTCACGTCGTGGCTGCGAGCACCATGCAGCGCGTGCGAGGGCGTGTCATGCCTCGTGGCCGTGGGCACCGTGTCTCCGGTCCTTGCCCTTGCCTCAGGGGTCCTGAATCAGCCCGAGCACGTTGCCATCGGGGTCGGTGAACGAGGCCACGAGGCGGCCGCCACCGACGTCGTTCGGGGCCTGCTTCAACGTGGCACCGGCGGCGGTCACCTCGGCCAGCACGGTCTTGATTCCCATCGTCGAAGAGTCAGTCATGGTCACTCCTGACGTCGCTGTGGTGTTGTCCATGACGGTCATGCTAGTTGCGGTCGGCGACCGGCGCTTCTCGATTCCTGATTGATGTACCGGCTACTCGTGCTCGTACTTGAAGGACACGTTGAGGCGCGTGCGAAACCGCGCCACCTTGCCGTTCTCGACAGTAACATCGAGCTTGACCACCTCGGCGACACGAAGATCGCGAAGCGATGAGGACGCAGTCTCGATGGCCAGCTGGGCTGCTTTCTCCCAGGATTCGTCGCTGGTTCCGACGAGTTCGGTGACGCGGTAGACGCTCTCAGCCATGAGCACACTCCGTTGGCGGTTGACGCACGCGGGGCATTCTGACCGACGAGCAGGGGATCCGTGGCCGGTACGTCTCGCCTAGAGTCTTGGACCATGCGAACGCTCATCCGAACCGCCAGCCGGTTCCTGCTTGCCGGGATCTTCATCTACTCGGGCTACGGCATGATCAACCACACGGAGCGCTACGCCAAGCAGGCGGCTGCCGCGCTCCCGATGCTCCCCGAGAATCCGATGCTGCCGAAGGTGCTGGGGGCGACGATGATGGGAGCGGGATCGACCTTGGCTCTCGGCATCCTGCCGAGAACATCCGCCCGTCTGCTCGCGCTCACCCTGATTCCCAATACCCTCATCGGACATCCCTTCTGGAAGGCCGAGAAGCCCGAGGATCGACGCTCGCAGATCATCCAGGTCCTCAAGAACGCGGGTCTCTTCGGTGGCCTCCTCTACGTCACCGCGGACAAGCGGACCAAACCGCAGCCCGAGGACTGAATCACACGGGTTCGCCGGCGTCGAGGCTCGCCAGGTAGGCCCGCAACCCTTCCATCCACTCGGGTAACGGCGGCTCCCCGAGCTCGCGCCACGCCCGGTTGTCGAGCACCGAGTACGCGGGGCGCGCCGCCGGTGTCGGGTATTCGGCGGTTGTGATCGGCACCACTTCGACCCCAAGACCGCGTGCGCGAAAGGTCGCGACCGCCAGGTCATACCAGGTGGTGCTGCCTTGGTTGCTCAGGTGATACGTCCCTGGGGGTCCCACCTCGAGGAGGCGGAGCATCGCGGGGGCGAGGTGTCCCGTCCACGTGGGCGCACCGTGCTGGTCCGCCACCACGCGGAGCTGCGGGCGTTCTGCGCCCAGTCGCAGCATGGTGAGCACGAAGTTCGGACCCTGGCGGCCGTAGAGCCAGCTGGTACGCACGATGAGGTGGTCGGCGCAACGCTCCCGGACCGCGACCTCGCCGTGCCATTTGGTCCGCCCGTAGGCCGACCGCGGCGCGGCCGCGGCGTCTTCCGGGATCGGCGACGTCGCCGAACCATCGAACACATAGTCGGTGCTGACATGACAGCAACGGATTCCGGCGGCGGCGCACGCTGCGGCGATCACCCCGGCTCCGGTGGCGTTCACGGCCTCGGCCTCGGCCTCATGGTCCTCAGCCGCATCGACCTGCGTCCATGCGGCAGCATTGATCACCGCGTCCGGTCGAACGGAGCGAATCCAGCGCTCGACGGCGCCGGGGTCGCGGATGTCGCACTCGGCCTCGGTCAGACCCACCATCTCGCGGTCCTCACTGACGCCCGCGTCGACGAGGTCGCCGCCCAGCTGCCCGCGGGCGCCGAAGATGAGGTACTTCAGCGCCACGCACCCCGCCGGCCGGCTGTCAGAGCTCGACCCGGGAGTGATCGCCAAGCATCAGGCGAACGGCGGTCGGACGTGCCGGCGATTTGCAGACCTCGCACTCCTTGCCGATGAGTGACCCGTCGATCTTGCCGGCGATGTCGTGGATCCGAGTGCCCTCGAGGACGATGCTGTTCTCGATCTCCGCGTTGCGCAAGACGCAGTCGAAGTAGATGGACGTGAACGGCCCGATGTACGCATTGTCGACGACGGTTCCGGCGCCGATGATCGCCGGACCGCGAACCACGCAGTTGCGCAGCGTGGCCCCCTCCTCTACCACCACCTTCCCGTGGAGCCGGACGTCCTCACCCACGATGCCGTCACATCGGGCTTCGAGGGTGTCAAGGATCATGCGGTTGGCCTCGAGGATGTCGTCGAGGCGTCCCGTGTCCTTCCACCACCCCTCGATGATGTGGGGCATCACTCGCTTCCCGGTGTCGATCATGCGCTGGATCGCGTCGGTGATCTCCAGCTCGCCGCGGGGGCTCGGCTCGATGGCATCGATCGCCTCGAAGATCAACGGTGAGAAAAGGTAGACGCCCACCAGGGCCAGGTCGGACCGGGGCACCGACGGCTTCTCCACGAGCGAGATCACCCGTCCGTCCTCGAGCTCGGCCACGCCGAAACGCTGCGGCTCGGGCACCCGCGCCAGCAGGATCATGGTGTCGGCGGCGGAGCGCTGGAATTCGTCGACAAGCGTGCCGATTCCCTGCGCGATCAGGTTGTCACCGAGATACATGACGAAGCTGTCGCCGGCCAGAAAGTCGCGGGCGATACCCACCGCATGGGCAAGGCCGAGTGGCGCCTCCTGGGGGATGAAGGTGATGGTCGCGCCGAACTTCGACCCGTCGCCGACCGCGGCGCGGACTTCGTCCGCGGTGTCGCCGACGATGATCCCGATCTCATGGATCCCGGCTTGAGTCAGCGCGTCGATTGCGTAGAAGAGAATCGGCCGGTTGGCAACGGGGATGAGTTGCTTCGCGCCGGTGTGGGTGATCGGTCGCAGACGCGTCCCCTTGCCGCCGCTGAGGATGAGCCCCTTCACCGGGAGCCCGGTGCTCGCATAGCCGCAGAGTACCAGCAGGTCGGGGGTCGGCCCGCTCCTACCCCTTGTAGGATGCGTCGATGGGTCGCCATCTGATCACGAGCGCCTTGCCATACATCAACGGGGTCAAGCACCTGGGCAACCTGGTGGGATCGATGCTCCCCGCGGACGTGTACGCGCGCCACATGCGCCTGCGTGGCCACGACGTCCTCTTCATCTGCGCGACCGATGAGCACGGCACCCCGGCCGAGCTCGCAGCCGCCGCCGCGGGACTCACCGTCGCCGACTACTGCGCGGAGCAGCACGAGATCCAGGCCGACCTCTCCCGGCGCTACGGGTTGTCGTTCGACCATTTCGGGCGCAGCTCGTCAGCGCAGAACGCTGAGCTGACCAGGCATTTCGCCGAACGCCTTCGCGCCAACGGGATGGTGGAAGAGCGGGTCACCGACCAGGTCTATTCACTCGATGACGAACGGTTCCTTCCCGATCGGTACATCATCGGCACCTGCCCGCACTGCGGCTACGAGCGTGCCAACGGCGATCAGTGCGAGAACTGCGCCCGGTTGCTGGAGCCGTCGGATCTGATCAACCCCCGTTCCGCGATCTCGGGCAGCACCCGGCTCGAGGTGCGCGCCACCCGCCACCTCTTCATTCGGCAGTCGCTCATGGCTGACCGGGTTCGGGAATGGATCGACTCACACACGGACTGGCCGATCCTGGTGACGTCGATCGCGCGCAACTGGCTCAACGTCGGGCTCGAGGACCGCAGCATCACCCGCGACCTCAAATGGGGCATCCCGGTCGGATGGCCCGGATTCGAGAACAAGGTTTTCTACGTATGGTTCGATGCGCCGATCGAGTACATCGGCGCCACCAAGGAATGGGCGGATCTCGATCCCGAGACGCGCGACTGGCGATCGTGGTGGTTCGACGCCGGCGACGTGCGCTACACCGAATTCCTCGGCAAGGACAACATCCCCTTTCACACCATCAACTTCCCGATCACGATCATGGGGTCGGGTGAGCCCTGGAAGCTCGTTGACTACGTCAAGGGGTTCAACTACCTCACGTACTACGGTGGCAAATTCTCCACGAGCCAGCAGCGCGGTGTGTTCATGGACACCGCGATCGAGTTGCTCCCGGCGGACTACTGGCGGTACGCGTTGCTCGCCTCGGCGCCGGAGTCGGACGACGCCGAGTTCACGTGGGAAAGCTTCGCGCTCACAGTGAACAAGGATCTCGCGGGGATCTTCGGAAATTTCGTGCAGCGCACCTTGAAGCTGACCGAGAAACTCTTCGGGACGACGGTGCCGGACGGCGGCGCACCCGGCCCCGAAGAAGCGGAGCTGGCCGCGTCGCTCGACGCTGCGCTGGTGACCTACGCGTCCGAGATGGACGCGATGCGCTTCCGGCCTGCCGCGTTTGCGCTGCGCAGCCTCTGGACGCTCGGCAATCAATACCTCGACCGCTGCGCCCCCTGGCACGAGACGGATTCGGCTCGGGTCGGATGCATCCTCCGCACCGCGATCAACGTGGCGCGCATCGAGGCAATCGTGTCGGCACCATTCGTCCCCTTCGCGTGCGACCGGCTGGCCGCGTCGCTCGGTCTCGAGGCGAGCGAGCGCTCCTGGCCGGGACCGGCGAGCGAGGAGTTGCGGGCGCTCGGCCCCGGCCGCAGCCTGCACCCGGGCGACCCGCTGTTTCCGAGAATCGGCGACCGGAGCACCCTCGCCGCGTGGGTCGCGGAGATGGAACAGCGCTTCGGCGGACCCTCCTGACGTTTGGTGCTTCTGGCGCGTTAGTAACCTTTTCGACAGGTCGGCGCGGTATTCTGGGGGGACTGATGAGTCCCGATTTCCCGGAACCACCACCACCGCCGCCGCCCGCTGAACCAGCAACCAGGCAGGGGGGCCGGCTGCGGCTTTTGGCGATCGCACTCGGGATCGCGATCGCCGGCGCCACCGCGGGGTTCATCGTGACCCATGCCGCGTCGCCGGAGCCGGCGAACACCACCGCCGCCGCGAGCAAACCGAGCCCATCGCCAGGCGCGCACCAGCCCGCATTGGGTCCACGCGGCGGTTTCGGATCTCTGTGCGGGGCGACCTTCTCCGGTGCCGGGTTTGGGTCATCGTTCTTCGGCGGAGGATTCTCCGGCGGAGGGTTCTGCGGCGGCGAGACGGGCACCGTCACCAAGATCAGTGGATCGACGCTCACCCTGCGCACGCTCGCAGGGACTGTCACCGTGACCACGAGCTCGTCGACGACCTTCAGCCGTGAGGAGCAGCAGGTGCACTTCAGCGCCGTCAAGGTCGGCGATGTGGTGGCGGTCCGGGGTAGCCGTACCGGGGCGTCGCCGACAGCAACGTCGCCCATCGCAGCCAAGGCGATCACGATCGAGGTGCCGAGCTTTTCGGGACGCGTTCAGTCGGTGAGCGGCAACACGGTGACGCTGGTCACGGGCGATGGGCAACTCGAATACGTGACCCTGTCTGGCTCAACTCTGTATCACGGAGTCCGCGGCGCGTCGGCGACCAGCAGCGCGGTCAAGGCCGGCGTCTTCATCGTGGCCCAGGGAACCCAGGTCGATCTCACGACGCTCAAGGCGGACGACGTGCAGGTCCTCGGGACCTTGAGCTTCACGCCGCACGGGTTCCAGGGCCACTCCGGCACGATGCCGCCCGCCCAACCACCGGCAGCAGCAAAGTCCGTCTAGGCGGGTCACTCCCGCCGGCGCGCGAGCCGATCAGGGTGATCGCTGCCGCATGGCGCGGGCGCGCCGGCGGAGTTCTCGACGCTGCTCGGCCTTGGCACGAAGGTCGCGGGCACGGTCGATGCGTTCCTGTTCACGTTCGAGCTTGCGTCTCGACTCGAGACGCGCAAGCACTGTCGGGTCATCCGCAGCGGCCGCACGCACCGCGCATCCAGGCTCCTGTTCGTGTTTGCAGTTCCTGAAGCGGCACTGAGCAGCCGCCTCGGTGAGGTCGCCGAAGACCTCATCGATGCCCGCGCCGGCATCCCACAGGCCGACCTCGCGAGTGCCCGGTGTGTCGATGATCAGCCCGCCACCGGGCAGCTCGATCAGCTCCCGGCGTGTGGTCGTGTGCCTGCCCTTACCGTCAGCGCGCACCTCAGCGGTCGCGAGCGCCTCAGTGCCGGAGAGCCGGTTCACGAGCGTTGACTTGCCGGTCCCGCTGGGTCCGACCAGGACTGCGACGAGGCCCTCGAGCAGGACCTCGCGCAGACGGCCAAGCCCCGCACCCGACGCGTTGACCGCGACGACCTCGGTTCCCGCGGCGACCGAGCGTGCGGCGCGAAGGTCGGCTTCGACGTCCGCGCTCAGGTCGGATTTGGTCAGCAACACCATGGGTGCGGCTCCGCTCGACCACGCCATCGCCAGGGCACGTTCGATGCGCCGGACCCTGACCGGCGCGCCGAGCGCGACGGTGATGAAGACCAGGTCGATGTTTGCCGCCACGGCCTGGCCGGCGGTGGCGACGCCTGCGGCGCGGCGCATCAGCACGCTGCGACGCGGCAGCAGGTGCACGGCGGTGCCGTCTTCGATGACGAGCCAGTCACCCGTGGTGACGCCGCCATCATCGGGGACACCGGAGAGCGTTGCTGCCAGCGGGACGCGCTGCTCTCCGCTATCGGTCAGCGCCGTGACCACGCGTCCGTCGACGCGAACAACGAGGCCACGCCGGCCATCGCGTGTCGCTTCAGTGAATGCCGCTTCGAGTGCGCCGTTCCACCCTAGCGCGGTGAGACGGCGAGGATCATGGGACAAGTTGGAACTCCATGCTGCAGTGAGAGCCCGGAGCCCCGCTTGCAGTCCCGCACCAGCGTGTGGCGCGGTATCAGCGGACGATCAGGCGGCGGAGCCGCCGGGCACGACGTCAGAGGTGGGCGCTGCAGGCGCAATCGCAATTGCCATGTCTGTTGCCCTCCGGTGGTCGTGTGGATCGGTCGACAGCATCGTACCTCAGCTGCGGAATCGCGGCTCTTTATGCAGCTCGGGTGGCGCGCATCACGAGGAATGACGTCACGGCTGCGAGCACGAGCCCGCCGGCCACGTCGGCAAGGTAGTGCTGCTTCACGAGCACGGTGGACGCGACGATGAGGGCAGTCCAGATGGTTGCAAGGACACCGACCCGCCGTTCGAGGCGCCACCAGTGGATGGCAATGATGGTCGACAGGGACGTGTGCAGGCTCGGGAAATCGTTGTAGGGCCGATCGGAGGCATAGATGCTCCGGATCATCACCGAGAACGGGTCGGTTCCCGTGACCTGCGGCCTCGCGATGTACGACTGGAGGAAGAAGTAGAAGGCGTAGCTGATGAACCAGACGATGATCATCGTGATTGCGGCTGACCGGTAGACGCGCACCCGAAAGAACAGGAAGACGATGAGGCTCACGCCGATGTACGGGATGAGCGATACGTAGGGGATGGCGAACACCGGCACCACGGGCAGCGCGCGGTCCACAGGCGTCTCCAGAAAGATTCGGTCAGGGCCGTGGTTGAGCGAGTCGTAGATGAGGTTGGTGCCGAGGACCGCCGGGATGAGCAGCAGGCTCACGATGAGGCGAGGGCCTCGTTCCACGAGGATCCCTCTGCGCAGCTGGCTGCCCAGCCATGTGGAAGGCGATGACGCCACTCCGGCTGCCTGGTGCATATGGACCTCTCTTTGGGCCGATCGCGGCGGTCAGCCTACAACCGCAACTCTCACGTGCGAGCGCCGGGTTACCATGGACGACGAGCGGGAGTAGCTCAGCTGGCCAGAGCGCTAGCCTTCCAAGCTGGATGTCGCGAGTTCGAATCTCGTCTCCCGCTCCAACTACGTCCCGGCGCTGACCTTCAGCCGGCAGTCTCATGGATGGGTGCGATGGCGTCATGGACACGCCGCGGGCGGGGGTTCGCGCACTTACCACGCGTGGAGCAGCATGTTGCAGAGGTGCAGCAGCTCAACGCGCGCCGACTGGCCCCGCTACGGCGGTCGAGGCATCACGGTTAGCGAGCGCTGGCGCCTCTTCGAGAACTTCCTCGCCGATATGGGTGAATGCCCTCCCGACCTCTCTTTGGACCGCATCAACAATGACGGTAACTACGAACCGGGCAACTGTCGCTGGGCGACCCTCGAGCAACAAGTGAGCAACCGGCGGCCGAACGGCGGCGAGCTCCACTGGAACGCGAAGCTGACCGTCAACGATGTAATCGCGATACGCGAGCTGGCCCGCGATGGCATGACCCACAGGTCCTTGGGGTCGATGTTCGGTGTCAGTCACACCAACATCGGGGATATCGTACGGCGCCAAGAGTGGCGACGTCTCCTGCGCAAACCGGCATTGGAGCAGAGAGTTACGCGTGACCATGAACAGCGGGAGCTCTGATCCGACGTCACGGCGGACGTTATTTCAGCTCAATCCGCAGCCGTCGCTCGCGCGCGGCTACGGGATCGCATCGAATGCACTGCTCCCCTTGACTCTCCAGTAACTGGAGACCCCATTCTTGGGGCATGGATCTCTCAATCGGCGAGGTGGCTCGGCTGACCGGCCTCGCGGTCAAGACCGTCCGCTACTACTCGGACCTCGGCCTCGTCTCGGCGGTGAGCCGTACGGATGCGGGATATCGCCGCTACGACGAGGCGGGAGTCGCTCGCCTCGAACTGATACGCGCTCTTCGCGATCTTGGGCTCGACATAACGAGCATCCGCCGCATCACCGAGCGCCAGACGACGATCGAGGACGTGGCACGCGCTCACGCCGACGCCATCGATCTGCACATCCACCAGCTCACGTTGCGCCGGGCAGTTTTGCGAGCAGTCGCTCGCGGCATCACCGACCCCGAGGAGGTACAGCGCATGACTGCTTTTGCCGAAGCGTCAGCAGAGGAGTCCCGTCGAATCATGGAAGAGTTTCTCAACTCCATCTTCGCCGGCCACGAGAACAATCCGTTTGCGCAGCGCATGCGGACTGCGTTGCCGGTGCTGCCAGATGAGCCCTCCGCCGTGCAAATCGATGCATGGGTGGAACTCGCCAGCCTGGTTCATGATTCGGCGTTTCGTGCGCGTATCCGCGAGATGATCGTGGAGGGCGAACGTCAGCGTGCGGCATCAGGCATCACCGAGAACGACGAGACGACGCGGCGGGCCGGGCAGGCTGTGGTGGATCGCGCCGGCACTGCGGTCGCCCACGGCGTTGCCACCGATTCCGCCGAAGCCCTGACCATCGTCAACGAGGTCGTGCCGCAGTTCGCCGCTGCTGCGAGCAAAGAGGACAGCCCCGAGTACCGCAGGGAACTCGCGCACCAACTCGCCACGTTCAGCGACCGCAGGGCGGAGCGCTATTGGCAGTTGATCGGAGTCATCAATGGATGGCCGGCGCAACCTTCGCTGATGCCCCCGTACGAATGGTTCATGGCCGCGCTCGACGCATCGTTGTAGACGGCACTACGTTCGCCGCCCACCGCGTCGTGCACGACCGCGCGGCGATCATATCCAGGCCCGACCATCATGGTGCTCCGAACCAGCTGGTCAGCGCGTCACGCAATCCCGTGTCCGTGCCGTCCCCCACCCAGGCGACATATCCGTCGGGCCGGATCAGGACGGCAGCAGGAGCGTTGACCACGCCATGCACAGGAAGCTCCCACCTACCAACGTACTTGGCGTCGATCAGCTGAACCCGTCCCGCCCAGGGACCGATGTCAAGGCCGCGCGCGTCATCGAGGTTGAGCAGCACAGGCCTGGCGTCGTGTAGCAGAGCGAAGACCCGCAACGGGCGGTCGACGGTCACGAGGTCGAGATCGGGCATGCGGCGCCCGAGCAGCGGATGCCCGTCACCGAGGTCGTAGTGGATGTCGAGTCCCGACATCATGGCGGCGATGTGCCTGCGCGGCTCGTCCATGCGCAGCAGCTCGGCGATGGTGTTGCGCAGGGCCTGGTGACGGTCGCCGGGAGTGGTCAGTGCGACCTGGGCCATGGTGGTCTGCAATACCCGCGCGCCGACCGGATGCCGTTCGTCGTGGTAAGTGTCCAGCAGGCTCGGGAGTGACGTCTTCTTGACCACCTGGGCCAGCTTCCACCCCAGGTTCACGGCATCCTGGACACCGGTGTTGAGACCTTGACCACCGAGCGGGGGATGCACGTGTGCTGCATCGCCCGCCAGAAGGATGCGCCCCTTTCGATACGCCGCCGCCTGCCGGGTGTTGTCCGTAAAACGGGAGGTCCAGCTGAGGCTGTGCGCGCCGTAGTCCGTCCCGTCGGAGGCGACGAGTGCGTCCCTGACGTCCTGCAGGGTGGGCTCGCCGGTGTGCTCGACCTCGCGTTCGATCAGTGTGACCCGAATCCGATCGCCACCCTCGGCCGGGCCAATCCCACCGCCCGGACGCAGGCCGAACTCGGGCTTCTCGACCACACCGACCTCAGCCATGAGCCAGCTCGTCGATGCATCCCACCCGGCGAAATCGATATCGGCGGCCTTTCGGATGACACTGCGGCCCCCGTCGCACCCGACCAGATAGTCCGCCCGGATCGACGTGCCGTCGGACAGCACGACGTCAACCCCGATGTCGTCCTGGGTGAACCCTGTCACCTCACGCTGGCGCATCGTCGGCACCCCGAGCTCTTCGACCCAGGTGGCCAGCAGGCGCTCGGTCTGCACCTGCGGGAGGGCGAGCCCGTAGTTGTGGCGGGTCGGGAAATCACTGATGTCCAAGGGGACTCGGCCGAATCCCTGGATCTGCATCGCCTTCCCCTCGTCGAGAAACCGGTCGGCGACACCGCGCTGGTCGAGCACCTCGATGGTGCGCGCGTGCAGACCGCCGGCGCGTGCGCGGTCGGGATCCGGAGTGGCCGATCGCTCAACGATGACGACGTCGACCTGGGCCCGGGCCAGCTCAGCCGCCAGCATCATTCCTGTCGGGCCTCCGCCGGCGATCACCACCGAATGCTGGGTCATCCGCCACTCCTGCCTTGTCACGGACGTTGTGCTTCCGGCCGGAGATTCTGGAGCACGCCCCGGGTCTTGCCGCAAGGACCAGGTCAGCTACTATGTTTAAGGGAGAGGATGTGGACCAGGCCTCGATCACGCGCCTCGTCGTTACGAACTTTCCAGGTGTCGATGCGTCCGTGGGAAGACCCCGGTCGTACTGACTCTGTACTCACGGCGTCGAACGCAACAAGTCAGGCCGGCTCAATCAGCTTGCCGCTCTTTGACAGATTCGGATCGGTGCACGCGGCAAGGTTGAAACAGCACGGTCGTCGCTTCCCGCTCTGCATTTTCGAGATGGTGACTTCGACTCGTCGCTTGCGTGTGTCAACGTTTTGGGTTGCGTTGACCCAGCGAACCCATTCCCAGCGCGCCATCGGCGTGATGTCCTTCCACAGGTCCTGGATCTTCTGAGGGGCCGAGGCAAGAGCTGTCTCGAGATCACCGGGCACGTTCGGCTCCGGCCAGTCCTTGACTGTCTCAATTTCGAGCGACGCCGTGTCACCCGCACGTGCTGCAGAGGCTCGTTGCAGCTTCCGATCAATCCCCATCCAGTGGCCAAAATTGCCATCGGGTTCCAACACCGTCTTGAACCCATGGCCATTGATCGTTCCTCGTACAGCCACCTGCCCGCGCGACGGCAGTTTCGCGCTCGCCTTCTCAGGCAAGCGCAGAAGAGTCCGTCCATCCATCGCATACACGGTCGCGTCAAAACGAATTGGCTTTCCGTGGCGCTCACTCATAACAGTTACGCATTCCGCAATCCTACGACCACGATCTCAAGATCAGAGGCCGTCACTCGCCGGCGTCCGGTCAACTCAAGCTGGAAGAGCGCTCCGGGCATCGGTCACAGCGGCGCCATCCAGCGCTGTCGCGTCGACACGCTCGATCCAGGGCGACGCAGCCAGGTCGACGAAGGATGCCCTGGCGTCGGAGAGCAATCCGTCGGCTTCCTCGCGGCGGCCGCGCTGCACCATCCAGTCGCCCAACTCCAGACGCGTCACCGCCACCCAGAAGGGCATCTGACGCTGCTGGAACATGGCGATCGCCGTGAGCAGGGTGCGCTGCACTTCCGCATGCCGTCCCTCGAGCGCATCGAGGCGTGCCTGGAACCGCATGGCGTGGATCTGCATGATTCGCGTCCCAGCGCCCGAGCGGCGCGCTGCCGCACTGGCCAGCTGCCGGCGCACGGCCTGAAGGTCGCCGATGGCGAACGCGCTCTCCACGGCTTCGGTGAACGCCCAGCGGGACGCATCGCTGTCGACCGACCGCAGGTCGTCGCGACCTGCGGGGTCGCCCAGGATCTCGAGAGCTTCGCGGTCACGTCCCTGGGCACGGAGCACGGCGGCGCGTGCGGCGTCGTGCACGAGCAGGTACTCGCCGCCGGCCTGTGTGGAGAGATCCTCCAAGCGCTCGACGAGATGTCGCGACTCGGGGATCTGCCCTCGCCAGAGATGAATCCAGGCACCAAAGAGGAGTTCGGCTCCGAGCACGGAATCGGTTACCTGGACATCGGTGGACTCGAGGTAGTCGTCGACCACGGAGATGGCCGCATCCCAACGACCGAGATCGACCAGCACTGGGAGCTGCCCGATGACGAACATGATCTCCTCACGTCGCTGCCCCATCAACCGTGCGAGCGCGATTCCCTTCTCCGTATGTATCGCCGCACGACCCGGATCCGACGTCTGCAGATCAGCGGCAATGTTGTTGTAGGCGCGCAACGCGGCGATGTGGTTGTCTGAGGCGAGGGCCTGATCGAGCGCACAGCTCAGCAGCGCACGCCCCTCCTCGCGCCGCCCGCGACGTCCGAGGATGAGGCCCTTGGTGTTGATGGCCTGGCAGAAGACCGCAACGTCACCACGCCGCTCTGCGATTTCCAGGGCGAGCTCGACTCGCTCTATGGCGACGTCATCCTTCCGGTTGGCGAGGACCAGACGGCGCGCGACCTCCGCCGCGACGAATGCGAGGTCGTCGTCGTGGTCGGCGCCTGCCGACTCGATCGCGCTGAGCTCGGCGAATGCGCGCTCCATGCGGTCGGCTGCCTGATCGCGTTTCAGCTCGTGGGAGTCGATGTCGGCAAGGGTGACCGAGGTGCGGGCAGCCGCCCCCAGGCGACCCGCGGCCGTGTGCAGCGCAAGCGCCTCATCGAGGTGCCGCCGCGCCACGGCCGTGTGCAGCTGCTGCCACGCCATCTGGCCGGCACGTGTGTGCAGCCTCGCTCGATCGGCAGGATCCGCGAGTTGCAGCGCGCGCTCGTAGTAGTGCTCCGCCGAGGCCGCGGCTGCAAGGGACGCGGCATGGTCGCCCGCCTGGACGAGCGCCTCGCATGCCCGCTGCTTGAGTCCCGCAGCATCGGACGCGTCAACATCAGCCTCGAACGCCTCGAGAAGATGGGACGCGATGACCTCGGCGACCCCTTCCTCCTCGCTCCACGAGCTCTCGAGGTACGCGGCGGCGCTCAGGTGACGCACCTTGCGATCCCGTCGCGTCAGGGTGCCATATGCCACGCTTCTCACCAGGTCCTGCACGAAGACGTACTGGCCGCGCTCCGGTGATCTCGGGTCCGACTGGATGGCCAGCAGGTCCTTGTTGACAAGGTTGGCGAGAGCTGACTCCACGGCGTCCGACGGGACCTCGGTGATCGAGCGCAGCGCCGCGGCGGTGAACGACTTGCCGAGGACCGCGGCATCCTGGAGGAGACGCCGTTCGATCGTCCCGATGCTGTCCAGGCGCGCGGCGATCAGCGCATGGAGCGTCTCGGGCACCTCCAGCGCGTCGAGCGATCCCTCGACGTGGAACGTTCCGTCCTTCGTGACCAGCAGGCCGCGGTCGAGCAGCATGCGCACCGTCTCGACCGCGTACAGCGGCACGCCGGCAGCGCGCTCGAGGATGCGTGCGCTCAGGTCCGCGGGCAGCCCGGGGGCCATCCCCGCGAGCAGCTGGGACATCGCCTCCGGCGGCAGGGGATCGAGGGAGAGCGATGTGAATCCACGTTTGCCGATGCCCCATCCGGACCGGCGATCCGCCATCTCCGGGCGCGCCAGGGTGACCACAACGATCGGCGAGTTGCGCGACCACTCGAGGAGGTACTCGATGAAATCGAGCAGCCCGCTGTCCGCCCACTGCAGGTCCTCGAAGACCAGGACCGTGAGGTTTTGCGTGGCGAGTCGTTCGAAGAAGAACCGCCAGGCGGCGTAGAGGTCGCGCGGATCCGAGGCAACCCGTTCCTCGAGGCCGACCAGGTGCGCGAGGCGGGGCTCCACCCATCGCCGCTCCTCGCCCGAATCGACGAACTCCTCGACCGTGCGCCGCAGCTTCTCGCGCGCGGACTCGGGTGGTTCGTTCTCCACGATGCCGGCGCGCATGCGCACCATCTCGTTGAGCGCCCAGTACGCGACCCCGTCGCCGTACGCGAGGCACCGGCCCCGATGCCACCAGACCGTCTCGGTGAGCCCGTCGACGTACTTGAAGAACTCCCACGCCAGCCGCGATTTTCCGACCCCCGCGAGGCCGACGATGGACAGCAACCGCGCGGTGTGCTCATCGCCGGTCGCGTGGAGAAACTCCTTGAGCAGGCGCAGTTCGCGGTCACGGCCGACGAATGGC
>JBAPOS010000256.1:0-2151 GCA_049279755.1 Candidatus Dormiibacterota bacterium | reverse complement strand
GGCAAGACCGAGATCGCCCGACGGGTGTCGCGGTTGACCGAGTCACCGTTCATCAAGGTGGAGGCCACCAAGTTCACCGAGGTCGGCTACGTGGGCCGTGACGTCGAGTCGATCCTCCGCGACCTGCTCGAGCAGACCATCACCGAGCTTCACGAGGACCGCGTTGCCGAGGTAGAGCCACGCGCGAAGGTTCTTGCCGACGCCCGTCTCGTCGAGACGTTGCACGAGGCGAACGAACGGCAGCGCGCGGCGCGGGCGCTTCCCGGCGAGAGCGCGCCGGAACCCGGTCAGGCTGCGGCTGCGGCACGTCGCGGTCGTGCCCGGAGCCGCAGGCTGGCCCGCAGGCTGGCCGCCGGCACCCTCGAGGACGCCCCCGTCGAGATCGAGGTGGAGGAGCCCTTTCAACCGGCCTTCGAAGGTTTCACCGGCACCGGGCTCGAGGAGGTCGGCGTGTCCCTGTCGGACTTCTTCTCCCAGCTCGCCCCGGCGCGCAAGCGCAAGAAGCTGATGACCGTGGCCGAGGCGCGCGACGTGCTCGTCGATGAGGAGACCGACCGGCTCATCGACATGGACCGGGTGTACGACGACGCAATCCATCTCGTCGAGGACTCGGGGGTGGTGTTCATCGATGAGGTCGACAAGATCTGCGGCCCCGCATCGGATCGCGGACCTGACGTGAGCGGCGAGGGCGTGCAGCGCGACCTGCTGCCGATCCTCGAAGGCTCGACGGTGCACACCCGGTACGGACCGGTGCGAACCGACCACGTGCTCTTCGTCGCGGCCGGCGCCTTCACGGCCGCCCGTCCCAGCGACCTCATCCCGGAGTTCCAGGGTCGCTTTCCGATCCGCGTCGAATTGAAGCCGCTCAGCGAGGATGATCTCGTCCGCATCCTCACCGAGCCGGGCAACGCGCTGACCAGGCAGTACACGGCGCTGCTCGGCACCGAGCGCGTGGCCCTCGAGTTCACCGAGGACGGGATCCGAGAGCTCGCGGCGCAGGCGTATCGCGTCAACGAGGAGGATGAGAACCTCGGCGCGCGCCGGCTGTTCACGATCATGGAGAAGGTGCTCGAGGACGTCTCCTTCGGCGCGGAGGAGCTCGCCGGAACGACGGTGGTCATCGATGCCGCCTACGTTGGCGAGCGGCTCGGCGACCTGGTGCGCAACCAGGACCTCCGGCGTTACGTCCTGTGAGCCGTCCGGCTCGGGTGTAGGGACCCGGCCGGGCTGGTACACTCCGGTCATCTCACACGTCCGGTTTCACGCGGCCGGCGGGTGCCCGGTGCCCCCGGGTCGCCGCCGCGGTTCACCCCGGACGGAGGCACCACACCACCCCAACAGGAGCGACCGCCCATGCCGGCAGTAACACTGCGCCAGCTGCTGGAAGCCGGAGTGCACTTCGGCCACCAGACCAGCCGGTGGAATCCCCGGATGCGCCCGTACATCTTCACGGCGCGCAACGGCATCCACATCATCGACCTCGAACAGACCCAGAAGCAGCTCGACGTCGCCTGCGAGTACCTCAGGGACATCGTCGGGAGCGGCCAGAAGGTCCTCTTCGTCGGCACCAAGAAGCAGGCGCAGGACGTCATCGAGGAGGTCTGCCGGAACACCGGCCAGGCCTACGTCACCCATCGCTGGATGGGCGGGATGCTCACCAATTTCACGGTCATCCAGCGCCGCCTGCGCCGCCTGGCGGAGCTTCGGGTGATGCAATCAAAGGGCGACTTCGAGCGTATGAGTGGCAAGGAGGCAAACGACGCGAAGGACGACCTCGAGCGCCTCGAGAACAACTTCGCCGGCATGGCCGACATGAAGCGGCTGCCGGGTGCGGTCTTCGTCATCGACTGCAAGAAGGAACGCATCGCGGTCACCGAGGCCAACAAGCTGAACATCCCGATCGTGGCGATCGTCGACACAAACTGCGACCCCGACGACATCCAGGTGGTGATCCCGGGCAACGACGACGCCATGCGCAGCTGCCGCCTGATCGTCAGCGAGATCGGCAAGGCGATCGCCGAAGGGCTGCAGCAGTTCAGCGAGCGCGAGATGCAGGAACGCCAGGAAGCCGAGCAGCGCGAGCGTGAAGCGGCCGTCGCGGCGGAGGCCGCCGCGGTGGTGGCGGCGGAGCAGGCGGCCGCAGCCGCGGCA
>JBAPOS010000255.1:0-5284 GCA_049279755.1 Candidatus Dormiibacterota bacterium | reverse complement strand
AGCGGCTCGCCGAGCGACAGCCGGCCTCCCGGGCGCAGCACACGGTGATACTCGGAGAAGGCGCGCGCCCGATCCGCGATGAAGAGGAGCACGGCGCGCTCGACCACCACGTCGACCGATGCCGTGCTGATCGCCGAGAGGTCGGTGGCCTGCGCACGCACGAAACTCGAGCGCGCTGTGGCCGAGACCTGCGCCACGGCGTCGCGGCAGTCGTCGAGGAGCGGCTCCGAGATGTCCGAGAAGATGACGTGGCCGTCAGGGGCGCTGCGGTCGAGAGCACCGAGACCGAGCAACCCCTGGCCGGTGCCCACGTCGAGGATGGTGTCCCCGGGACGGATCCCAGCGCGATCGAGGATGTGATCCCGCATCGAGGCGAGGCGGTCGAGATTCTCGGCGCGCATCCCGGCACTGCCCCCGTCGCGACCGGTTCGCAGCCAGGTGGCCCAAACGTCGGTATCAGCCACGTGTCGAGGCGTCGAGCACGATCTTGCCCACAGCCTCGCCCGCTTCCATGAGCCGGTGGGCCTCGGCGGCCTGGTCCAGCGGAACGATGCGGTCCACCACCGGGCGCATCGCGCCCGAAGCGAGCGCCGGAACGACGTCTTCTGCAAACGCAGCGACGATGACCGCCTTCTGCGGGGCAGGCCGGGAGCGCAACGCGGTGGAGATCAGCGAGATGCGGCGCCGCATCATCGCGCCAAGATCGATCTCGGCATGGTTCCCGCCCATCATCCCGATGACGACGATGCGTCCGTCGGTGGCCACGACCTCGATGTTCTGGCCGAGATACGAGGCCCCCATGATGTCGAGCACAACGTCGGCGCCGCGCCCGTCGGTCAGCTCGCGGGTGCGAGCGACGAAATCCTCCGAGCGATAGTTGATCCCCGCGGCGGCGCCAAGCTCGAGGCAGCGATCGAGCTTCGCGGCGGAACCGGCGGTCACCAGGACTCGAGCGCCTCGCTGACGGGCCAGCTGAATGGCGGCCGTCCCGACGCCCCCTCCGCCGCCGTGGATAAGCACCGTCTCCCCGTTCTGCAGGCGTCCTCGCGTGAAAAGCGCATCGTGGGCGGTGATGAACACCTCGGGGACGCCACCCGCGACGATCAGGTCGATGTTGGCAGGAACGCCGACGACCTGAGCGGCCCGCACCGCAACCAGTTCGGCGTACCCACCGCCCTCGACGAGGAGCATGACGCGATCCCCCTCGGCGTGGGTGGTGACCCCGCGTCCAACGCTCGCGACCGTGCCCGACGCCTCGAGACCGAGGATGTCGCTGGCTCCAGGAGGTGGTGGATAGAGACCCTGGCGCTGGAGGAGATCGGCGCGGTTGATGCCGGCGCCCGCGACGCGGACGATGACCTCATCCTCTCGAGCCACCGGGTCGGGACGTTCCTCGATGTGCAGTTGCTCGGGACCGCCGGGCGCCCCGACGACGATCGCCCGCACGCTCAGCAGCCCAGGTCAGGCGCAGCGGCGGTCAGGAGACCTGGCCGGGCAGGGACGCAGTGTTGACTGGCCCGGTCCACACCGGCCCGAGTCCCAGCGTGTTCGAGAACGCCGCGAAGGACAGCTGCCAGTCGCCCTCGCCGTCCGAGTACGACGCGTTGTACCCGGTGTTCTCGACCTGGACGACGTCGCCCGGGATGCTGAAGTTGTAGAAGGTCGTGGCCCGCGCGTTGCTGAGGTTGACGCAGCCGTGCGACACGTCCGCTCGTCCTTGCGACCCCACCGACCATGGCGCGGCGTGAATGAAGTAACCGCTCGTCGAGATCGCCGTGTCCTCGTACACCGGGTCGTCGTAGTACTGGGAACCGCCCGGGATGCACGCCGCGGGAGTGTGGAACGTCGGGCAGGACTTCATGACCACGACCGGTGTCTTGTAGAGAACGATCAGCGTTCCCTGGATGGTCGCGAACCCGCCCTTTCCGAGGCTCACCGGGTACGTGGCGATCAACTTGTCGTTGTTGAACACCTGCATGGTGTGCGTCGCGTTGTTGATGATCGAGAGGTGTTTGGCGCCGACGTTGAAGCGTGACGTCCAGTCACCGAGACCCCAGATCCCGCCGCCCACATCGAAGCCCATCAGGTTGGCCGTGACCGTGACCTTGCTGCCCGCAGGCCAGAACGTCGCAGGGCGGAAGTGGACAACGTTGGCGGTCAGCCAGTGCCAGCCGCCCGTGACCGGGGGTGTCGACGTGACCTGGATTCGTTCGAGGAGTGCAGCTCGCACGCCGGCGGGAATCGAGGTGTTGAAGCGCAGATCGATGGTCTCGCCGACACCGACCGTGGCGCCGTCCAGCGGTGTCATCCCGGTGAGCAGGCGGCTTCTGGCGGTGAGTGTCACGAACGTTGTCGTCGAGGTGGAGGTGGAGCCCGCGGTGCTGGTCGCGGTTGCGACCACCGTGTAGTGCGCGCCCTGATCGAGCGGCTGGCTCATCTGCCAGGACCGCCCATCGGCCGACAGCACGCCGGCGAGGACTGTCGACGACCCGGCTTCGCTGAGCGACACGGTATCGAGGTGCCCGGTGCTCACCGTGACCTGCACCGGGGCGTCAAGACCGACTCCCTGCGCGGCATTTGCGGGGCTCACGACGATCTTCGGCGGTGCGGCGACGGCAGGCACACCGGCGACGTGCACGGTGCCGATGTTTCCCGCCGGGGCCGTGGTTCCGGGAAGTGCGCAGGAGGTCAGCAGCAATCCTCCAAACGCCATCCCACCGGCGAGCATGAGGCCGCCGCGGCTCCGCCAAGTCTGGTCAGCCATGCATCTCCACCGTACCATTGTTCGGTCTCAGGACGCGTCCCAACTGCGCGATCGAGGAGCTAACGCAGCCGCCTTCCCTGAGGTTTCGTCGGTCACTGCTAATGAGGGATCCTGACTGAATGGTATCGCTCCTGCTCGATTGTCACGAACTCGCGGCACGGCTCGCGACCGACGATCCCCCGGTCGTCCTCGACGTTCGCTGGACGCTCGGCGGCCCGTCCGGAGTGGACGCCTTTCGCAGAGGCCATATCCCGGGCGCGCACTTCGTGGATCTCGACCACGAGCTCAGCGCCCCATCCGGTCCGGGGCGGCACCCACTCCCGGACACCGCTTCATTCGGCGCGGCGATGCGACGCCACGGCGTGGATGTGTCACGACTGGTCGTAGCCTATGACGCGGCCACAGGCACGTCGGCCGCGCGAGCATGGTGGCTGCTTCGCTACTTCGGACACCCGAACGTGGCTCTCCTTGACGGCGGCTACGCGGCCTGGACCGGGGCGGGCCTACCAACGGAGGAGGGCGCGGATCGGGATCCCCAACCGGGCCGCTTCGATCCGACACCCGGAGGCATGCCGCTGCTCGACGCCGACGGCGCGGCTTCGATGGCACGAAGTGGAGTCCTGATCGACGCCCGCGCTCCGGAGCGATTCCGGGGCGAGAACGAACCGGTCGACCCGGTGGCGGGCCACATCCCCGGAGCGCGCAATGTTCCCGCGCAGTTGACCGAGAATCCCGACGGCACGTTTCTCTCGCCCGATGCACTGCGCGAGCGGTATGGCGGGGTCGGAGCAACGCCGGGCGAACCGGTCGCCGTGTACTGCGGCTCAGGCGTGGTGGCCACGGAGGGCGTCTTCGCACTCGGGCTCGCGGGGATCGACGCAGCCTTGTACGCCGGGTCATGGAGCGAGTGGATCACCGACCCGAGCCGGCCGATCGAAGCCGGCGATCCGTCCTCGAGCGACGGAGAACCGCGAGCGTAGCGTGAGAGCCGAAAAAATGAGGCCGGCGCTCCCCCGAACGCCGGCCTCCCAAGAAAGTGCTCTCTCCCAGACCTCGCGAACGCGTCGCACGGCGCTGGCGGGTCAAACGGAGATTACTGCGTGAAGGGTGGCGATGTAAAGCAGTCGGTTGCGTGGCCCGAACTGGAGGTACGCTAACGCACATAGGAGGTTCAGGGTGCCCGCGCTGCTTCCAGATCGGTGGCTCAACGAGCTGAGTCACAGCTCACGCGACCTTCGTCTCACCCGAGGCGATGGGGCCTACGTGTGGGACGACGAGGAACGCCAATACCTGGATCTGACCTCGAGCGGCGGCACCACGCTGCTCGGCCACCGGCATCCGCGCATCGTCGAGGCGACCAGCCGCCAGTTGACGGCCTTCGGCAGCGTTCCTCCCGGATTCGATTACGACCTGCGTGAGGAATTGCTCGAGGCGCTGAGCTTCATCATTCCGACACCGCTGACCCACGTCACCTTCACGCCCTCCGGCTCGGCGGCGGTGGATCTCGCGATCACCTGGATTGCCTCCGCCTCGCACCGCCCGCGCGTCATCGCGATGGAACGCTCTGACCACGGATCGGGGATCGGGGGACGTGCCGCAAGCAGCGGGCGCCGGCTCGGCGACGTCGCCGGGCGCAGCCTCGAGATGGTCCGTGTGCCGTTCGACGACCTCGACGCGCTCAGCGCCCAGCTCGACGAACGCGTCGCGGCTGTGATCGTCGAACCGGTCCAGGTCGAAGCGGGCATCCGGGTGCCGGGTGACGGCTATCTCGCCTCAGTGGCGGAACTCTGCAGGCGCAACGGCGCGCTGCTGGTCGTCGACGAGGTCAGGACCGCGCTGCGCATGGGACCGACGCTCGCGTCGGCGGCGCAGCGTGTCAACCCCGACATCGTCTGTCTCGGATCGTCGCTTGCGAACGGCATGCCGTTCGGGGTGACCGCAGTCGGTCCGTCGATCTCGCGGCGGGTGCGAGTTCCACGCCATGACTACGAGGAGGCGTGCCCGCCGTTGGTGTGCGCTGCGGCCAACGCGACCATCCGGACCGCCCTGAGCCCGACCCTCCGTACGCTTGCCGGGCTGACATCGGAACGGCTGCAGGGCAGGCTGCGGGCGCTGCGACTGGGCGAGATTCGTGAGGTGCGCGGGTGCGGGGCGATGGTGGCGGTCGAGACGAGCCTCAGCGCCCCCTCGCTGCTGCGCCGCCTCGAGCAACGCGGGATCCTCGCGCTCCCCGGCGGTCCTGGCAGTGTCCGTGTCCTTGCTCCACTCATCCTCGAGCGGCGCGAGGCCGACGGCGTCGTCGAGACGCTGGCCGCCATCATCCTGGCGAGCCGTCCTCAGCGGCGCCGGCCCGCCAGCGCGCAGACATCCGGAGATGTCGAGGTCGTGCTCCCGGGGAGACCGGTTGGGCACCGGCCGTCGGTGGCCCTGTAGGAACCCCGGCCGAGGGCCTGGTCAGTTGAGGCGCTCGACGATCATCGCCATGCCCTGACCGCCGCCCACGCACATGGTCTCCAGACC
>JBAPOS010000254.1:0-49859 GCA_049279755.1 Candidatus Dormiibacterota bacterium | reverse complement strand
CGTGCGCCACGTACGCGCAGAACATGGCATTCGGCATCCGGCCACCTGCGATGGCGGAGTGGATCGTCAACCTCGGCGAGGCGGCCGAGTACATGTTCGACCACAACATCTTCCAGGACAACCTGCTCATGGTCGACTTCTGCGAGCAGATGGTGAAGGAGACCAACCCGTCGGTCCTCGCCCGCGCAGAGAACACGCCCGCCCCGCACGCCGCCGACCACGGCTACCGGACGATCGCCGAGATCATGCGCGCGCTGAACCCCTTCACCGGGGAGTTCTACCGCGAGACACTGCACGTCAGCCGCTACACCCGCGAGATGTTCTGCCTGATGGAAGGACGTCACGTCCATCCGTCGACGCTCTATCCGGGTGGCGTCGGCACGGTGCCGACGGTGCAGCTCTTCTCGGACTACCTCGTGCGCCTGATGCGCTACGTGGAGTTCATGAAGAAGGTAGTGCCACTGCACGACGACATCTTCGACTTCTTCTACGAGGCGCTCCCCGGGTACGAGGAAGTCGGCCGCAGGCGCATGGACACGGTCTGCTGGGGTTCGTTCAACGATCCCGATGAGTGCGACTACACGTACCGGCACATGACCAACTGGGGCCGGTCGATGTTCGTCACTCCGGGCGTTGTCGTCGACGGCAAGCTGGTGACCACCGACCTCGTCGAGATCAACCGCAACATCCGCATCCTGCTCGGACACTCGTTCTACGAGGACTGGGCGGACGATGGAGAGGTGTTCGTCGAGAAGGACCCGCTGGGACACCCGATCGACAAGCGCCATCCGTGGAACCAGACAACCATTCCCAAGCCGGGAAAGCGCGATTTCGACAAGAACTACAGCTGGGTGATGTGCCCGAGGTACCTGCACGAGGGTGAGCACCTCGCCATGGACACCGGCGGCGGCGCGTTCGCACGGCTGCTGGCGACCTCGCTCGCGGGTATCGTCGATGTCGGGTACATCAAGGCGACCGGCACCAGTACCAAGATCTATCTCCCGAAGACCGCCTCCAAGCCCGAGGTCGAGTTCGAGTGGAAGGTTCCGAAGTGGAGCAACGCAATCGAGCGCGACCGGGCGCGCACCTACTTCCAGGCCTACGCAGCGGCCGCGGCGCTGCACTTCCTGGACAAGGCATTCGCCGAGTTGAATGCGGGGCGCACGGATACCTTCACCCCGTTCACCGTGCCCGATGAGGCCATCGGCTGCGGATTCCACGAAGCGGTGCGCGGAGTGCTCTCCCATCACGTGGTCATCCGTGACGGGAAGATCGCCAACTACCATCCGTACCCGCCCACCCCATGGAACGCGACGCCGCGCGACATGTACGGCACGCCGGGGCCGTACGAAGACTCGGTGCAGAACACGCCGATCTTCGAGGAGAACGGCCCAGACAACTTCAAGGGCATCGACATCATGCGAGCGGTGCGGAGCTTCGATCCCTGTCTGCCGTGCGGCGTGCACATGTATCTCGGCAACGGCAAGGTGCTGGAGACTCGGCACTCGCCGAACTTCGGCCCGCAACCATGAATGGCAGCGCAAGCTCGTATCGTTGAGGAGCGGGAGCTCCAGAAGCGCCTGGCGCACGTCGACACTTTGGTCGGGGAGCTGCAACAGCTCCCCGACCTCGCGTCAAGGGCGTTGGTCGAAGAGTTGCTCTCTACCGTGCTCGACCTCCACGGCGAGGCGCTGTCACGGATGCTCGAAGTCCTCGGTCCGCGCGGTGAGCCGGCGACAGACCGCCTGCTCGAACGGATGGCGGCCGACGACGTGGTTCGCGGCGTGCTCCTGCTGCACGGGCTCCATCCGCTGGACTTGCGCACCCGCGTCGAGGGCGCGCTCGAGTCGGTGCGGCCGTACATGCGATCACACGGCGGCGGCGTCGAGCTGCTCGACGTGACCGGGGACACCGTGCGGATCCGTCTTGAGGGGCACTGCAAGACCTGTCCGTCGTCAACCGTCACGCTCAAGCTCGCGGTGGAGAAGGCCATCTACGAGGCCGCTCCCGACGTCGCCGCCATCGAGGTCGTCGAACCGGAGAACGGCCCTGCTATGGGACCGCCGCAGATCGCCGGCCTGGTTGCGCTCCCCGTCGTCAGCGTGGCCAACCCGCGCCCGGCCCCGCGGCCGACTGTGACGGTATCGGGGGAGTGGGTCACGCTTGCTGCGCGCGCATCCCATGTCAGCAACGGCAGCGTGCTCAAGACAGTCGCCGACGGCGACGCCGTCCTGATCGCGAGAACCGGCGACGTGTTCTATGCATATGTGGCCAAGTGCCCGGCATGTGACGGTGGCATGGAGGCCGCATCCCTCGACGGTGCCGTGCTCGTGTGTGACGCGTGCGCCGGTCGATACGACATCCGCCGAGCCGGCGCCGGCATCGGCTCGGACTTCCGCATCGAACCGCTCCCACTCCTCGAGGAGTCCGGAGTCCTGCGCATCGCGATCCCCGCCCGGCTCGCATGAGCTCCACCGCTCGTGTTCCGGGACTTCGTGGGCTCATCCGCGAGCGCGTGCCCGCGGAGCGCTGCGAGCTGTGCAGCGCCGAGCTCGCGCCTCACCCGCACCACGAGCATCTTTTCGAGCCGACCACCCGGCAGATCCGCTGCAGCTGCACGCCGTGCGCGATCCTCTTCCCGCCAGAGGCTGAGAAGCGCTATCGCCGCGTCTCGCGGCGTCTGCTCTACCTCGACGACTTCGCGATGGACGACATGCAGTGGGAGTCGTTGTCGATGCCGGTGAACATGGCCTTCCTGCACACGAGCAGCAGCACCGGCGGTGTGCGTGCCTTCTATCCCAGCCCTGCGGGGGCGACCGAGTCGATGCTCAGCCTCGAGGGGTGGGACCAGCTGCTCGCCGACAACCCGGTGCTGCGCGAGCTCGAGCCAGAGGTGGAGGCGCTGCTCATCAACCGCGTGAGCGGCGCGCGCGATCACTACATCGCGCCCATCGATCGGTGCTTCGAGCTGGTCGGCCTGATCCGCATCAGCTGGCGCGGGCTGAGCGGCGGTCAGGAGGTGTGGGAACGGATCGACACGTTCTTCTCCGACCTCCGCGCCGCCGCACGCACGAGGACTCGCGCGCATGCCTGACCTGGACCTCGAGGTCGTGTCCGCCGGCGCCGAGCCCGACACCCTGATCCCGATCCTGAACTTCCGGGTCAGGATCAACGAGCGTGAGGGGTATCGCGTCGACTCGATCTCGCTGCGCTGCCAGATCATGGTTCAGGCAACCCGCCGGACGTATGCACCCGGCGAGCAGGAGGCGCTCCTCGACCTGTTCGGTCAGCCGTCGCGGTGGGGGACGACGCTCAAGACCATGCTGTGGACGCACGCGAGCACCGACGTCGTCGGCTTTGTGGGTTCAACGGAGACGATCGTCCCGGTGCCGTGCACGCACGACCTCACCATCACCGCCGGCAAGTATTTCTTCGCACTTGAAGAGGGTGAGATACCGCTGATGTTCCAGTTCAGCGGCACCATCTTCTGGCGCGACGAGGAGGGAAGCCTGCAGGTCGCTCCGATTCCGTGGTCGAAGGAAGCGGCGTTCCGGCTCCCCGTCTCGACGTGGCGGGCACTCATGCAGGAACATGACCCGGACAGCGCCTGGCTCTGCCTCCGCCGCGACACGGTTGACCGTCTCAACCGGTACAAGGCGCACTCCGGTGTGCCCGGTTGGGACGAGGCGCTCATCCGCCTGCTCGCGGCAAGCGACGGCCACAACGCGATCCTGAGCAAGCCGCAGTGAGCCAGAGCACGCTCGATCGCCTGGTTGCGGCGACCCTGTACGAGGGCTACATCCTCTACCCGTACCGTCCCTCTTCAGTGAAGAACCAGGTGCGCTGGACCTTCGGTGGCGTCCATCCACGCGCCTGGAGCGAGGCCTCGGGTGGTACCGATCCGTGGACCACGCAAACCGAGTGCCTGCTGCGCGCCACCGATGCCACGGCCGTCTCCGTGCGTGTCCGGTTCCTGCAGCTGGTGTCCAGAACTGTCGCGAGGCTCGAACCTCCGAGCGTCACGCTCGACGCGGAGGCCATGGGGAGGCTCGAGGACGTCGATGAGATGCGGGTGGCGGGGATCAACCACCGCGGGTGGGAGGAGGCGACCGAGGTCGCCATCGAGTGCGGCACCCACACCGTCGCGTCGCTCGTCGAGCGTGAGGTGGTCGTGGAGCAGACCTTCCCTGCTCACGAGGACGTCGAACCCCTCGTCGATGAGGACCGGCGGATCGTCGGCGTTCTGCAGCGCGAGCGCCAGCCGCTCGCCGCCGAGGTGACGTTGCAGGCCGAGCTCGCTGGTGCGGGTCTCGTTCGGGTTCGAGTCATCGTGCGCAACGCCAGCGCGTTCAAGGTCGACGGCGATCACGACCGTGAGCGCGCGCTGCGTTCATCGCTCGTCTCGACGCATGCGATCCTGGTAGCGGAGAACGGCGAATGGCTCTCGCTCGCAGACCCGCCCGCGGATGCCGCGGACGCCGCGTCGGTCTGCCGCAACGTGGGACTCTGGCCGGTGCTCGTTGGCGAGCCGGGTGAATCGGACACGGTGCTGGCTTCACCGATCATTCTCGAGGATCATCCCCAGGTCGCCCCGGAATCATCCGGCGATCTCTTCGACGCCACCGAGATCGACGAGATCCTGAGCCTGCGAATCCTGGCCCTCACCGATGACGAGAAGGACGAGATGCGCGCTGCGGATGCTCGCGCACGTGCGCTGCTGGACCGCACCGAAGCGCTGACCGGCGACGACATGATGCGTCTCCACGGAACCATCCGCGAGATCCGGCCGGTGCTGGGGGAGCGCAGGTGAACGGTTTCGACTTCGGCGCCTGGGACCCGGAGGGCACGGGCGGTACGACGGAATCGGTGAGCTGGGGCGATGGACGCCTGCATCGCGGTGATCGAGTCCGGATCAGCCCGCGCCGCCGCGCGGACATCATGGACATCGCGCTGCACGGTCGCACCGCCGTCGTCGAGTCGATCGAACGCGACTACGAGGACGTCATCCACGTCGCCCTGCTTGTCGACGACGATCCTGGCAAGGACCTCGGCGCGCTTCGCCAGCCCGGGCACCGGTTCTTCTTCGGCCTCGACGACATCGAGCGACTACAACCCGGGGAGGACCAGTTGTGAGCGAGGGCACCATCCTGGTTGCGGGAATCGGCAACATCTTCCTGGGCGATGACGGCTTCGGAGTCGAGGTGGCGCAGCAGCTTGCATCCCGGCAGCATCCCGACAACGTCCGGGTCGCCGATTACGGTATTCGCGGCTTCGACCTGGCGTTCGCTCTGCTTGACGAACCGGCGGCGACCATCCTGGTGGACGCCATGCCTCGGGGCCAGGAACCGGGCACCGTCTACGTGCTCGAGCCCGATCTCGACGGCGACGGGACGGCGGCGTCGCCGGATCACGCCGAGGGATCGTTCCAGGGCCACGCCATGACGCCCGACTCTGTGTTCGCGCTCGTGCGCGCGCTTGGCGGCCGGCCGAGCAACGTCACGGTGGTCGGCTGCGAACCACTCACCTTTGGACCGGAGAACGAAGGCTGCATGGGCCTCAGCGAACCCGTCGCCAACGCGGTCCCCGAGGCGGTGGCGATCGTCGAGCAACTGTTGTCGCGGCTGGTGCCGACCGTGAGCGCACCCTGATGCATGAGCTCGGACTTGCGGAAGGCATCATGACGGTGGCGATGGACATGGCAGGCGAGCGCACCGTATGCCGCATCGTCGTGCGCATCGGCGACGAGCAGCGCATCGTTCCCGACAGCCTCGAGTTCGGGTTCCAGCTCCTCGCCGAGGGCACTGTCTGTGAGGGCGCGTCGCTGCAGTGCGTCATAGTCCCCGGGATCGAGGTGCTCGTCGACGAGGTCGAGCTCGATGGCGATCCTCCGACGATCCTTCGCCGGCCCGGTGCCCCGGTTGTGGAGCCACCCCACGCTCATGAACATTCCGGTCACAACGGCGCCAGTCAGGCGCCCGTAACGTCAGCGCGCACACCTGGAGGAACCTAGATGGGGCTCATGCTCGGCGGCCAGAAAAGCGCTCTCCGCACGATTGCGCAATGGTTGATCATCGGTGCCGTCGTCGGCGCGGTGCTCAACTCCAAGGACATTCAGCGGTACCTCAAAATCCGGTCGATGTAGAAAGGACAGGACCGCGTCGTGCCTCGCTTTGTCGTCGACACCGCTCAATCAACGGTCCAGGTTGGTCTCCGGGTCAACCTGCACCCGTCGCACATCAATGCGAACGCGCTCGCCGGCTTCATCGAATGCGAGATTGACGACCAGGGAAAGCCTCGCCTCGATCAGCCGTACCGTGCGGAGTTGACGTTGCCGGTCGACGCGATCAAATCCGGGAACGGCATCCAGGACCGGGAGATGCGGCGCCGCTTCGACGTCTCTCACTACCCGGAGATCACCGCCGTCGTCACGCATGGCGAGGCGCTCGACGGCGAGGGACGGTATCGGGCGACGGCGCAGCTCACGATGCACGGGGTGACCAAGGACATCACCGGCGACTTGACCCTCGGCGTCAGCGGGACGACGATGACGGTCGACGGCCAGCAGGTGATCAACGTCAAGGACTTCGGAATCGATCCACCGCGTCTGATCATTCTGAAGGTGGAGCCGGATGTCGACCTGCAGGTCCACATCGTTGCGCAACGACAGTCATAGCGATAAGGCACTTGGAGTGGAATGCAATGCTTGAGAAGCTCGTGATCTTCGGGATCGGGTATGTGCTCGGGACCCGTGCAGGCAAGGAGCGCTTCGACGAGTTGGTCGAGACGGCCAAGAAGTTCGCGGCGCGTGACGAGGTCCAGATGGCGATCAGCCTCGCTACCGGTTTCCTCGAGGAGCGGTTCAGCTCGACGGCGGAGCACATGCGCGCCGCGTGATGTTATGAGCGTCGCGACCCAGCCACCCACGACCCGCGCGGCGGGTGCCACCGCATCCGCTGGTGGCGCGCGTGAACGGCTGGGGTTCGCGGTGCACGGCGTGGTGCAAGGGGTCGGGTTCCGTCCGTTCGTGTGGAACCTCGCGACCCGTTTCGGGCTCAGCGGCTCCGTGTGCAACACCTCCGGAGCAGTGGTCATCGAGGTCGAGGGCGACCCGCGTGCGCTCGAGGCGTTCGCCGCCGCGCTGCGACAGGACGCGCCGCGCCTCGCCCGAATCGATGCCGTCGAGGAGACCGCGCTCGAGAGGGTCGGGGACGACGGCTTCCGCATCGTGGACAGCCGGGCGGTCGACGGTGAATATCAGCCCATCGCACCCGACGCCGCGACCTGCCCGGACTGCCTCGCTGACATCCTGGAGACGGGCAATCGCCGCCATGGGTACCCGTTCACCAACTGCACCAATTGCGGTCCGCGATTCACGATCATCGAGGACATCCCGTACGACCGTCCACTGACGACCATGCGTCATTTCGCCATGTGCGACGTGTGCCGGCGGGAGTATGAGAACCCTGCGGACCGGCGCTTCCATGCGCAACCGAACGCGTGCCCGCAGTGCGGCCCGCGTCTCTGGTACGCCGACGCCCATGGGGCGGAGCAGCCGGGTGACCCGATCGCGCTCGCCGCCCGTGCGATTGCCCGCGGGGAGATCATCGCGCTGAAGGGGTTGGGCGGCTTCCAGCTGTGCTGTGACGCCGTCGATGACGCGGCGGTCATGCGACTGCGGGATCGCAAGCACCGGCCGGCGAAGCCGTTCGCCGTGATGTGCGCGGATATCGCGGCGGTCCGCCGCCTCTGCCACGTTGGCCATGCCGAGGCAGCGCTGCTCGAGGGTTCGATACGGCCGATCGTCCTGCTCCAGCGCCGCCGTGATCACGACGCGACCCTCGTGGCGGATTCGGTGGCCCCGGGGCTCGAGGAGCTGGGGGTCATGCTCCCGTACACGCCAATGCACCATCTCCTGCTGCGCGCGACAGGCGGCAGGCTGGTGATGACCAGCGGCAACGTCAGCGAGGAGCCGATCGCCAAGGACAACGCCGAGGCGGTGCAGCGCCTCGGTCGCATTGCCGACCACTTCCTCCTGCACGATCGGGACATCTACGCGCGCTATGACGATTCCGTCGTACGGATCGTCGATGACACACCGCATCTGATCCGCCGCGCCCGGGGATACTGCCCGCTGCCGTTGCGGATGGAGTCACCCGGTGAACACGTGCTCGCCCTCGGTGCCCATCTGAAGAACACCTTCTGCGTGTTGCGTGCTGAGAACGCATTCATCGGTCCGCACATCGGCGATCTCGACAGCCCGCAGACGCTCCGCCACCACGATGAGGCGCTGCGCACGTATCTCCGGCTGTTCCGGACCGCGCCGGCGACCGTCGCGGCGGATCTCCATCCCGACTACGCCTCAACGCGGATCGCGGAGGGCTGGTGGGAGGCAGGGGCCCGTGAGGTGCGTGTGCAACATCATCACGCGCACATCGCCAGCGTTCTCGCGGAGCACGGCCTGCGCGGCACGGTGCTCGGCGTTGCGTTTGACGGCGTCGGCCTCGGGCCGGACAACGCCATCTGGGGCGGTGAGTTCCTGCAGTGCGATGAGCGCTCATACCGGCGCGCCGGGCACATCGCACCCGTGCGCCAGCCAGGCGGCGACGCCTGCGCTCGAGAGGGGTGGCGCATGGCGATCGCGTACCTCGCCGCGGCGGGCGAGCTAGGCGAGCGCCCACCCGGCTGGTTCACCGGAACCGACGGAGCGCCGGATGAGCGTCGCTGGCGGCTGGTATCCCGCCTCGCGAGCTCTGACGCGGCACCGATCACCACGAGTGCCGGCCGGCTGTTCGACGCTGTGGCGAGCCTGCTCGGGGTCGCCCACGTCTCCACCTTCGAAGCCGAGGCGGCGATGCGTCTCGAGGCGCTCGCCAGCTCGGCCGGTGATCTGTCGACGGTGGACCACATCGACATGGGACTGGACGGGGAGCCCGCCGTCCTCGACACCGTGCAGCTGGTGCGGACGCTGTTCCTGGAGCGGCAGCGAGGCGGGGAGGCAGCCGCGCTCGCGGCCATCTTCCACGAGAGCCTCGCGCGAGGGATCGCCAACGTCTGCGTCCGCCTCGGTGGCAAACAGGGGATCGACCGCATCGCGCTCAGTGGCGGGGTCTTCCAGAATTCCCTGCTCCTCAGCAGGGTGGAGCTCCTGTTGCGCGAGCGAGGCCTGTTCGTGTACACCAACCAACAGGTCCCGGCAAACGATGGCGGCATCAGCCTGGGGCAGGCGCTGGTCGCGGCCTCACAAGACTCGAGAGGTGACCTGAGGTGAGTGTGCAGATTCGACCCGACCGCGAAACGTCCGTCGCCGGTCGTGCCTTCCTCGACGAGCGCGTCGCCGCCTCGAATCGGGCCGGCGAAGCGTTTTTCGATCGCTACGCGCACGCGATAGCGGAGTGCTCGGCGGCGATGGCCGATCGATTCTTCGCGGGCGCCACGCTGCTGGTGTTCGGTTCCGGACCGCACGCGACCGACGCCCAGCACAATTCGGTGGAGTTCGTCCATCCCGTGCTCCCCGGGTGTCGTGCGCTTCCGGCGCTCTCGCTCACCAACGACATGGCAACGGTCACCGGGGTCCTGCAGGGTGATGCTGCCGTCGATGTCTACGCGCATCAACTGCGGGTGCTGGGACGCGGTGGTGACATCGCGCTTGCGTTCGCGCACGCGCCGGTGCACGAGTCGATCACCAGGGGCCTCAATGCAGGCACGACCGGCGGCATGCTGACCATCGCGCTGACCTCCGGCGAAGGCGCCGGCCGCGAGCGCGCGGACTTCGTGTTCCACGCCGACGGAGCCGATCGCGACGCTGCGCACGAGTTGCACCTCGCGACGTACCACATGCTCTGGGAGCTCGTCCACATCGTCCTCAACCACCGCGGTATCGGAGACGTCGCATGAGCACCGAGTGTCACGACGAAGTCTGCATCACGTGTTCTGACCAGCTGCTCGAGATGGTGGTCACCGACGTTGACGAAGCCGCCGGGATCGCACGCGGCACCATCGACGGCACGCATGCCGAGGTCGGCATCGAGCTGCTCGACGGCGTGACTGCCGGCGACGTCCTGCTCTGCCACGGCGGCGTGGCGCTGCAGCGCGGCACGCTGGCGGAGGTGGGCACATGACGGAGTCCGGCCGCGACCCATTCTCGCAGCTGCTCTATCCCATGCTCAGCCCGCAGCCCGGTGCGGGTGGTGCCCTCGTCCTCGAGCTTGCGCGTGCGCCGCTCGACAAGTCTGCCGAGAGCAACCGGCTCCGTCTCGAATTGCTCGAGGAGTTCGGCGACGAGATCGTCCTGACCGCCGAGGAGATGACCGTTGCCTTCCAGAAAGGGGGACGGCTACTAGCTCTTGGCAACGGCGGCAGCGCCACGTCGGCCGCGGACATGGTGACCGAGATGCTCGTCCCGGCCAACGGTCGCCGGCCCATTCCCGCGCTGTGTCTCACCAACGACATCGCGGTGATCACGGGCATCGGCAATGACGTTGGATTCGGCGACGTCTTCCTTCGCCAGATCATCGCCCTTGGGCGGTCCGACGACGTCGTGCTCGCCGTGTCGACGAGCGGCAACTCGGAGAACCTCGTGCGCGGGCTCGGCGAGGCGCGGCGCCGCGGCATGAACACCATCGCGATCTGTGGGTACGACGGCGGACGTCTTGCGCGTGAACAGGTCGCCGACCACTGTTTCATCGTTCGATCCAGCAGCGTTCACCGGATACAGGAGGTGCAGATGACGCTCTACCACCTCCTCACCGAGTTGGTGCAACGTGCACTTGAAGGAGAGCCGGCATGTGCCTAGCGATTCCCGCCCGCCTCGTCGAGTACGTCGACGAGGATCGTATGTACGGCAAGGTGGAGCTCGGCGGTGTGCAGCGCCGGATCAACACCTCGCTGCTGGTCGGCGAGGACGCGACCGAGCCGGGCGAGTACGTGCTGGTGCACGTGGGCTTCGCGCTGAGCCGGGTCAGTGAGACTGAGGCTGCCGAGACGCTGCGCATCCTCGAGGAGATGGGGCCCGCATATACCGATGAGGTCCAGCAGATCCGCGAGTGGCAGGCGATGGAGGAGGAGTTGGTTGGTGCCAACTACCGCGAGAGCAATGGGCATCCGGCATGAAGTTCGCTGACGAGTTCCGCGACGCCGACCTCGCCCGCGCCCTCGGCGCGCGCATCGCAGCCGAGTCCGGCGACAAGCATTGGAAGATCATGGAGGTGTGCGGTGGGCACACCCACACCATCTTCAAGTACGGCATCGAGGATCTTTTGCCGAGCAACGTCGAGCTCGTACACGGACCCGGGTGCCCGGTGTGCGTCATCCCCATGGGCCGCCTCGATGACGGCATCGCCGTCGCGCACGAGCCCGGCGTCATCTTCACGTGCTTCGGCGATCTCATGCGCGTGCCCGGCAGCAGCGGCAGCCTGCTCGACGCCAAGGCTGCCGGTGCCGACGTGCGCATGGTGTACTCGCCACTCGACGCGCTGAAGATCGCGCAGCAGAACCCGGATCGGAAGGTCGTCTTCTATGCGATCGGGTTCGAGACCACCGCGCCCTCCACCGCGCTGACGCTGTTGCGGGCGAAGGCCGAGGGGATTCGCAACCTCTTCGTCTTCTGCAACCACGTCACCATCATCCCGCCGATGAAGGCGATACTCGACTCGCCGGATCTGCAGCTCGACGGCTTCCTCGGCCCGGGACACGTGTCCACCGTGGTCGGGATCAGGCCCTTCGAGTTCGTGACCAACACGTACAACAAACCGGTGGTCGTCGTCGGGTTCGAACCGCTGGACATCCTCCAGGGCGTGCACATGATCATCCAGCAGATCCACGAGGGTCGCTGCGAGGTCGAAAACCAGTACAAGCGCGTGGTGCACGACGACGGCAACCCGAAGGCACTCGAGGTGCTCGCCCGCGTTTTCAAGCTGCGCTCGCACTTCGAGTGGCGCGGCCTCGGATTCATCAGCCAGAGCGCCCTCGAGCTGCAGGACGAGTTCGCCGACTTCGACGCGGAGAAGGTGTTCTCCGTGCCGGGCGTCCGCGTCGCGGACCCCAAGGCGTGCCAGTGCGGCGAGGTCCTCAAAGGCGTTCTCAAACCGTGGGAGTGCAAGGTGTTCGGCACCGCATGCACACCGGAGACGCCTATCGGCACCTGCATGGTGTCGTCGGAGGGCGCGTGCGCGGCGTACTACAACTTCGGCAGGTACTCCCGTGCGCGTGAGCGCGAGCGCGTCCTTGCGTCGGGTGAGCACCCGAACGGCAACGGCAACGGCAATGTCGCGGTGGCCGAACGCGAGCTGCGACCGATCCCGGTACAGGCACGATGACCGACACAGTCGTTCAACCCGGCAGCGGCGCGGCGATCAAGGCGGCGTCCGCACGCATCGCCGACCCCGAGCAGCGCGTGCTCGAACGCATTGCCGAGATTCGCAAGCGCAAGCCGACCCTTCGCGAGGATGCGATCACGATGAGCCACGGCGCCGGTGGGAAGGCCAGCCACACGCTCACCACCGCGCTTTTCGGTGACATCCTCAGCAACCCGATCCTCGATCAGCTTGGTGACCAGGCCGTGCTCCCGCTTCCGGGAGTCGATGACACCGGCATCGCGATCACCACGGATTCGTTCGTTGTCAGCCCGCTCTTCTTCCCAGGCGGCGACATCGGTGAGCTCGCGGTCAACGGCACCATCAACGACCTCGCGGTCGGCGGCGCCACACCGCTCGGCATCTCGGCAGCATTCATCCTCGAGGAGGGGCTGGACGTCGCGATCCTGCGCAGGGTCGTCGAGTCGATGCGGCGGGCGGCGGATCGCGCCGGCGTGAACGTGGTGACGGGCGACACCAAGGTCGTGCCCCGCGGCAAGGCCGACCAGCTCTTCATCACGACCACCGGGGTGGGGACTGTCCCGCTGCCGCAGCGGGTGGCGATCCACCGGATCGTCCCCGGTGACGTCGTCGTGCTCAGCGGCGCCATGGGCGACCACGGCGCCACCGTCATGCTCGCGCGGGGCGACGTCGACCTCGAGGCCGACAACCTGCGCAGCGACACGCTGGCTCTGCACGGACTGACATCGGCGCTGCTGGCCGACGGCATCGACGTCCATTTCATGCGTGACGCGACCCGCGGCGGCGTAGCGACCGTCCTCAACGAGATCGCTCAGGCGGCTGGCGTCGCGGTCGCAATCGACGAGGATTCGCTCCCCGTGCACGACGAGGTGCGCGGGGTGGCCGAGATCCTCGGCATCGATCCGCTCTACATCGCCAACGAGGGCAAGCTTGTCGCGGTCGTGGCCCGCGAGCATGCGTCGCGGGCGCTCGACCTCATGCGCTCCCGCCCGGAGGGCACCGAGGCAGCCGTGATCGGCGAGGTGATGGCCGAGCCCGAGGGCATGGTCTTCATCCATACCGGCTTCGGCGGAACGCGAGTCGTCGACATGCTCATCGGGGATCCCCTGCCCCGGATCTGCTGAGAGACCGTCTGCAAGCGCACTGACGACCAGCGCGAACAGGCGTATGGTTTCTGTGCGGACCACCTCATACGAGCCGTGATCGCCTCATGGATCCTCAGGCCTGGGTAGGGCCCCTCGACCCGGACGACACCGGAGCGAAGCCGGAGGCCGATGTGCGCATCCAGGCGGTCGCGTGCGGCCGCTGCGGATGGCCAAATGCGTGCAGGATCCAGAGCGGGATGCGGACGCTGCGCTTCATGTGTCAGTGGTGCGATCGGATGACGACCGGCATCGTCGACCCGTCCATCAAGCGCAACGTCATCTTCTGACCGGCCGGCACGACCTACGCTTCGGGGGATCCTTGGCGGCCGGCTTCGGTGAACCACCGGCTCTTGTAGATGTCCTCGGCTTCGATGCGCATCAGGTCGTCGCGGGTCACCAGCATCCCCGTCGAGACGAGCCGGTTGGCCTGGCGCAGCCGGGCGCGCTCCAGGGCGTTGCGCACGCTGCGGGCATTGGCAAAGCGTGGCTGGGGCATGCGCCGTGACATCAGCTCCCGGAAGGCCGGTGCCGCATCGCTCGAGAACGCGTAGTTCTGGCGGTCGAGCATGATCCGAGCGATGGCCATCAGCTCGTCGAGGTCGTAGTCGGGAAAGTCGATGTGGTGGGCGATGCGCGATCCCATCCCGGGGTTGCTGCTGAAGAACTGGTCCATGCGGTCCTTGTAGCCGGCAAGGATCACGACGATGTCGTTGCGCTGGTTCTCCATGACCTGCAGGAGGATCTCGATCGCCTCCTGACCGTAGTCGCGCTCGTTCTCCTGGCGGTGCAGGTAATAGGCCTCGTCGATGAAGAGCACGCCGCCCATGGCGCGCTTGAGCACCTCGCGGGTCTTGGGCGCCGTATGCCCGATGTACTGGCCGACCAGCTCGTCGCGCGTGACCGCGACCAGGTGTCCCTTGGCGAGGTAGCCGAGCCGGTGGAGGACCGTCGCCATGCGCATCGCGACGGTGGTCTTGCCGGTGCCGGGGCTCCCCGTGAAGCACATGTGCAGGTTGGGACGCTCCGCCTCGAGCCCGAAGCGACGTCGCGCCATGTCGACGACCAGGAGCGCCGCCACCTCGCGGATGCGCGTCTTGACAGGGTCGAGCCCGACGAGCTCGCGGTCCAGGTCTTCAATGACCTCGAACACGCCGGACTCGCGAGCCGCCGCCTCGACGTTGATGCCCTCGGCGATGGCGACCGCCGCCTCGGGCTCGTCGGCAGCGAGCGCGCCGTTCCTGGTCACGGTCTCCGGGGCCACCTCAGCGAGATCGAGCGCCACAGGACGCGGCATCCCGAACGGGACGTGGGAGTCCTGCGTCATCGCTCAGCGTTCGTAACGCTCCCCGGGCGGGCGATCCAGCGCGTACGGGTGGATGGTGTACCGGACCTGCCGATCTCGCCCCTCCTGCCGGTCCAGGCGGAACCCCTTCTCGTCCTTGGGCCTTTGCACGATGAAGCTCAGCGCCGTGGTCTGGCGCCCGAGGGTTCGGTCGTACGCATTGACCCGGATGTAGCGAGTGGGATACGCGTCGCGGCAGCGCTGCACCTCGAGCAGGATGGCGGCGGGGTCGCGCATGTCGAACATCGGCAGGCCCCACATGTCCCACAGGAAGTTGCGGGGATGGGGGTCGTCGGTGAACTCCACCGAGATGGCCCAGCCGTTGTCGAGCGAGTACTGCACCTGCGCGTTGATCTGCGCATCGGTGAGCGGGGGGAGATACGAGAATGTTCCCTGGGTGACGTGCATGGTGATGCTCCCTATGCCGGCGTTGGCGTGGTGGCGACATCGGGCGTATCGGTGGACTCGTAGTTGAAGCTGATGTCGCCCCAGACGTCGAGGGCGGCGCGCAGCGGAGCGCACCAGCGACCGCCCGCGCGGAGGATCTCGGGGCCGTCGGTGAAGAAATCGCGGCCCTCGTTGCGTGCCTGGACGATCAGCTCGACGGCGGTACGGTTGGCGGTCGCGCCGGCGGCCACGCCCATGGGGTGGCCGATCGTGCCGCCACCGAACTGGAGGACGACGTCCTCACCGAGGTGGTGGAGGAGCTGATGCGTCTGGCCCGCATGGATGCCGCCGGATGCAACCGGCATAACGCCCGGCATGGATCCCCAGTCCTGGTCGAAGTAGATCCCGTGCATGGGATCACGGGGGATGAAACCGTCGCGGAGCGTGTCGTAATAGCCGCGCACCATGTTCGGATCGCCTTCCAGCTTGCCGACGACCGTCCCGGCGTGGATGTGGTCAACGCCGAGCAGCCTGCACCACTTTGCGATCACCCGGAAGCTCACGCCGTGCGTCTTCTGGCGTGTAAACGTGCCGTGCCCGGCTCGGTGGAGATGCAGCAGCACGCCATTGCGCCGCGCCCATTTCGACATCGAGGTCATCGCGGTGTAGCCGACGGTGAGGTCCATCATGATGATGACGCTGCCGATCTCCTTGGCGAACTCGGCGCGCTCGTACATGCTTTCCACGTCGCCGGCGGTCACGTTGAGGTAGTGGCCCTTGATCTCGCCGGTCTCGGCAGTCGCCTTGTTCACCGCTTCCATCGATGCGAGGTAGCGATCGCGCCAGCGCATGAACGGCTGGCTGTTGATGTTCTCGTCGTCCTTGGTGAAATCAAGGCCACCGCGGAGCGCCTCGTACACGACGCGCCCGTAGTTGCGCGCGGAGAGGCCGAGCTTGGGTTTGGTGGTGGCGCCGAGCAGCGGCCGGCCGTACTTGTTGAGATATTCACGCTCCATGACGATGCCGTGCGGTGGTCCCTGGAAGGTGTTGACGTAATGCAGCGGGATGCGCATGTCCTCGAGCCGGAGCGCGCGCAGTGCCTTGAAACCAAAGACGTTTCCGATGATCGACGAGGTGAGGTTCGCGATCGACCCTTCCTCGAAGAGGTCGAGCGCGTACGCGATGAGCGCGATGTACTGACCGGGCGTACCAGGCACGGGATCGACCTTGTACGCCTTGGCCTGGTAGTGCTCATGCGCGGTGAGCCGGTCGGTCCACACCACCGTCCATGTCGCCGTCGACGACTCACCCGCAACCGCCGCGGCGGCCTCCTCGGGGGGCACGCCGTCCTGCGGCGTGATCCGAAACGCGCACAGGATGTCGGTGTCCTTGGGCACGTAATCAGGTTCCCAGTAGCCCATCTGGGCGTACGGGATGACGCCTGAGGACCAGCGATCGGTCGCTGCGTCTCTCGGAGGAGTCTCGATCGCTGTCATTCGCGCGTCTCCGTGGAGCTGACGCGTGGCGACGCCAACTGGTTGCTGATTGCTGCGTAGTCGTCGGCCTTGACGCGGACGAGCAACGACTTCTGGGCGCTGAGAATCCGGTGGGCGAGGATGAGCTGGGTCAGCCCGAGCGGATCGCTGTGCCGGCGACCGTCCGGCTCGTCGTAGCTGCCGAGCTCCTTCTGCCGCATCCGGTGGAGATGGTGGTGGCGTTCGCTCGCGTGGTCCCATACCGCCCGTTCGATGCGCGCGGCATCGTCGGCTGAGATGCGTCCCTCGATATCGATGATGTCCGAGCGACGCCCATCCTCATCGCTGATGTCGTTGCGCAACCGCACGGTGCTCCCGTTGTCGAGTGCGTGCTCGAACTCCAGCTGGGGCATCGAGTGGCGCTGTGTTAGGCGGACGTTGAGATGATCGGTGGCCCCCGGCGAGAGGTCCTCGCTGGGCGATGAGAAGCGCACGACGAGGTCGGCCTGCGCGCGCTGCGGTTGGATGTGGGCCTCCGCATCGGCGCGGCGAGCCTCGATCTCGGCACGCACCTCGGACTCGTCGTAGCCGCGCTTGGCGACGTCGCGCTGCAACTTCCACTTGATCCGCAATTGGGTCTCGGGATCGAGCCAGACCTTGAGGTCGAACGCCTCGCGAATCCCCGGGAGCAGAAATGGGTGCAGCCCCTGGACGATCACGACCTCGTTCGGCGTGACTCGCTCAGGCGCTTTGAAGGTGCCGTCCGCGTGGTCGTAAACAGGCTTGGCGATCGCTTCTCCGCGCTTGAGCGCCCAGAGCTGCTCCTCCATCAGGGCGAAGTTGTTGGCGCGGGGATTGAGCGGCGTCAGCCCCACGAGGGCGCGCTCACGACGATCGAGCGAGTGGTAGTCGTCGAGGCACACCGTTGTGATCCGTTCCCCTCCGAGCAGCTCGTAGAACGCCGACGCCAGCGTCGACTTGCCACTCCCGCTGTCCCCGCCGATCCCGACGAAGATGGGGGACACCTCGGGGCGCACGCCGCTCATGGGCACGTCGCCGGCCGTCCGTGGCGCGTGTCGAAGTCAACCATGGAAGGACCTTAATCGCTGACTGTACTGCCGTCCAATGCATGATTCTTATGTCTTCAATAAGATTGCCTAATGACAACGAGCCTCGAGCGCAGCATCACCCTGCGCCAGCTCCGCATCTTCACCAGCGTGATCGAGCACGGCAGCTTCACTCGCGCCGCCGAGGTCCTGTCGCTGACGCAGCCGGCGGTCACGCACCAGATGCAGGCGCTGGCCCGCGCGGTCGGACAACCGCTGCTCGACCCGGGAAGCCGGTCGCCCGTGCTCACGGCTGTAGGCCAGGCCCTGCACGAGCGCGCCGGGCGGATCCTGGCCATGGTCGGCGACGCTCAGGAGGCGATCGAGGACGTCGCCGGTCTGCGCACCGGCCGGGTCCGGGTCGCTGGGGACACGACGGTCGGGATCTACATCCTTCCCGATGCGATGGCGGCATTCCACCGCGAGCACGCGGGCGTCGACCTGAGCCTCGATGTCGTCAACCGAGCCCAGGTTCGCGACCTCCTCCTCGAGGGTACCGCCGACATCGGTGTGGTCGGTGCGCTCTGGGAGGACGAGGTGCTCGCCGCCGAGCCCTTCCTCGAGAACTCATTGATGTGCTTCTGCGCTCCGGGTCATCCGCTCGCGCTGCGTGAGCCACTCCGACCGGCCGACCTCCTCGACGGCCCTCTCCTACTGCGAGAACGGGGCTCAGGGACCCGCGAGTCGGCAGAGCGCATCCTGCGGGCCGCCGGCGCCGAACCGATAGCGGCCATGGAGATGGCGAGCAATGGCGCGCTCAAACGCGCGGTCGCCGGAGGGCTTGGCGTGACCGTGCTGTCGACCTATGCAGTCCGCCTCGAGCTCCAGCTCGGCCTGCTGCGACCGCTCCATGTCGAGGGATTCCCGGTGGAGCGGATGTGGCACGTCACCTGGGCACGCGATCGCCTTCCCAGCCCGGCGGCAACCGCCTTCAGGGAGTTCCTGCACAGTCCCGGCTGGCGGGACTCGCTGGCGATTCCGCTCGGCACCGAATAAGCGAAAACGCTG
Source organism: Candidatus Dormiibacterota bacterium (assembly GCA_049279755.1). GTDB lineage: Bacteria > Chloroflexota > Dormibacteria > Aeolococcales > Aeolococcaceae > Palsa-851. The sequence goes on along the minus strand of JBAPOS010000254.1, from coordinate 31,064 downwards.
GCGATGGCTCAGGAGTGAGCCGGTGATCCCATCGTGCTGACGCTCTGGTTCACGCGCCGGAGACCATCGGCGGCGAGGAATCCCGCAGGGACACCGAAGGCGCAGGCGGTGATCAGCGCGGATGCCCACACCGGCATGAAGCGACTCAACCCGGCGACCATCGCCGTCGCGGTCGCGCCGAGCGCACCGAGGCCGAGAGCGCTGGCGAGGCCCATCTGGCCGATGCCCAAACCCGCGGTCTTGGCCTTCTCGAAAACACCCTGGCGATCGAGCTCCGTGCGGATACGCTCGGCGGTCTCATCACCGACTCGGCGTGCGAAGGAGGCGAGGCGGTCGGCGGCGCCCTCCCTGAAGCCACCGGATCCATTCAGCATGTCGTCCATCGAGACGTAGTCCTGCGAAGCGGCGGTCGATGCCGAGGCGCGTCCGTACTTCGGCGGCTTCGGGTCTCCGTCGGTGTCGCCATGCAGCTCGCGGAGCCGCTCGGTCGGCCCCGGAACCTTCTCCGGGTCGGGGAATCCAGAGGCGACCGTGCGTTCGCGAGCGCCCTCGTTCGAGTCTGCCATCATCGTGACCTCCCTATCAGGCTGTGCCCATATATGATAGTGACACTATCATATACGCGCCAGAGCCGGCCGGGCAGCCGCCGTCGGGGATGCTCTCCGGACGATTGGTCAACCGCGATTAGACTGGCCCGCCGTCGTGCTCTCACGAATTCCGCTCGCTCACCCCGGGGATCCAGACCTTCGCTCGCCGGTCCGGTTCCTTCTGTGGATAGCGCGCAGCCAAGGGCGCACGGTCATCGGCGGGGCGTTCTTCGGCCCGTTGTGGATGGGCACTCAGGGGGTGATTCCCGCGGCTCTCGGGCAGGCGGTGAACGCCATCATCCAGCGCAGGGGGAAACCCGTGGCGCGGAGATCGGCGATCACCGGGATCGATGTCACTGGGGCAAGGACGCGGACGCCCGCTGCGATGACGCATGGTTGGATGACATCGTCGCCGGAGAAGCTGATGTACGCAGCGATTCCAGCCTAAGAGCGATCGCGATGAACGCGCCTGAAACCGGCCACAGCCACGCGTGGGGCCGGCCAGGTGGCGGGGCCGTTTGTGCGGCGATCGAGAGCAGCACCGCCGTGATCACCAGCGCCAGGCCGATGCTGAAGATCGCAAGGAAGCCGGAGGGCGGCGTTTCCCGCCGCCGCTGACAGCAAGACGGCGGCAATGGCGCCGACGTATCCGGCCACAAAGGGCACGACCCCGGGTACCGGAGGTGTCGCGTCCTGGCTGTGGATGATCGCCAGGTATCCCCAATCGGTTGCGCCGGCGGCGACCGCGGCAAGCAGGGCCGCCGTCACCTGTCGCCGTCGTCGCGCTCCTTTCACGACGCTCATCCGCCCGGCTTGTCGATCACGTCGAACAGGTTGCCCTCCAGGTCCTGCAGCGTGACGAAGTCCTCCCCTGGCTCCGACGTCCGCGGAAATGACACCGCTCCCAGGGCGATAAGGCGCTCAACCTCACCTGCCCGGTTGTCGGTGTACAGGTCGAGGTGCAGCCGGTTCTTGCCCACGCGCGGCTCGGGCACCTGCTGAAGCGACACGTTGACGTGCGATCCGTCGGGATCGCTGAGCACCGCCCAGCCGTCCTCGGGCGGATCTCGAGGCACGTAGCCGAGCACCGCTCTCCAGAACGCATACATGGCAGCGAAGTCGTTGCAGTCGATCACCACCGAGCCGACGTACATGTGGAATCCCTCTGAGACAGGTTGCTCACGGAGTCGACAGGATGCCGTGTCCATGATGCGACCGTGGTCAAATCGCGATAGGGGATGAGCAATGCTCGCGATCGACGTCAGGGACAGCGACATCATGGAGACAACGCAGCACCGTCAGGGTGGCGTCGCGCGGATGCTGGCCGCACTGCAGGAAGCCGGCCTCCGGGTGATTCGGATCGAGCCGCGGCTCAACGAAACCGGGATGTACCGGGTGACGCTCATCGACAGCCCCGAGCTTGCCCTCCGCATCCTGAAGGCGATCGGCCGCCGGGTCAGCCCCTCAGTTTCGACCGCCGCCGGGTAGGGAGCGGCGCTCGAGCCCGGTCGCGCTACGCTGACGCTGTCCGTCTGTCTGGCTGAGGATCCACGAACGATCAACAAACGCGGTTGAGCGAAGCTCCCGTCAATCCCGGATGGATCCGGCGCCTGTGGGGCTACATGCTCCGGCACCGGCGAGACGTCATCCTGTCAGTGGGCGCCGCCGTGCTGGGCGGGGTGTGCCAGACCGCCGTCCCCCTGGTCGCCCGCCAGATCGTCGACGGCGTCATTCTCAGGCGCAACTCGGCGCTGTGGCCGTGGCTCCTGCTCCTGGTGGGACTGGCGGCCGCGAGCTTCGCGTTCGCCTACGTGCGCCGCTATCGGGGTGGGCGGGTGGCGCTGGAGGTGCAGTACGACCTGCGCAACGCCATGCACGACCACCTGCAGGCACTGGACTTCGACAATCTGGGGCGCATGCCGACCGGCCAGCTGGTCGCTCGCGCCAACTCCGATTCGACGCTGGTTCAGGGGCTCCTGAGCTTCTTCCCGATCATGAGCAGCAACATCCTGCTGCTCCTGCTCTCCCTCGGAGTGATGCTCTACCTCTCGCCGCTGTTGGCGCTGGTGAGCGTCGTGGTCGCGCCCAGCCTGCTCATCGTTTCGTACCGCATGCGCTGGCGCATCTTCCCGGCCACGTGGGATGGGCAGCAGCGGGAAGGTGACCTGGTCCAGATCGTCGACGAGGACCTCAACGGCGTCCGCGTGGTCAAGGCGTTCGGGCAGGAGCAGCGCGAGCTCGAACGGGTCTCAGCCGCCGCGCAGACCGTGTACGGGTCGCAGATGCGGGCCGTGCGCCTGCAGTCGCGGTACCAGCCACTCCTCGAATCGATCCCCCTGCTCGCGCAGGTGGCCATCCTGGCCCTCGGCGGTTGGCTGGCGCTCAACCACCAGATCACGCTGGGCACATTCCTGGCGTTCTCGACGTACGTCACCCAGCTGATGGCGCCGACACGTCAGCTGGCCGGCGTCCTCACCATCGGCCAGCAGGCACGGGCAGGGCTGGAACGCATCTTCCAACTCCTCGACCTGCCGGCGGCGATCGCCGACGCACCCGACGCGGTCGACCTCCCCGAAGTCGCCGGCGAGATCACCTTCTCGCACGTCTCCTTTCGATATGGCGATGCTGATCCGGTGCTGAGCGGGGTCGATCTGCACATCGCCGCGGGCGAGCGCGTCGCGGTCGTCGGCCCGAGCGGGAGCGGCAAGACGACTCTCGCCATGCTCATCCCTCGCTTCTACGACCCGACCGGCGGCTCGGTTCTCGTCGACGGGCATGACGTGCGCGACGTCACGCTGCGCTCCTTGCGCCGTCAGGTGGGTGTCGTCTTCGAGGACAGCTTCCTGTTCTCCGACTCGGTGCGGGCGAATATCGCGTACGGGCGGCCGGATGCGACCGATGCGGAGGTCGAGGCTGCCGCCCGAACGGCTCAGGCACACGACTTCATCGAGGAACTGCCGCGCGGGTACGACACCGCGATCGGTGAGCGCGGTCTGACGCTGTCGGGAGGTCAGCGCCAGCGGATTGCGCTCGCCCGGGCAATCCTCTACGACCCACGCATCCTCATCCTCGACGACGCAACCAGCGCGATCGACGCGAGGATCGAGGCGTCGCTGCACGAGGCGCTCCGTGGTGTCATGACGGGCCGCACGACGCTGCTGATCGCGCACCGGCAGTCCACGCTGCACCTGGCCGAAAGGATCGTGGTGCTCGACGGTGGGGTCGTCGTCGAACAGGGCACCCATGACGAGCTGACCGCCCGGAGCGCCCTGTACAGGACGCTGGTGTCAGGGCTCGAGGACCCCGACGCAGCTTCCATCGAGGCTCTCGCGACGATAGCCACGGCTGGAGCGGACGGCGTCACCGCGGCGGCGTGGGCCGGCGACCTCCAGCGATCCGGCAAGCAGACTTCCACCAGGGCCTTCGGCGCGCCCTCGCTGGGCCCCGGGCTCGGCGGTGGCGGGTCGGGCTGGCGGCTCAATCTGGCGCCGAGCCCGGAATTGCTCGCCCGCGTCGCTCGCCTGCGCCCGGTGCGCGATGTCGCCCCGGTCGACCTCGAGCGCGAATCGCGTCCGGACAGGAGCTTCAGCCTGATCCGCCTGCTGCGTGAGTTCCGATGGCCATTGCTACTTGGACTGCTCTTCGTCGTGATCGACGGATTGATGACCCTGGCGGGGCCGGTTCTCGTCAAGACGGGGCTCGACGATGGCGTCTCGAGGGGATCGGCGGTCGTCCTCTTCGCCGCAGCCGGAGTATTTCTCGTCGTCACGCTCGTCGACCTTATCGACGAGATCGCCGAAACGTTCGTCACCGGGAGGGCTGCGCAGCGAATCATGCTCTCGCTTCGCATCCGTATATGGGCGCAGCTGCAACGTCTGTCGCTCGACTACTACGAACGCGAGATGGCCGGCCGGATCATGACGCGGATGACCACCGACGTCGACCAGTTCGAGTCACTGATCGAGAATGGCCTGCTCTCGGCTCTCGTGTCGATCGTCACCTTCGTCGGTGTCGGCGTCGTGCTCGTCGTGATCAACACGGAGCTCGGCCTCTGGACGCTCTCGGTGGTGATCCCGCTGGCGGTCGCGACGGTCGTCTTCCGCCAGAAGGCCGCGCGCCTCTACAGCATGTCGCGCGAGCGCATCGCGATCGTGAACGCCGATTTCCAGGAGAGCCTCGCAGGTGTACGCGAGTCTCAAGCGTTCGTCCACGAAGGCGCGGCGATGGCGCAGTTCCACCGGCTTGGTCGCTCGTATCTCGACACGCGCGTCGCCGCTCAGCGACTGGTTGCGACGTACTTTCCGTTCGTCCAGTTCATGGCGGCAGTCGCCGACGCGATCGTGCTTGGCGTCGGTGCGCGGCTGATCCAGACAGGCCACCTGACCTCCGGGGCGCTCATCGCGTTCCTGCTGTACATCGATCTGTTCTTCTCGCCGATCCAGCAGCTGTCACAGGTCTTCGACGCGTGGCAGCAGACGCGCGTCTCGGTTGGACGTATCGCCGAGCTGATGCGGCTCGAGTCGCTGACGCCCAATCCAGCGGTGCCCGAGGATCCGGGCCGGCTTCACGGCGATCTCGGTCTGCACCACGTCCGCTTCTCGTATCCCGTGCCGGTCACCCCCCCGGGCTTCGAGGGAGTTCGGCACAATGTCCGCAGGGGACCCCAGGATCCGCGCCTGCTGCAGTCGCGGGACGCAAGCTGGCGCAAGCCGCCCGAAGCACTTCGGGGCATCGACCTGCGGATCGCGGCGGGGGAGACCGTCGCGCTGGTCGGCGAGACCGGCGCGGGGAAGTCGACGGTCATGAAGCTGCTGGCACGGTTCTACGACCCGGATCAGGGGAGCGTCGAGGTCGACGGGTACGACCTCCGGGCGATCGATCTCCACGAGTTCCGCCGCCAACTCGGCTACGTGCCGCAGGAGGCATTCCTGTTCTCCGGGACGATCCGCGACAACATCGCCTACGGACGGCCGGAGGCGAGTGACGCACAGGTCGAGGCGGCTGCGCACGCGGTCGGCGCGCACGAGTTCATCGCCCGCCTCTCGGGTGGGTACCACCACGAGCTGACCGAGCGCGGACGGTCGCTCTCGTCCGGTCAGCGCCAGCTCATCGCGCTGGCTCGCGCGGAGCTCGTCGACCCCGTGCTGCTCCTCCTCGACGAGGCCACCTCGAACCTCGACCTGGTGACCGAGGCACACGTCGCCGCCGCCATGCACATGGTGTCGCACGGACGCACGACTGTGGTGATCGCCCACCGCCTGCAGACCGCGAAGGCCGCGGATCGGATCATCATGCTCCACGGCGGGCAGGTGGTCGAGACGGGCACCCACGATGAGCTCATCGCGATGGGCGGCAGCTACGCGTCAATGTGGGATGTGTTCGAGGGTCCTCACCACCAGACGGTCCTCGTACGCACGTGAGAGCGGCGTCTACGCGGCGATCTGCAGCGCCTCGTCAACGAGCGCGAGGAGCCGGCCCTTCGACGTGAACCCGATCACCTGACGCACCGGTTTGCCACCGACGAACAGTAAAAGCGTGGGCAGCGACATCACGCCATATCGGCCCTGCGTGACCGGATTGGCGTCGACGTCAACGGTGACCACGCGCAGGTGGCTCGCGCGGTTGTTGGCAACGTCTTCGAGTATGGGAGCAAGCATCCGGCAGGGTGGACACCACTCCGCGCCGAACTCGACGAGGACGGGGGTGCCCGACGCGAGCACCTCGGCATCGAACGCTGCATCATCGACGTGCTTGACCATAGGTACTCTCCTGATCACTGGCGCGTGGTGACCGCTTTGTAGGCGGCGCAATTCGAGAAGGCGTGCGTGGCGGTTCGTGCCCGTGAACGTCGGCCACGGGCGGGCCGAGGCGGGTCGCGGTCCTCGGCCGCGTACCGATTCCAGACCGACTGACGGGACATCCCGACGCGATCAGCGATGTCCTGCCAGCTCATGCCCTCGGCGCGAGCCGCCAGCACGGTCGACGCTCGCCGGGAGCCGAGCAGCACCGCGACCGAACGCAGCGCCACAAGGCGGTCCGCCGTCGACAGGGTGTTGAGTGCCGCCAGCACGCTTGCCACGGCGGCATCCGCGTCGGGCGTCGACGCTGCATAGGCCATATGTCAACTATACATGACATATTCGGCCGGCTGCGCGGGACGCGGGACCTCAGGTGCGCCGTGATCCTGCAGCGTGATCGCGGGCGGCGCTGATCGGGCGATTGAGCACGATCAGTGATCGTGGCGGCACCGGGACCTCATCTCCAGCGTGATGCACCGTGGATCCTCGGTGGCCCTCCGGGTCATCGGTGTCGATGACCAGCGTCCACCCGCCGGTCCAGCCCGACGGCATCGTCCAGGTGATCGGGACGTCGCCGCTGTGGAGCAGGATCATGAGGGAGTCGCCCACGATGCGGTGACCCCGGGCGTCGCGGTCGGGAATCTCCTCGCCGTTGAGGATCATGCCGATGGAGCGCTCTCCGTCGTTGTCCCAGTCGGTGTCGGCGAACTCCTCCCCGTTGGGAAGCAGCCAGATGATGTCCTTGCGTCCAGAGCGCCTGGTTGCCTCGCCTGAGAAGAACCGCTTCCGACGCAGCACCGGCTGCTCGCGTCGAAATGCCACGACGCGCTGCACGAAACGCAGCATCACCTCATCGACGTCCGTCCAGTCGAGCCATGACAGCTCGTTGTCCTGACAGTACGCGTTGTTGTTGCCACGCTGCGTACGGCCGATCTCGTCGCCGCCGCAGATCATCGGGCAACCCTGAGAGAGGAGCACGGAGGCGATCAGATTGCGGCGCTGACGGTCGCGTACGGCGGTGATCGCCGGGTCGTCGGTCTCACCCTCGACGCCGCAGTTCCACGACCGATTGTCATTGGCGCCGTCGTCGTTGCCTTCGCCGTTTGCCTGGTTGTGCTTGTCGTTGTAGGTGACGAGGTCGCGAAGCGTGAACCCGTCATGCGCGGTGACGAAGTTGATGCTCGCCCACGGTTGGCGACCATCCCATTGATAGAGGCTGCTCGAGCCGGTGAGGCAGTTGGCGATGTCGCGCACCCCACCCGCCTTGCCGCGCCAGAAATCGCGGAGCGTGTCCCGGTAGGCACCGTTCCACTCGGCCCACCGCACCGGGAAGTTGCCGACGTGATATCCGCCCTCACCGACATCCCACGGCTCCGCCACCAGCTTGACGCGGGACAGCACCGGGTCCTGATGAATGATGTCGAAGAAGGCCGAGAGCCTGTCGACGTCATAGAACTGGCGCGCCAGGGCAGCGGCGAGATCGAAACGGAACCCGTCGACGTGCATTTCCGTCACCCAGTATCGAAGGCTGTCGGTGATCAGCTGCAGCGTGATCGGGCTGCTGACATTGAGGCTGTTGCCGGTTCCGGTCACATCGAAGTAGAAACGTGGTTCGTCCTCGACGAGACGGTAGTAGGACGGGTTGTCGATGCCCCGAAAACTCAACGTGGGGCCGAGATGATTGCCCTCACCGGTGTGGTTGTACACGACATCAAGGATCACCTCGAGACCGGCGGCATGCAGGGCACGCACCATTGCTTTGAACTCGCGAACCTGATCGCCATTGCCACCACCGGCCGAGTAGCGGCTCTCCGGTGAGAAATACCCGATCGAGTCGTAGCCCCAGTAATTCACCAGCCCGCGATCGATGAGGTGGCCCGCGTCGACGAAGTGGTGCACCGGCATGAGCTCCACGGCGGTGATGCCGAGTTGCTGCAGGTACTCGAGCGAACTGGGATGGGCGAGCCCCGCATACGTGCCGCGAAGCTCGGCGGGGATGTCGGGATTGCGCATGGTGAACCCCTTCACGTGGAGCTCGTAGATCACCGTGTCCGCCCACGCCGTCTCCGGCCGGCGGTCGTCGCCCCAGGGGAAGCTCTTGTCGACGACCACGCTCTTCGGCATCGCGGCAGCCGAGTCGATGTGACTCGGATCCAGATCGTCGCCATCGAACGAGTAGCCGTACAGCGCCGGGCCGTGTTCGAATCGTCCCGAAATCGCCAGCGCATACGGATCCAGGAGCAGCTTGGCGGGGTTGTGGCGCAGGCCGCGGAGTGGATCGTATGGCCCATGAACGCGCAGGCCGTAGCGTTGTCCCGGGCGCACCTGGTCCACGTATCCATGCCAAACGAGGTCGGTGCGCTCCTGGAGCTCGTATGTGGCACCCTCGGCACCATCGTCTGTGAAGAGCACGACGTCCACCGCCTCCGCCGACGCCGAGTACACCGCGAAATTGGTGCCTTCGCCATCCCAGGTGGCGCCCAGCGGCGCCTCACTCCCTGGCCACGCCTGGTGACGTGGGGTCGACCGGCTCCCGGAGCGCCGTCTAGGAGTGGTCATCGCGATTCAAGGATGGTCCACCTCGGCACCGCGGCATGGCCGAAGTTGATAGGCTTACCGTCATACATAATGATAGTGTCGATGATAGTACAGACATTGGTCGTAACCCGGCAGCAAGGGTGAGGGCCGATCCTCGCGCCACCTACCGCGTCCAGCTGCGCGAGGAGTTCGACTTCGACGATGCCGCGGCCATCGTCCCGTATCTCGAGGAGTTGGGGATTTCGCACCTCTACTGCTCACCGTACATGGAGGCAGCGGCGCACAGTCCTCACGGCTACGACGTGGTCGACCCCGGGCAGGTGCGTGCCGAGCTCGGGGGCGACGCCGGCCTTCGCCGGCTCGACGCGGCGTTGCGCGGCGCGAGGATGGGGCAACTCCTCGACATCGTTCCCAATCACATGTGCATCACCGAGCGCGCAAATCGCTGGTGGTGGGATGTCCTCCGCACCGGTCGCGTGAGTCCGTACGCTCGATGCTTCGATATCGACTGGGATGCCCCGGCGCTGCACGAGCGAGTCCTCCTCCCGGTACTCGGCAAACCTCGCGTCGAGCTCCTCGCAGAACGCGATCTCGAGGTGGTCAGGGAGGCGGATGGAGCGTTCGAGCTCCGCTATGCCGGCCGTGCATTTCCGCTCGCACCCGGGACCGCCTCCGGATCGGGTCCGGTGTCACTCGAGACACTCGACGCGCAGCACTACATCCTCGAGGATTCGAGGTCGGGATCTGCGCACCTCAACTACCGGCGGTTCTTCGACGTCACCTCCCTTGCCGGGGTGCGCGTCGAGGTCGACTCGGTATTCGAGATGGTGCTCACGCGTGCGCTCGAACTCGTGGCGGACGGCACCGTGGATGGCCTGCGCATCGATCACATCGACGGGCTCCGCGATCCATCCGCCTTCGCAACCCGCCTGAGGGGTGAGGCTCCAGGGGCATGGCTGGTCGCCGAGAAGATCCTGGCGACCGAGGAGCGTCTCCCCGACAGCTGGCCGATCGACGGGACGACGGGATACGAGTTCGGAGCCCTCATGACATCGGTGCTCGTCCACCCGGAGGGCCTTGCGGCACTCTCAGACTGCTACCGCCAGTTCACCGGCGACCGCGACGACTTCCAGGCACACTCGCGTCGAGCCCGGTTGGAGGTGTTCGAGGATCTCCTCGGCGCCGAGCTCGGCCGGCTGACCCGTGTCGCTCAGGGGGCCGGCATCGGCGAGGCCCGCGCCGAGCTCGTCGAGCTCATCGCGGGCATGCCGCGCTATCGGGTCTATCCTCGAGCCGGTCATCGACTGAGCGTCGATGAGGAGCGAGCGCTCGCTAGTGCGGAACGCGCGGCGCGCGCGTCGGGACGGTGTGACCAGGACCGTCTCGACGCCATTCTCGCGGCGCTGCGTGGAGCGACCGATGACGGCCCGGCGCGACGCGAGCTGCGCGAGCGGTTCCAGCAGATCGCCGGTGCAGTTATGGCCAAGGGAGTCGAGGACACCGCCTTCTACCGCTACGTCCGGCTGATCGCGCTCAATGAGGTGGGTTCGGATCCGGACCGTATAGCCGGTCTCGATGAGTTTCACGCGGCGTGCCGCGAGATCTCGCAGAAGCATCCCTTGACGTTGCTGGCCACGACCACGCACGACAGCAAACGCGCTGAGGATGCGCGCCTGCGTGTGGGGATGCTCTCGGAGATGCCGGATCGCTGGCGCGAAACCATCGCACGTCTCGATGTGATCGCGGCGCGCCACCGGCGCTTGGGTTCCCCGTCGCACCATGCCGAATACCTCTTCTATCAAACGCTTGTGGCAGCTCACCCACTCGACGCGGAACGAGCGTGGGCGTACATGCTCAAGGCCTCGCGTGAGTCGAAGGTCGAGACCAGCTGGATCGAACCGGATCAGCAGTACGAAGCAGGCCTCGAGGCTTTCGTGCGGGCCATGGTCGCTGACCCGGACGTCGAGACCGCGGTCAGCGCGCTGATCGAATCGATGACGCCGGAGTGGCAGATGCTGTCACTGTCGCAGACGTTGATCAAACTGACGGTCCCAGGCATCCCCGACATCTACCAGGGCTCAGAGCTCTGGGACCTCCGCCTCGTCGATCCGGACAACCGCACGCCCGTCGACTTCGATGATCGCCGGCGGCTGCTCCGCCATGCGATGAATCAGCACGGCGGCGGCTTCATGTCGCTCCTCGAGGATGGCGTTCCCAAGCTGCGACTCATCGCCGCCGCGCTTGCGGTACGTTCTCGACATCCCGAGGCCTTCGGTCGCGACGCCGGCTACCGGCGCATCGCGGTCAGTGGATCGCGTGCGGACCACGCGATCTGCTTTTCCCGCACACGCTCGGATGGGGCCCCGGTCACACTGACCGTCGGGTTTCGCTGGCCGCTGCTGCTTCGCGCCGGATGGGAGAACACGACCGTGACCATTCCCGGTGGCGGTTGGCGCGACGTGCTGACCGATCGCGAGGTTGAGGGTGAGACGCAGCCCCTCGAGACCTTGCTCGGCGAGGCACCGATTGCCTTGCTCGAGCGCGCATGACCACCCGCAGGATCAGTGTCTGGGCGCCGGCGGCTCAGCGGGTCGACCTGATCGCGGGCGATCGGGCCCAAACAATGGAGGAGTCCGGCGGGGGCTGGTTTGTGTGCAACGGCGAGCTCGCCAACCGTGATGACTATGCGTTTAGTGTCGACGGCAGCGAGGCCATGCCCGACCCGCGTTCCCGATCGCAGCCGGCCGGGGTCCACGGGCCTTCACAACTGGTCGAGCACCCGCGAACCCGCGAACCCGGCGGCTGGCGGGGATTTCCCATCAGGGACGCGGTCATCTACGAGCTGCATGTCGGCACGTTCACGCCGGAAGGCACTTTCGATGCGGCGATCACGCACTTGGACCACCTCGTCGAGGTCGGCGCCAACGCGATCGAACTCATGCCTGTCGCGGAGTTTCCCGGACAGCGGGGATGGGGCTACGACGGTGTCGACCTCTTTGCGCCCTATAGCGGCTACGGTGGTCCCGATGGGCTCCGCCGCTTCATCCAGGCGTCCCACGATCGCCACATCGCGGTGATCCTCGATGTCGTCTACAACCACGTCGGTCCCGAAGGCGACTATCTCGGCGCTTTCGGACCGTATTTCACCGACCGGTATGAGACACCGTGGGGAAGCGCCTTCAACTATGACGGCGAGGATTCTGACGAGGTTCGACGATTCGTCCTCGACAACGCGGAGATGTGGTTGCGCGACTACTCGTTCGACGGATTGCGGCTCGATGCCGTGCACGCCATCATCGACACGTCACCGCTGCACATCCTGGAGGCGATTGCGACGCGCGTGGACGAGCTTGCGAGCGAACTCGGTCGGGAGCTGTGGGTGATCGCCGAAAGTGACAGCAATGACCCGCGTCTGGTACGCGACCGTGAGCGGGGTGGCTACGGACTGGATGCGCAGTGGAGTGACGACTTCCATCATGCGCTGCACGCCCTGCTCACCGGCGAACAGCACGGCTACTACGAGGACTTTGGCAGCCCCGACGAGGTGCGCACCGCCTTGCTCCAGAGCTTCGTCTACGCAGGGCAGTACTCGCGGCACCGGAAACGGACGGTTGGGCGCTACGCGGGGGACCTTCCGCGCTCCCGCTTCATCACGTATTCGCAGAACCATGACCAGATCGGCAATCGTGCGGCCGGCGAGCGGCTCTGCCACCTCGTCAGCGAGGGGCGCGCTCAGATCGCTGCCGCGTTGACCCTTCTCTCGCCGATGGTGCCGATGCTCTTTCAGGGCGAGGAGTGGGCGGCCAGCACTCCGTTTCAGTACTTCACGGACCTCGGCGACGCGCACCTCGGCAAGGCCGTTACCAACGGCAGGCGGCGCGAATTCAAAGCCTTCGGCTGGTCGCCGGCCTCGGTGCCCGATCCTCAGGCGCTCGCAACCTTCGAGCGGTCGGTTCTGAATTGGGGCGAAGTTGGTGATCAGCGCCATGCGCGCATGCTGGCCTGGTATCGACAACTGATCGACCTGCGCCGCCGCCTCCCTCCGGCTTCCGACGTCGAGACCGCGGCAACCGACGCGTGGTATGACAGCAAACGCAGCCTGCTGATGTACACCCGCGGGGATCTCCTGGTGTGCTGCAACCTGGGGGTTGACGCCGAGCCTGTGCCGGAAGCTGCGGGTGCGACACTGCTCCTCGCGTCGGACCAGACGGTCTGTTCACAGGCGAGCCCTTCGCTTAACGCCGACGCGGTGGCAGTCTGGAGTCTCGACGGAACGCGGGGCCGGCGGAGATCACGCCGACGCGCTGATGCCCGGCTCCGCGATCCACACGGGAAGCGTCAGGGCAAACGACGCACCCCCTCCGGGAGTTGAGCGCGCGGTGATGTCCCCCCCGTGAAGACGGGCCAGCTCGCGTGAAAGGTACAGCCCGAGCCCCGTACCGGAGATGTGACTGTTCTCGGGAGTCACCAGCCGGCTGAATCGCGTGAAGAGGCGGTGCATCTGCGCTGCAGGAATGCCGAGCCCGTGATCGACCACGGCGACGCGCGCAATGCCACGAGCCACAGTCACGCGACAGCTGATCTCACCGCCGTCGGGAGAGAACTTGATCGCATTGTCAAGAAGGTTCCGGAGGATGGTCTCGATCCTCCCCGCATCGACGTTCACCAGCACCGCGCTGGGTGGGAGGCGCAGATGCAGGCGATGGCGGGGAGTCAGCTGCGATTGAATCGCCGAGGTCGCGGCGGTGATGAGGCTACGGAGGCTCTGCGGCTGCCGCTCGAGTCTGGTGACGCCCTCATCGAGGCGAGCGGTCTCGAGCATCTCGTTCACGAGCGCATTCATGTCGTTGAGCTTGCGTTCAATGATGGGCATCGCGCGCTCGAGCGCATCGGCATCCAGTGACTTGTCGGCGATCATCGAGAAGTACCCACGTACCACGGCAATCGGTCCGCGCAGCTCGTGGGACGCAAGTTTCAGGAAATCGGAGCGCATCTCCTCCATCGACCGCGTTCGCTCGATGTGCTCGTGGAGGCGCCGCGCCTCGGCATCGCCGAGCGCACGGATGCGCTCTTCCGAAGCCTTGATCTGCCAGACGAGTCCGGCGGCGAACGCAGCCAGCTGCAGGATCCACGAGTCCTCGTCGCTGAAGCCGTCCGGCTTGATGGCCTCGTGAGCCGCGAGGACGCCGAGGCGCACCGACCCGGCGCGCCACGCAACCGCCATCGTGTCGGGGATGGAGCGTGCGGGCTCGGAGACGTGCACACCCAGGCGCAGGTCCGCCGCACGTCCACGAAACACAGCGTCACCGAAGATCACTTGATCACGAGTCGAGGCCCCGTCGGGATTGCACGGCACCGGCCGCAGCCGCTCGAACTCGTCGGCTGTGACGCCGTACGCTCCGGCCGCCGGCATCAAGCGCGTGCCGTCGGTGCTCAGCCGCCAGAGGGTCACGCGTCGGGCGCCGACGAGCTCGGCCACGGTTCCGGCGAAACGCGCGTACAGATCGACATCCGACGACGTTGCGTCCAGATGGTCGGAGACGCGCAGGAGTGCATGCAGGGCTTTCTGCTGCGCCTCCTTGGTCTCGGCGAACATGCTCGCGTTCTGGAGCGCGAGGGCGGCCGAGAGCGCGATCTGCTCGAGATTCTCCAGATCGAGCTGTCCGAATGCCTGATCAGAGCGACGACTCACCGCCAGACTGCCAAGCACGCGGCCGCCTGCCCGGAGAGGGAGGATGACGCGCCGCCGCACGTCCGACAGCTGCTCCTGCATGTCGCGCGGCATTCCTGAGACATCGGAGAAGCTCTCGAATGCGAGCTCGCCGCGATCGATGGCGGCGCGGAGCGTCGGCGTCAGGTCCCACCTCGCCCCGACTCGAGCGGGCACGCGATTCCTGTCGTAGCCTGCGATCGCTTCGACCGAATCAGACAGGAACTTGGTGACGGTGATCCGATCCACGTCCACCAGGTCCGCGATACGTTCGACGATCGCCTGGACAACGCGCGTGGGGTCGAGCGACGCAGAGAGTTCTCTCGTCGCCTCGCTGGTCAGACGAAGTCGATCGACGAGGTGCTGGGTTGACTCCCTCGCCTCGTCGCCGAGCACAATGATGCTGACGAGTCGCGTGAACCGGTCCATGATGGCCCGCTCGGTATCACTGAAGCGCCGGCCTTCGGGACGCCAGAAACCGACCACGCCCATACCGACGCGTCCGTCGGGGAGCGGCATGCCCGTCGACATCGGCACCAACCGCCCGATGCGAATCTGTGCGCCGAAGACCTCGGGCGCCGCGCTCTCCCCCGGGGCGTTTTCGGTCTCCACGGGGAGCCGATGAAGCATTGCGCGGCCGTGCAGCATTCCCTCGTGCAGGGGCCACTCCGCGCCGATCAGGCCTTCCGCCCACGAGCCGGACGCGGCGACGACCTGGAATACGTCTTGCCGCGAAGCCGGAACAATCGAGATGACACATTCAGTGTCCGGGACCACGCGAGTGCCCTCGACTGCCATGGTGTGGAGCAGATCCCGCAGCGGCACCGGCTCGCGAGGGTCGGTCGGAACATCGTCGAGGAGCCGCGCGACCAGTCGACCGAGCGCTTCGTTGACGCTCGATGCCTGCTCGGCGATCGTCACGTCCGGGTGGGTTGACGACGGCCCGGATCGGGATTCAGCGACGCCGGACAGCGACTGGCTTCGCCTCGATCCGGACACGGCTACAGGGCGAGGGAGGCGGCCATTTAGATGATAGCGACTATATCACTATCGTTCTCAAAGCGGCTGACCCCGACGTTGGAACTCCAAGCGACCTATGATACACTCTGAGTATCATTTTTTATGATAGTCTGAAGGCCACAGCGCCGTCTTCATCCCGAAGCAAGCCAGAGGGCCACACCACACCAGGAGGTGCCCGATGCACCGAGTTCAGCTTGAAAAGCCGCTGTACACACTGGCTGTCGCCGCAGAGATGCTTGGGAGTCGTCCGGGAACGCTCGTGCTGTATGAGGAATTGGGCATCGCGAGGCGCTCGGTGGGCGCATGCGACAGAAGGCGTTTCACGCTACGCGATGTCCTCACGTTCCGCGCTGTCTCACGTCTTCGCCGCCAGTACGACATGAACCCTGCCGGCGCGCGACAGATGATTCGTTGCCTGCAACTTCTCGACGCTCACCGCCTTCCGCGCCCGGCGGAGCTGCGTGGCTTCGACCTTGACCACGTCTCCGTCTAAGGGCGCCGCCTCCGCTGCAACGGATCGAGCGCGAAAGGACCGCGCGGCATCACGAAGCACGCGGCGCCGCTCGGTGACGCATCCACCCTGGGACTCGCGATCCGTGCGTGCATTGGTGTGGCTCGCCATCGTCGTGGCGCTCATCTGGATATTTGAAGGCGCTGCCTTCATCCTCGTGCACGTCTTCAACGTCTTGCTGCTGTTCGTCTTCGCCGGCATCGTCGCTCTCATCCTGACTCCGCTCGTGGACAGGATGGAGCAGATAAGGCCATTTCGAGGACATCGCTCGTTCACGGTGCTGCTCATCTACGCAGTCGGGATCGCGATCGCCGTGGGTGCGATCGCGCTGGTGCTGCCTACAGTGATCGCGCAGGCGAAGAGCGTCCCCACGCTGCTGCAGACAGTCGAGAATCAGCTGCGCCAGCATGGTATTTCGTTCTCCTTCTCGTCATTGATCCGGGCCGTGAACGGGCAGCAACTCGGAGTTGCCCTCGGCGTTGCAGCGGCATTCGTCTCTGGAATCGTCAGCGTCGTACTGGTCGTGGTGATCTCCATCTACCTGCTCATCGAAGGGCGTGCCGTGGTTGCGACCGCCCGGAATATCTTCCCGTCCCGCCAGCGGGAGTTCGACTTTGCCGCGCTGGCGGTCGGATCGACCGTCGCTGCGTATGTCCGCGGACAGATCGTGATGTCGCTCGTGATCGGGGCGTACACCGGGCTTGCGCTGACGCTGGTCGGCGTCAAGTACGCAATCCTCCTCGGCATCGCGGCGTTCTTTCTCGAGTTCATTCCCATCGTCGGTGCGGTCGTTGCCATGGCGCTCGCCGTTGTCGTCGCTCTGGTGCAGAGCCCGGTGCTGGCACTTCTCGCCGCCGGCGTCGGCCTGGTGGGACATGCGATCGACGCCTACCTCCTGGGTCCGCGGGTTTATGGGCGTGTCACGCGACTGCACGCGCTGGTGGCGATGGCCGCGCTGCTGGTCGGCGCCGAGCTGGCCGGCGTCCTCGGGGCGCTTTTCGCGGTCCCGGTGGCCGCCGTCGCGAACATCTTTCTCGGAGCAATCTATCGCGCTCAGCGCGGAGAGAAAGCGATGAGCACGGGCTCGGATGGTTCGGTGAGTGTCGAGACACTGCCTCGCCTGGGAGAAGAGGTCAGCGCGGTGGAGGAGGAGGGAGTCAGCGGCGAGCCGGTGCCCCACGGCGCTTAGGCACTTCCGGCGTCGTCACCACTTGCCACGCGAGCCGGTAGCCCAGCGATCGTGCTCAGTGTGGGGCGTCGGCAGAAGGGAGTACCTGCGATCCGCGCGACTGGTCAACTCTGTCTGACAGTTCTGCCGGCGTCGTCTCGGCTTTCACGAGAAACTCGAGTGCCCCGAGCTTGAGGCCGCGCTCGCGCAACTCGGGCTCGCCGTAGTTGGTGAGGATGATCACGGGGATGTGCGTGGTGCCCGGTTGTGCGCGGAGCCGCTCGAGCACCTCGAACCCGTCGAGCCCGGGGAGGCGGAGATCGAGGTAGATGAAGTCAGGCGCCTCATCCGAGGCCATTCGCAGACCTTCCTCGCCGTCGCGAGCGATAACCACCGTGTAGCCGTCGGCGGCGAGCCGAAGACGGTACATCTCTCCAGCTGCGGCGTCGTCCTCGATCAACAGAACCTTGACGTCATCATCCACCAAGCTTCCTCCTCTGACCCACGCCATCGGTGAAAACCCCTGGCATCCGGCTCCGCTTCTGGGTTGAGATTCTAGCGCTCGCGCGCCACTGGCTCGCACGGTAACGCACAAAACCATCCCCCAACAACACCACCACCAGTGATAGTGG
This sequence comes from Candidatus Dormiibacterota bacterium, assembly GCA_049279755.1. Classification (GTDB taxonomy): domain Bacteria; phylum Chloroflexota; class Dormibacteria; order Aeolococcales; family Aeolococcaceae; genus Palsa-851. The sequence goes on along the minus strand of JBAPOS010000254.1, from coordinate 13,100 downwards.
ATCCAACCGGATCTCGCTATAGACGAGCCATCAGCTTGCTTGACAGTGGTTATATAAGATTGATAGTCTGTGCGACACCTGCCGGAGGTCCGGCCCACACCGCGAATTCACCTCCCCAAAGCCCACCCCGCCGGGGTTCATCCCCCGGCCGGGGTGGCAACTCACCTGGTCCCGACGGTTGTTCTCGGGCCCGGCGTACCGTATAGACTCCAGATCGTGATCGAGCGCGTCACGGCGTGAGCCGGCTCACGCCATGCGCAGCGTGACCCCCCCGTCGTCGCCGGTGAACCGCCCTGGCGCGGCAGCCAGTGCCGTGCAGTTGCTCAACCTCGACAAGCCGCTGTACACCATCGGCATCACCGCCGAGATCCTTGCCACCCACACGCGCACGCTCATGATGTACGAGCATCTCGGGCTGGTGGTGCCGAGCCGCACCGCGACGAATCGCCGCCTGTACTCTCAGCGCGACATCATCACGTTGGGAGCGATACAGCGGCTGACGCGCGGATACGGGCTGAACCTCATCAGCGCGCGATTGCTGATCCTCTGCCTGCAGTTGCTTGACGACAACGCCATCCAGCGCCCCGCCGAACTCACCGACATCGAAGTCGCGCACGTGAGGGTCTGATCGTCGGCCAGGGACGCGTGTCCCTATTGCTCGATGCGGTCGCAGCGGTCCCGGAAACGGGCCACCGCCTCGGAGATCGTCTCCTCGAGGTAGCGGTAAAAAAGCCGTCGCTGGGAGATGTCGATCGCCGCCTCGACGTCCTGTCCCTCCCGCCGGCGTGCGATCCACGGGGGCACGCCTTCGGCGACCGCTTCGGTTCCGACCCTGACGTGTACCAACGAGTCGTCCTGCTCGGTCACATGAAGGGTCACGTTGAGGATGGGCCCGGTGTGCTCCACGAGGCGCCAGCTGCGCTCCCACCGAGCGTTGCGGCGGAAGTCATGCGCGAGTCGTGCCGCCTCGTCGCCGATGATGCTTTCGCCGGGGCGTGCCGCCCGCGCGAGCAGCCTCCGGATGTCCTTGTCGAGGTCGCGGCCGATCCAGTCGACCAGTGACGGAGCCCGGTCGTCGATGTCGGGACGTCCGCTCGGGTCGCGTGCAAGGTCACCGATTGCCTGCACCGTCCCCGCGTGTCGACGGCAATACGTGATCCCGCCCAGCGAGATGCTGTGGGCGGGGCAGATCGCGGCCGAGCACGTCCGGTCGCGGCGGTCGCGATAGGCGCAGGGCTCGGCGGTCTGGTTGCGGCAACCCCGCATCGTGCAGGCGATTCCTGATGCGGCGCGTGCCTGTGGCGTGGAGCTGCCACGGCGCCGGAAGAGTGCCGATGCCGGCAGTGCTCCGAGCCGCCGAAGCGCGCTCGCATCCTTCCGAGGAGTCTCCACAGTCAGCACGGCGTACGCCTCCAAGTCCCACTCTCCGACGCGGCCACCCTCGTTCGCGCCCCTGGGGCTAATCAGACGCCATCGGGGTCGTTCAGGTTCCGGCATGCGACGGTTTGCAATGCAGGATTTACATGCGGTGACCAGGCGCAACGATGACCCTTCGGTTATTCGGAGTCTGTAACGGAGCGCGCCTCGAGCTCCTCGGTGCGTCCCTGCCAGAAGGTGAGCCGGCGTTTAAAGCGCGCGGCCTCGGCCGCCAGCACCTTGAGGTCCGTCTCCCTGACTTCCGTTTCCGCGTCGTCGTTGAGTCCGGCTGCCCGCCGCTCCGCGAGATCCAGGAGGCTCTGCTTGAAGTCGAGCAGCTCCGCGTAAACCTTGGTCCAGTGGACCGCGTCATCGACATATGCGGTGTGCTCGTCCTCGCCCTCGAGGAGACGCTCGGGCTCGACTGCATCCAGCGCTGCGCTCCGAGCTTCCTGCCGACCCGGAACCGGAGTGGCGCCGCCGTCCTCAGCGTCCGAATCGTCCTCCGCCTCGTGGTCGCTCACGGCACCCATTGTCGTGTGGCCTCAGCGAGGGCCGCGGGTGGCGTGTGCGCCTTGATGAGGAAATCGTGCGCCCCGAGTTCGCGGCCCTGCCGGACCAAGTCGGGTTCGCTGTAGTTGGTGAGGATGACCACCGGAATGCCCGCGGTGCTGGGTGCCGCGCGAAGCTTGCGGAGAACGTCGAAGCCGTGCATCTCCGGTAACCCCAGGTCGAGATAGATCAGATCGGGATACTCGGAGCTGGCACGGTCGATGGCTTCGGTGCCCGAGTGCGCGGTGATGACGTGGAATCCCTGGGCGGCAAGCTGCATCTCGTACATGCTGGCGACATCAACGTCGTCGTCGACCAGCAGCAGCCGTATCGCCAGTGACCCATCAGGCATCGATTCTCCCCGCTGGCCGTTTCCGCCCGCGCGGTAAACGCAGCGTGAATGTACTCCCATCGCCGGGCCGAGATATGACGTCGATGTCTCCGCCCTGAGCCTGAGCCAGGCCGATCGATAGATGCAGGCCCAGGCCGGTGCCGTGGATGCCCGCGGCGATGGCGCCGGGGAGACGCCCGAAGGGTTGGAACAGCTTCGGCAGGTCTTCCTCCGAGATCCCCTCACCGTGGTCGGTGACGTCGACGGCGACCCATCCGGGTTCCTCGCGCACGGTGATCGTGACCGCGCTGCCCTCAGGCGAATACTTCACCGCATTGGAGACGAGGTTGCCGAGGATCGTCTCGACCTGTTCCGGATCTGCCCGAACGCGGATCCGGCCTGGCGTCTCAACCCTGATCGTCCGGGGCGCCCGTCCGCCGGCCGTGGTTCGTGCCGACGCCGCCACCGCCCGGGCGAGGGCATCGATGCTGACGTCCTTGGTGTTCTGCCCGCGGGCGCGTATTTCCATACGGCTGGTGGTCAGCATCCGGTCGACCAGCTCGCTCATGTGGCGCATGCGCGCGGTCATCAATGGCACGACCTTGGCGGCCGGTGCCGGGAGGGTCCCCAAACTGCCCTCCTCGAGCATCGAAAGATATCCACTGACCAGGGTGATCGGGGCTCTGAGCTCGTGCGATGCCAGCTGCAGGAATTCGGACTTCTGGCGTTCCAGCGCCGCCATCCGCTCCGCGTGCGCCTCGAGCCGATCCATCTCCCCGGTCTGAAGGCTCTGCGCGCGCTGCTCCGCCGCGTACCCCTGCCAGACAAGTGCCGATGCCCGCGCCGCCAGGCGCATGGTCCACTCGTCCTGGTCGGTGAAGCCTGACTGCGAATCGCACGCGGCGAGAAGGCCCAGAGGCACCGCGGCGGTACGCCACGGGACGGCGAGCACGTCGCGTGCGCCCAGCCGCGTCAGCACCGAATCGGGGTCGATGCTCGTCTTGGGATCGGCTCGGCTGAGGCGAAGTGCCTCACCGGAGAAGAGGAGGCGCGCCACATCCCGATCGCCTGCGCCATCCAGTACCTCGCGTGGTCCTGGAGCAGGCGGGTCCGAGCCAGCGGCGGATTGCTGATGCAGGGGGACCAGCTCCGTCCCGGTGAGCTGCCAGAAGCCGGCGCGGCCGGCAGAGACCAGGCCCGCGACGGTTTCGCTCATCTTGTCGAAGAACGACGCCCGATCGAGGCTGGAGGCCATATGCCTCGACATCTGCGTCAGCGAGTCGAGCCCGCGCCGCTGTGCGCTCCGCACCTGCTCGACCAGGCGGGCGTTGCGCAGCGCGAGGACGGCGAGCAGCCCCACCTGCTGGAGGCCGTCGAGCTCACCCGGGACAAACGGACGCTCGCTACTCCTGCTCAGGATCAGCACCGCTCCGACGGCTTCGCCGAGCGAGAGCGGCACGATCGCGGTGTGGTGCATGGCGAGCAGCGACTCAGCGAGTTCCGGGTCGGAGTTTCCGCCTTCGCCGAGGCTGCCGCCGTACACGATCGCGCCGGTGGTGACAGCCTGATTCAGCAACGGCTGCCTCGGCAACCAGCTCAGTGGGTACTCATGGCCGACGAAGTCAGGGGGGCCACCGCGCTCGTAGCTGGCCTCCACCCGAAGTACGTGCTGGTCGAGGCTGGTCAGCGTGCAGCGATCGACGTCGGCGTTCTCGGCCGCAAAGCGGACGAGGCGTTCCATGATCTGGTAAGGGTCCCCGCGGGATACCAGGTCCGCCTCGATCAACCCTGGGACTCGGGCCGCTTCAAGCAGGCGCGGATCCAAGTCTGAGGACGTGCGCGAGGTCAATCCCGCACCATGCTCCCGATTCTATCGGTCACCCATCGCATCGCTCGAGGCCCGGGTCGCAGCGCCGGACGGGTTAGACCAGGCTGGCGCTGGTCGCGCTCCGCTGACGGAAGAATTGAACGCGGCAGCGGTCGCAGCGGAACACGAGGCGTAGACCCATCCTCCCGAGCACCTGGGTGATCCGCGAACTGCACTGCGGACACGTTGCTGCTTCATCCAGGTAAGGGCCGGCCACCGGCTTGACATCGAGATGTATCGGCTTGTATTTGCGAGCCATCGCGTACCTCCAGGTTGTCGTCGTGTCCCACACCCCCCACCGCAGAAGCATCCTATCACAAAACGTGATAGTGATGCTATTGCTATCATGCGGGACATGACCGAGATGCTTTCGTCGGGAGAGGACAGGGTGAACGCTCTACGGGTTCGCAAGCGATCGCTCCGCCGCCGTCGGAGGGTCGATCTCCGAGCGCTGGCGACGGGGGTGGCGCTCTTCGTCGCGGTGGCGTGGACGATCATCTTCGGGGTCGGCATCATCATCCACTGACCTCGGGATCGGGGCGCCCGCGGCTCGCCGCGCCGGGTCTCGAGACCGGCTGGGCGAGATCGGCGCGCCGCCCTCAGGAACTCGCGGGCCTGCGCCTGCTACCGTACCGAGGGCGACGCAAGCATTGGCCGTGGGAGCAGGGACCCCACCGGCCGCCGAGGAGGACGGAGTGGAGGATGACGTCAAAGTCCTGTTGATCGAGGACGACGTCGCCGCGGCGGAGATGTACCGCCTGCGTCTGGTGGCCGACGGGTACTCGGTGGTGATCGGGCACGACGGACAGGAAGGCCTGCGCATGGCAGCGGACGAGGCGCCTGATTTCATCTACCTCGACCTGCGACTCCCAGGGCTCGACGGATTCGAGGTGCTCGAACGGCTTCGTGCGGACGCCGTGACCAAGCACATCCCGGTGATCATCCTCACCAACTACGGCGAGCCCGAATTGCGGGATCGCGGCATGAAGCTTGGGGTCCTCGAATTCCTGGTCAAGGCCGACACCACCCCCGCCCAGCTCTCAGACAGCGTGGAGCGGGCAACCGGCCCACGCGCACTACCCTCGACCTGAGGTCGACGGCGCAATCGGGGCATTCGACGCACCCCTCAACCGGGCCGCATACGAAGAGTCCACCCGCGCCGTGGACGAACCGCGGCGGGGTGGACTCGTTGGGAGGGGGTGGGGGGACGGCGATCCTTCGACCGCCGACACTCCGAGCTTAGTGATCCGTACCCCGACGTGTCAATTCACCTGGGTCCTACGGTCACGAGTTGTCGGCGAGGTATTCGTCGGGGTCCCGGTCCTCGAGGCTGATGTTTCGAGCGCCGGCGTGCTCGATCTCGAAGGACGCGAACTTGGATGCGACCTCGGCCTGCTCATCAGTTGAGGCCGTGTCCTCGAACTCCAACAGGGGGCCCTCCTCCTCTTCCTCCATGTGCTCCGTGTTCGCACGCTCGGTGGCATTGACACCATCCCACCACGCCGGATCGCCGACGGGATGCTTGCCCGCCTCGCGAATCCCGTCGCGGATGTCGTTGTGGTCTCTTATTGCGTCCTTGGTGTCATCGGCCGCATCGGGATCGTCCTTGAGCAGCCGCGGGTAGAACAGGGCTTCCTCCGCCGCGGCATGCACCTCGAGTCGAGCCGAGAGCGCGTCCCAGAGTGACGTGAGCGTCGCCACATCATTCCGGGCGGCCTCGAGTGCCGCGAATTGATTCCGGAACCAGAGGTGGTCAAGGCGGATGAGATCGGTCACCCGGGTGGTCTGCATGGGACTCCTTATCAACGCGCGAGGGCCACCAAGGCTACATTGACTGCCCCAATCGCGGCCTGATCCCGGTGCCCGTCCCGGCGTTGCGTGCGGGAACGGCGTCGATGTGGGCAGACTGCCACTTTCCGGGAGCGAAGATACCGATGGCTGTGCCACCGGGGCCGTCTCTGATGATCAGATGACCATCGGTGACCTCGATGTAGCGCCCGGTCTGGTAGGCGTGCTTGTCACCACCCGGATCGATGACGATCACCATTGCTGTCGCTCCCAGAATCCGTCCCGAGACTGCGCTGACGTCCGACCGGCGGAACATACCATCGGTCGACCGCAGGCACCTTCGCCGCACTCGATCGTTGCCTACTCCGCAAGGTTCTTTCGCAGAAACTCCAGCATCCGGGGCGCGGCATCGAGGCGGTTGGCGCGCTTCGCAAGCCCATGTCCCTCGTCCTCGTAGATCAGGAGCTCGCTTGGGATCCCCCGAGCGCGGAGCAAAGCGTGCAGCTGGCGCGCCTCGCCGACCGGAACGCGAGGATCGTTGGCGCCGTGGATGAGCATCAGCGGAGCACGGATCTGGTCGACATGGGTCATCGGCGACGCCTCGATGAGGAAGTCGCGGTCGGTGTCGAGGAACCCGTACTCGACTTCGCGGAACCGGCGCCGGTAAGGGGATGTGTTCTCGAGGAAGGTGACCAGGCTGCTGATGCCGACCGTCGCAATGCCGGCCGCCCAGAGGCCCGGATAGAAAGCCAGCGCTGCCAGCGTCATGTAGCCGCCGTACGATCCTCCGATCACGGCGACCCGCGTCGCGTCGACCCCTCGGTCAGCAAGCGACGCGTGCACCTCGGTGAGGTCGCGAACCGAGTTGAGGCGCAGGCGACGATCATCGAGTGAGACAAACCGGCGGCCCCAGCCCGCCGAACCACGAACATTCGGCGCCACCACGGCGATGCCATCCGCGACCAGTCGGATGATGAACGGGTCGTATCGGGGCGCAAAGCGTGCCTCCGGACCTCCGTGGACCACAAACACAACCGGAGGGTTGTCGACCGGTGGTTTGTAGAGGAAGTACGTGATCTGCTCGCCATCGAACGACGAGATCTTGTGCAGCTCAGGCGTGACCAGGGCTGAAGCGACCACCTGATCAGCGGGAAGCAGCGGCACGGGAGGCAGCGAGTCAGCGGTGTCGACGCGCAGCGGTGTCAGCGGGGTCGCCGTGGTCGTGTACGTCAGGAGCGCGGTCGACGCGATGGACGAGAGATACGGTCGAGGGATGAGCGGGAGTCCGAACCCGGTGCCGGCTTCCGGCAGCCGGAGATCCCGGACAAGCGCGAGCGTATGTCCGTCGTGCAGTTGGAGACGGGTGATGGCGTTCTCGGCGTGAAAGACGAGGGCGCTCCGCCCGTCACTGCTGAGGCTTGCCTCGCTGTCCCACGCGGTGTCGAGCACATAGCGCCACGAGGACGTTGCGATGTCGTATCGAGCGATCGACGCGACGTCGCGACCCGCGTCGGTGCTGAAGAGGAAACCCGAGGAGTCCGGGTACCACGTGGGTGCCATGGCGGTCCCTGCGCCCGTGCGTTCCACCACGGTTCGCACACCGTCGGTCTCGAGGTCGACGAGCAGGAGGTCGTCGCTGATCGCGAATGATCCGTCGAGGCGCACGACGGCCAGCCAGCGCCCGTCAGGCGAGAAGCATTCGACGCGGTTCCAACCCCCCTCGAGGACGCTTCGGATCGAACCGCCGACGCGATCCAGAACGTAAACGTCGATGTCAATGCCGTTTCGCCTTGTCGAGGAAAACGCGATGAGCCGTCCATCACGACTGACGTCGCCGAGGTCGTGCTTGATGTTCTCCTCGACCACGAGCGGCCGTGGTTCGCCACCCTGCAGGTCCACCAGCCAGAGCTGATAGTTCTCGTTACCGCCACGATCGACAGCAACGACGATATCGCTGGTCCCGGGGATGTATCGTGCGGCCGAGACGGGCTCCTCGAGAAACGTGACCTGGATGAGGTCGCCGCCCTGAACGGGAAGGCGATACACCTGCATGCTGCCGGTGTCATCGCAGCGGATCAGGAGCTCGTCACCGTCCGGCGCGACGTCGGCTATGGCTGAGCTACGCGCCGCCAGCAGGCGCGTGAGGAGTTCGTCGACCACGCTGCCATCTTCGCACCCACCGGCCGGCCGGCGGTGCCGTCTCGCGAGGGATCACCCAGGGGTCTCACCCGTGACCGGCGTATGAGAGCCGCACGCCAGGGCTGCTCAGGCCGTCCACGAGGCAGCACCGGTGTCGTCGCCACGGAACATCACGAGGAGCGTATCGATCGCGGTGCCGAAGCCGAGGACGATTCCGAGCTCTCGGTTGTACTCGAGGGATACGGTCGAGAAATTCTGCGACCCGACGAACGCCTGCTGATCGCGGGCTCCGGGATCGCTGACGATCACCTTGGCGTGGATGTACAGCGGCGCGTCCGGTTCGTACGCGCGCACGTGAACGCCGGCCGCGGTCAGCTCGCCGAATGCCGAGGACCAGTTGCTCGAAGCGGTCATGCAGATCTCGACGTCCACCCCGCGGCGTGCGGCGTCGATCAACGCATGGGTGATGGTCGCATCGCCCATCTCCTCGTTCTCGACATCAAGCTCGCGCCTCGTGCCGTTGATCAGCGCGAGCAGTGCCGGGAGCGCCGTGGTCGGTGACCAAACGAGGCCGGCGCCCGAAGGCGGCCCGACGCGCCTGTGGTTGTAGTCGGCATCGAACGTGGTCCGGATCGCCCCGATATCGGCCGTTCGGTGATCGATGACCGCGACGTCTCGCGTTGTGGCGTAGTAGCGGCTGGTCAAGTTCAACGTCATGATCGCCGCCACCGAGCCGTCCACGACCAGAGTCTTCTGGTGGGTCAGCGCATACAGCGAGCCGGCCCAACGGACGTGCACGCCGTGACCCTGCAGATACGTGAAGGCGGGCTGATTCCAGGATCCGGTGCCGGTGCCGTTGAGGATGACCCTCACGTCGACGCCGCGGGCCGCATCCATGGCGAGCAGCTGCTCTGCACGCATGTCTTCGAGCTCATACATGGTGAGATCGAGCGCGTGTCGCGCGGACTCGAGAAGGGCGTAGATGGGCGCCATGCCCGCGGCGGGTTCGACGAGGATCGAGAGAAGGGCGGACGGCCGCAGCGCGGCGCGGGCTGACCCCGGGGTGCCCAAGGCGGCGACCCGGGCATCTGCCGTCCCGTGCTGCGGAGATGCACCGCAGGCGGCGATGCCGACGAGGCCGATCAGCGCCACTCGCGCCAGAGCCGATTGTCTCACTCGGGAAAGTGTGGACTCGGCCTCAGGGACGAATTCCAGACGGTTCGCAAGCTGCGCAAACGGATGACCCGCCGCGGTAGGCGATGATCTGGTCGTGGACGAGGGGCGCCGACCGATCACGATCGTGACTGGAGGGGGGAGGGGTATCGGCGCCGCGACCGCACTGCAGCTCGCACGAACGGGCCACGACGTCGTCGTGAACTACGTTCGTGACCGGGCGGCAGCGGACCGCGTCGTTGGGAAGGCGCAGGCCTCGGGCGCGCGAGCGATCGCCGTTCGGGCCGACATCACGCTTGAGGATGACGTCATGCGGCTCTTCGCGATGACGCAGGACGCCTTCGGAGCGGTGAACTCCCTGGTGAACAACGCGGGCGCGACCCTCCACATCGGGGATCTCGCAGACACGCCGACGGCGGTGATTCGAGCGGTCATCGACGTCAACCTCCTCGGTTCGATACTCTGTTCGCGTCGCGCCGCTCAGCTGATGTCCGCGTCGCGGGGTGGCCACGGGGGTGCAATCGTTAATGTGTCATCAGCGGCAGCAACTCTCGGGAGCGCGCACGAGTACGTCCACTACGCGGCGGCGAAGGCCGGCGTCGACGCCCTGACGGTCGGACTCGCCAAAGAGCTTGCCGGCGATGGCATCCGCGTCAACGCCGTGGCCCCCGGAATCGCCCGAACCGACATCCACTCGGCAGCGGGCGCGCCGGACCGCGCCGACCGGTCCGGCGCGCGCGTTCCTCTCGGACGCCCAGCGGAGCCGCTCGAGATCGCCAACGCCATCGCATGGTTGCTGGGGCCGGAGGCGTCCTACATCACCGGCGCGATCCTGCGTGTCGCCGGAGGCCTGTAGGCACCCGGGGACCGCTGACCATCCCGCTGTGGCGCGCTAGGCTTCCCGCCGTGAGGATCACACCGCGTCAGCTCGTTGATGCGGCGGAGATCGCCCGCCGTTGGATCCGCTACCAGGCGATGCTCTGGAGCGTGCCGGCGATCTCATGGGGGATCAGCCACGGCGGACGCGTCGTGATGCTCGATGCGATGGGGAGCGCTGATCTTGCCTCAGGGCGTCCCGCGACGCCGGATACGACAAGTTATCGCTGCGCGTCGATCACCAAGACCATGACGGCAACACTCGTCATGCAACAAGTGGAAGCCAGACGGATGCGACTCGACGACTCCATCGCCACGTATCTCGGCTGGACGCGACCGCTGCCTCACGCCAAGGACATCAGCATTCGTCATCTGCTCATTCACGGCGGTGGCGTGATCCGCGACGGATCCAACGTCTGGGGAGACGACGACTTTCCGGACCGCGACACAGTACGGGCCGAGGTCCGGCAGCGCCTCACCTTCGCTGAGCCGTCAACCACCTTCCGCTACTCAAACATCGCCTACGTGCTGCTCGGTGAGGCGCTCGAATCAGTGACCGGCAGGTCCTTTGAGGCGCTCCTGCAACGGGACGTGCTCGGTCCGCTGGACCTGAAGGGGAGTGCACCATCGCTGACTCCTCGGGTGCGGCGGACGCTCGCCACCGGCTACTACCGCCGGCGCCCCGGGGAGAACTCGCGCCCGGCGCGGCACGCCGAGGCGCGCGCCTTTGCACCCGCAGGGGGCCTGGTCTCCACGGTGCCGGATCTGCTCAGGTATCAGCGCGCTCATTTTCAGGGAGTCGGAAGCCTCATCTCCGACCTGTCACGACGCGAGATGCAGCGCACCCAATGGCAGCGACAGGAGGAGCCGAATCACGGAATCGGCTGGATGATCTGGCACGTCGACGGCGTCGGGATCCGCGGACACAGTGGTGGGTTCCCCGGGTTCACCACCAAGATCGGATTCGCACCGGAGTTGGGCCTGTGTGCGGCGGTGCTCAACAACATCAACGGCCCGGTGCCTGGCCTCGGGGTCGACATGATCTTTCACAGCGTCGTCTGGGTGGTCCGTCGCTGGCGAGACGCCGGCGAAACCACACACAACCACTCGCGCGCCAGCCTCGGTCGATTCGCGGGTCACTACCGCGGTGACATCGGCGAGCTGACGATCGTCCGCATCAACCGGTCGCTCTACCTCATGGATCCCGAGATGACCACGCCGCTTTCATCGGCGGCGCGACTCCAGCCAGATGGTGCCAGGCGATTCACCATCGTCGAGGGCGACGACTATGGCCACTTCGGCGAGGAGGTGAGCTTCGTGGTGGATGCCGCGGGGCGTTCCACCGCAATGCGATACGGCCCTCACACGCTGCGCCGGGCGGACATCTGAGGAGCGGCACATACTTCCACCCCGGAGAACGCCTGACCACGCGGGTCAGTGCGCACCCAGACGCTGGGGATCCCTCGGACTCGTTCGTTCGGCCGCAATGACCAGGTCGTGCAGGCGCTGGAGCCGGCTCTCGCGGTCGCGGACGAACCGCGTGATGCCTTCGACAATGAAGGGCGTCGTCAGGTGGGCCTCGTCCATGACCTCGTCGACGGATCCACCGGTCCGCCAGCGGTTATCCCAGTCCGCTCCCATCGAGTACTCCGCCCCCAGCGGACCGTCGACCCAGTCGCGCATGAGCTTCACCGTGCGGTTGGTGATCGCCATCGCATCGAGCCGATCCGCGGGGGCGATGACGCTGTCGCGATACGCTGCCGGCTGAAGCCGAAACAACTGCGGGCTGATGGCCGCGACAACCTTCACGTTGAGGCCAAGATTGTCAAGATCGGGCAGGGCCTTGACCAGGTTCGCCGTGGTGGTGGTGCCCTGGACGAACACCGTCCCCATGGCAGGAAGCTCGTCTCGGAACGGACGGAGGACATAGGCACCGCGCGCAGCCTCGAAATGGCTCGGCATCCCGAGACGCTCGCGGTCCGGCAGCTCGATCGCGGGCCGCGTCAGGTGCAGGGCAACGATCGGCACGTCGGTCGCGAGGGCCGCGGCAAGCACCACGGGCACCTCGTTGAACTCCCATGGGTGCAGGTCGATGACCTTGCCCTCCGGGAAGAGTTGAGTCACTCCGGGCTCGTAGATCCCGAAGTGCGTCCGCGAGTCCTCCGCCGTCTCCGGACCGGAGTGACCGGCCACCCACAGGACCTTGCCCACCTTGAGCTCGCAATCCTGTGCGAGCTGGCTGAACAGCCGCATCTCGCCGTACTTGAGATAGCTGAATGAGCCATAGGTGGAGCACGCACCCCAGAAACCGTTGAAAGACGTGAACGGTTCGCGTGACAGGTTCACGGTGGCGAGGCCGACGATCATGCCTGCGTTGGTGAATTCCGTGATCTCGGTGGGGAGCAGCGCACCGCGGGGATTTTTGTCGCGCTCGTACCAGCCATATCCGGGCATGTCGCCGAAGTCCTTGGCGAAGCCGCTGAGGTTCGTCGAATCGGCGAGGTCGGCGGATGCCGCGATGAACAGCGGGCGCCCATAGTCCTGTCTCGCCACGGCGTTCACCCAGGAGCTCCAGGCGCCGAACGCGGTGCGATTTGCCTGCTTGTCGCCCGGCTTCCGATAGAGCGCCGCGGGGTAGCCCCGGAAATCCGTCAGCCGCGGATCCTTGAAGACGTCGGCACCACGACCCCCGACCACGAGGCCGTCAATGTCCTCCGGTACCTGGGCTGCCAGCTCGACCAGGCGATCGGAGACGGCATCGACGACCTCCGCGTGGTCTGCGAGCACACGCGCGGCACGCCGCAGGTTCTCCGCCGCCTGCTCGCGCACCGCACCCGGATCCGCGGGCGCCGGCTCATCAACCCCGGCGTAGCTCATGCCGTACTTCGCCATGAACGCGTGGCGAAGCGCCCAGAACTGCTCGCTGTTCATGGCGTGCGGAGAGCCGTGGCTCTTGCT
>JBAPOS010000253.1:0-1615 GCA_049279755.1 Candidatus Dormiibacterota bacterium | reverse complement strand
GTGCAGTACGCGAGCGAGGTCAGCCGGTGCGGCCACGCCTCCTCGTGCTCTCGAGTCGCGCTCCCGCGTAATTCAGGAACGCTGCGCGCGCAGGCGGGTGGAGTTGGGCGGCGAGCCGGTCGCGGTGCGCAGCCGCAAGCTGGAAGCACATCTCGGACTGGAGCCAGGAGCCAAGATCCGACATCAGCCACCACGCCTCGACCCCGGCGACGGCGGACAGCGAAGAGCTCAGCTCGGCAAGCGCGTCGGCGGGCGGCCGTTCGGCTTCGAGCGCCGCCCGTGCCTGCAGGCGAATCACCTCGCCCAACTGCGCGTAGCGCGGTGCATAGCGGTCCGTGGCTGTCGCCACCAGTCGCTCTCCCATGGTGAGCGCCGTTTCCGGGTCGCCGCGCAGCAGCGCCAGCCGTCCCTCGAGGACATCGAGCCGCAATTCGTGGCGCCACCTGTATGCGTACGGCTCCTCCATCAGGGTCCGTCCCGCATCGATGGCATGGGTCGCCGCGGGGAGGTCGCGCTCGGCGATCGCGTCGTCGCAGGGGTCGAGGACCGCGTACACCTCCAGCTCGCGGGAACCGGACTCGCGGGCGCCTTCGAGTGCCGCCGCGTTGCGTTCTCGGGCCAGACCGATCTCGCCGATATTGCGCAGGACCCAGGCCCCGAGGTTCACGCCAAGCGCCTCATACCGCGTCAGGCCTCGTCGCCGGCCCTCTGCCGTCGCGCGCTCGAGGACACCAAGGGCCTCAGCGGCACGACCGCAGGTCGCCAGCGCGTACCCGTGGGCAAGGTACGCGTGCACCGGCGTGTAGATCGTTGATGCGGCGTCGGCCGCCGCCGCCGGGCTCGCCTCGATGGCGCTGATCGCCAGCCCCGCCTCGCCCATGTGCACCTTGAGGAACGCATACACCGAGGTCGGTGGCCGCAGCCGGTGCTTGCGGGACGCGGCCATCGCATCATCCATCACGTCGTCCGCACCCGCGACATCGCCGATCGCGTGCAACGCTCGAGCGCGGATCACCTGTCCCTGCAAGCGCTGCGCCGGGTCACTCGCCTGCTCGATGAGCGCCTCCCCGAGTGTCGCCGCGCGCTGGAAATCCTTGCAGTAGTACGCGACCGAGCCGGCGACCTCGAGCGCTCGAGAATCGGCGGCGCTCTCGACCGCGATCATCGCATCCGATTGCGCGGCGTCGAACCGGTTGAGCCGGAGCTGGACGATGGCGCGCTGCACGCGGGCGTCGGGCGTGTCATCGGCGCCGATGGCTTCATTGGCCAGATCGAGCGCGGTCACATAGTCGAAGCGGTCGGCAGCGATGCGGCTCGCTGCGGTGAGCGCCGATGACGCGAGCGTCCTCGCGCCGCTCAGCCTCGCGTGGTGCGCGACGAGCAGGGGATCCGCAGCCGGCCTCGACGACAGCACGCGTGCGGCTTCGCGGTGGAGGAGCGAACGCCGAGGCGACGCCGTGGACGCATCCAGGACCTCGCGCACCACGGCGTGGCGGAAGGCGTACTCGCCTTCGCGCGCCTCGAGCAACCCGAGCCGCACACCCACATCGAGGTCTTCGAGCAGGCTGATGGGATCGGTTCGGAGCACCGCCGCGAGGACGTCGATGTCGACCGA
>JBAPOS010000252.1:0-27133 GCA_049279755.1 Candidatus Dormiibacterota bacterium | reverse complement strand
GAGTTGGACCGTCGCGAGGCCGAAGGCTCGATCGATCGGGCCGGCGGTGACATCGATGAACTGCATCCGCCCGTAGGGCACCACCGACACGTGGCGGAACATCAGACCCCTGGTGACGATCAGGTCGTCCTCGCGTTCGGCATAGCCCCACGACCGGTACCGACCCCGCTCGACGAGCCAGGCAACCGCGGCGATGAGCGCCACGACCACCGGAAGCAGGACGGCCGCGCTCGCGTGGACGATCAGCGCAGCCACCAGCGCGACGATGAACACCGGGCCCCAGAACAGGGCGAGTTCCGTCTGCCGCGCCAGCCAGAACCGAGGCGACAGCCGCTTCAGTTCGCCGGCGCCGATGATCTGCCCGGTCACGGCCGTACTCATGTGTTTCCACGATAGACTGAACACAGGAGAACGGAGATGGCCTCAATCAAAGAGCGGCTCGCGGCCCTCTTCAGACGTCTCGAGGGTCGCCTCGGGATCGATCGCGAGGGCCGGAGCGTCTGGGTCTGGCTCCTTCCGCCTGGCGTCGGCATTGTCAGCGCCGCGCTGGTGGCGTTCATGCCCGGGCTGCCGAGCGATGTCGGCTGGGTCTACCGGCTGCCGTTCGCGTTCTTCGCGCTGCTGACCATGACGGCGATCGCGTCGATCTACCTGATCACCTTCGACAACGACCACAACCAGCAGGCATCGGTCGACGACGATCCCGGGCGCCGGGACGACGGCCCCGGCCCGCCGCCGGTCCCCTCGGGGTCACCGCCACCGCGCTGGCTCACCGCGGTCAAGGTCGAGGAGAAGGTGCGGGATGAAGCCGGCCATCCGGACGAGAGCGCGCCGCGGGAGCGCGTCCCCGCCGGAGCCGCGCGCTAGCTCGTCGCCTCCCTGATCGGGAGCACGATCGCCGACGGGTGGTCGGGGTCATGCCAGATCTGCTGATCGGCGACGTGCATCGTCACCGCGGTGGCGAGCGGTTCCCCACCCCCGAGGTTGCGAGCAAACCGCGGGTGCGCGCCACTCGACACCTGCACGCGAACACGGTGATCGCGGCGGAAGACGTGGGCGGCAGGCCAGAGTTGGACCTCGACGGCCGCCACCCCATCTCCTCCACGCTGCCAGGTCGCGGGAGTCATGCGCACCAGCCCGTCGCAGATGTTGATTGATCTTCCCGACGGCTCCACATCGCAGAGTCGCACGAAATAATCCGTGTGCTCCAGCGAGGACTGCACGCGCAGATCGGCGGTGATCGGGCCGATCACCTCGAGGTCGCGGACTAGAGCAGCGCTTGTGTAGACGAGGACGTCGGCGCGCCGCTCGAGTGCCCGGTTGTCGCGAGGTCCTCCCGACCTCGCGAGCAGGCTCCCGCCGACCGACGGGGTCGGGTCCGCCGGGTCATACCGGAACCGGTCCGGAGCCGACCCGACCGGTGTCCGCGGGTGCAGCATGCCCCCCGGGTGGAGGTGCCAGCGGACGCTGCGCGCCGGGGGCGGCCACTCGTCGACGTCGAGCCATCTGCGTACACCGCCGACGAACACCCGGACCCGCGAACGTGGTGGGCCGTTCGGGCGATCGAGGAGGTGCCCGCCGAACCAGTCGAGCGTGTCGCGCAGGCTCTCACCGGCGAGGCCGGGGTCGGTGTGCTTCCAGGGGCCGATGGTGAGACGGACGTCGAGCCCGGCCGCCTGGAGCACCTGGTGATCCGCGAGCTGGGCAGGCAGGAACATGTCGTACCAGCCGGTCACCATCGCCACCGGCACGGTGAGCGATTCGAGATGACGGTCGAACTCGACGGGCGCCCAGAAGGCGCCGTCGTCCATCCGCGCAAGCCAGTCCTGGTAGTACGGCACACGAGCACCTGTGACGGCGACATCGGCATCGCGAAGCGGCAATGCCGTGAAGGCGCGGGCGAGAGCACGTCGCCCGGCGAGTTGATCGCGAATGCCGCGGCGCTCATCACGGCGTTGACGGGCCAGCAGCGCCAGCCACGACAGCGTGCTGTCCAGGGAAAACGTCCCCCCGGGGTAGGTGAAGGCCCGCACCCGCGCCGACGAGATCGGAGCGGCCATGGCCCGCAGCCAGGATGGCGGGTCGGTAGCGATCGCCCACTGCGCAATCCCAAGGTAGCTCGGACCGAAGGTCGCGGCCCTGCCGGAGAACCAGGGCTGCTGTTCCACCCAGTCCAGGGTGGCCAGCCCGTCCTCCACCTCGTGCCGGTAGGCGTTGAAATCACCACCCGACCCGCCTGTCCCCCGGCAGCTCTGCAGGACCACCTGATAGCCGCGCTCGGCAAACACGCGCGCCGCGAGAGCCCAGACCCCGCCGCGCCCGTAGGGGCTGCGCATCACGATGACGGGCTGAGCGCCGTCTCCCCGGCCCCGATACCGATCTGTGCGCAGGGTCACCCCGTCGCGCATGGCCACCTCGATGTCGCGCCGAATCGCGACAGCACGCGACTGCGACGGCGGGAGGCGAGCGAGGACCTCGACGGCACGGCTCGATAGGCTCATCGCGGCGACCCTCCGCCGCGCCGATCAGTCGCGGCTGGAGACGATCTCGAGCCCGGCACCGACCGCGTTGCTGAACTGGTCGCTCACGACCATGACGTTGCGCCCGCCACGCGCCAGAAGTGAGCCGGCCACCGAGGCGCGATACCCCGCAGCGCAGTGCGCCCAGACCCTCCCGGCAGGAACGTCCTCGAGGCGATCGGGCAACTCGTGGAGCGGAATGTGGATGGCAGCCTGGAGATGGCCGTCGCGCCACTCGGTGCCGAGGCGCACGTCGACGACGACCTCACCCGGGAGGCCGGCGAACGGCTTCAGGTCGCGGAAGCCGACCATCGGGTACGAACCCGTGGCGAGACCGGCCCACGGGTCTCGCCCATCCTCGCCGTCACTGGCGCCGCAGGCGACGATCCTCTCGATGCCGATTCGCGCCAGCGCCCGCCGGGCGGCCGCGACCTCCTTGAGAGAGGGCCCGATCACACTCAGCGGGCTCCCCCAGGGGAGCAGCCAGCCGAGGTAGGTGGTCATCGGGTCGGAGAGCTCGAATGCGAGGGTGCCGATGAGATGGCGGGCGGCAAACGCTCGACGCTCGCGCAGGTCGACCACCCACTCACCGGCGCGGGCTCGCTCGACCAGCTCCGCAGCGTCGCTCGGCGGTGGCAGCTCGAGGTCGGCCTCTCCCGCTCCCTCGCGATTCCTCGGCGCGATATACGAGTAATAGCGCGGGAAGGCGTCCATACCCGACACCAGCCGGGTCACGAAGGCGTCCTCCTTCATGAGCAGCGCGGGATTCTCGGCACGCTGATGACGAGCGTCTGCGGTATCCGGCCCTCCAACCGGGAAGCCTGCCGAGCACAGGCTGCCGAAACCGTGGGTGGGGAGGATCGCCGCGTCATCGGGAAGCTCGTCGGACAGGCGCCTCGCAGAGCGGTGCTGCAGATGGCTGAGGCGATCGGTGACCCACGGACCGGACAGGTCGGTGCGCCCCACCGAGCCGAGGAGCATCGAGCCGCCCGTGAACGCGGCCACCGGCCGGCCCTCCTCCTCGAGCAGGTAGGCCATGTGGGTCGCGGTGTGACCGGGGGTGTGGCGGGCGACCAGCGTCGCATCCCCCACCTGGATCCGCTCGCCGTCGGCGATCGAACGGCGCGGGTATCCGACCGACTCCCCCGCCGGGATGACCAGGGTGGCGCCGGTGACCCGAGTGAGCTCGGGTCCGCCGGAGACGTAATCGTTGTGGATGTGGGTCTCGACCACATGGCTGAGGCGCGCACCACGCTCGGAGAGCAGGGTGAGCACTCGGTCGATGTCGCGCTGCGGGTCCACGACAACCGCCTCTCCGCCGGCGAAGATCGCGTAGCTCCGATCACCCAACTCGGGGGTCTCGATGGTCGCGACGTGGGCAGGCACCCCTGAACGATCCCACATGCACACGCGAATGGGCTGAGTTGACCGTTCTCCGCAGGTTCTGCCAGTGTTGGCCGACGCCCATGCGCCAGCTCACCAGCCTTGACGCGCAATTCCTGGCCCTCGAAACCCCGCGGATCTTCGGGCACGTGACCGGAGTCCTCGTGCTCGACCCCTCGACGGCTCCCGGAGGAACCCTCACGCTGACCAACCTCCAGGACCTGATCATGGATCGGCTCCCGCTGATCCCGATCTTCAAGTGGCGTCTGGCTGAGGTCCCGTTCGGCATCGACTTCGCCTACTGGGTCGACGACCCGGACTTCGACATCGATTTCCACGTTCGTGAGCTCGCCCTGGTGTCACCGGGATCCACCGTTCAACTAGAGGAGCAGGTCGCGCGCATCTTCTCGCGGCCATTGGACCGCAGCCGTCCTCTCTGGGAGATCTACCTCATCCACGGGCTCGAGAACGGGCGGGTTGCGCTGATGACCAAGGTGCATCACGCGGTGATCGACGGCCTGTCCGGAGCCGAGATCCTCGGCTCGCTTCTCGACCTGACCCCCGAGGGGCGCCCGGCGCCCGATCCGGTCTTCCCCGGCCTGCACCACATGCCGTCACAGCTGGAGATGCTGGCGCGAGGGCTGATCGGCGTCCCCCAGTATCCGCTGCGACTGCTCCGCTCCCTGCCGGCGACGCTGCCCCATTTTGAAGAGGTTGGAATCTTCAGCGTCCTCCCGGGTGCGACCCTGATTGGGGCTGCCGGGCGGCGGCTGCAGGCGGCGCTGCGCAGGACTCCACCTATCAGCGGGCGCAAGCTCGCGACACCACCGCACACGTCCTTCAACGGCAGGATCTCCGCCCACCGGCGTATCGTCTTCGGCAGGCTGCCGCTTGATGTTGTCAAAGATGTCAAAAACATGCACGGGGTCACCGTCAACGACGTCGTCGTCTCGATGTGCGCCGGAGCCGTGCGCCGCTGGTTGTCGAAACACCACGAACTGGGCAAGGAGCCGCTGATCGCACAGATCCCCGTTTCGGTGCGCAGCCCGGAGCAGCAGGGCACCTTCGGCAACCGCATCCTTCTCATGGGCGTGGAGCTCCACACCGAGATCGCCGACCCAGTCGATCGGCTGCGCAAGACCCACGCATCACTGGCCGAGATGAAAGAGCGCGACCAGGCGCTGCCCGCGTCGCTGCTGCAGGACGCGAACAACTTCATCCCGCCGGCGCTGTTCACTCGGGCCGCACGGCTCACCTTCGCGTGGACCAGCAATCCTCGCCTGCGGCCGTCCTGGAACCTCGTGGTATCGAACGTGCCGGGACCGCAGGTCCCGCTCTACTGCGCCGGGGCACTGCTCGAGGCGATCTACCCGGTCTCGGTGATCATGGACGGCCTGGGCTTGAACATCACGGTCATGAGCTACAACGGCAGCCTCGATATCGGGATCGTCGCCGATCGTGACGCCATGCCCGACGTGGGTGCGATGACTCGATGGCTCGCGGAGGAGCTCGATGCGCTCAGGTCACCCGTGTCTTCCGACCGCCAACCGCACCTGGCGGTCCGATCCCGGCGGCGGCGCTCACGCACACCGGTCAAGACTGGTCCTGCGTAACCCACGGCGGCCTCAGGGGCAACGTCTTTCGTGAAGCGCGACCCGATCGCGCTCGCGACAACCATCAGCGACGGCCTGCTGTTCCCGGGAGCGCTCGAGGTGGACGCGTCGGACATCGTCCCCGTCGATCGACTTGATCGACTCGCGTCGGCGGGCTTCTACGGCCTCGCCGGTCCGGCGGATGCCGGGGGGATGGGGCTGGCAGACATGGAAGCTGCGCTCGAGCTCATCGAGATCATCGCCTCCGGCTGCCTGACGACCGCCTTCGTCTGGATCCAGCACCACGGGGCTGTGCGCGCGCTCACCGTCGCACCGCAACCCCTGCGCGACGCCTGGATCGGGCGACTCTGTGCGGGTGAGGTGCGAGCCGGCGTCGCCTTCTCGGGGCTCCGCCGGCCGGGGCCGCCGATCCTCACCGCCTCGCCTGACGCTGATGGCTGGCGCTTCCAGGGCTACGCGCCGTGGGTGACCGGTTGGGGCCGCATCGACGTGGTCCGGGCAGCGGCGCGGCGCGAGAACGGAGACATCGTCTGGGCGCTTGTCGATGCGAAGCCCGGCCCCACGCTCCACGCCGAGCGGCTCCGGCTGGCGGCGGTCAACGCCAGCGCGACCGTCACGCTGTGGTTCGATCAGCATGCGGTCCCAGCCGACCGTGTTATCTCGATTCAGCCGTTCGACGAGTGGCAGCAGCAGGATCGGGCGAGCCTGCGGTTGAACGGTTCGCTCGCGCTGGGGGTCGCGAGGAGGTGCGCCCTGCTGCTGGAGAGCGCTGCCCTGGCAACCGAGCTCGATGAGTGCCGGAGATCGCTCGATCAGGCGCTACCGCAGGCGATGCCCGAACAGCGTGCTCGGGCGGCCGAGCTGGCCCTTCGAGCGGCCACGACGCTCGTCGTTCAGGGAGGGGGCCGCGCGATCGCCCTCGACCATCAGGCGCAGCGGCTCGCCCGTGAGGCGCTGTTCTTGCTGGTCTTCGGCCAGACAGCCGCGATCAAAGCCGCGCAACTGCACCGGCTCTATGATGAGTCGCATGGCTGAAGAACAGATCGCGTGGACCGCCGTCAAAACGGGTGAGGCAGTCGTGACCAGCGACGGCACCAACATCGGCAAGGTTGTGGAAGTTGCCGCGCTTGCCAACGAGGACATCTTCCACGGCATCGTGTTCGAGCACGCTTATCGTCGCAAGCACTACCTCGCTCCTGCCGCCGACATCGATCGCATCACGACCGAGGCCGTGCATCTCTCGGCCGATGCGAAGTCAGACGCGTACGAGGAGTTCGAGCAACTCCATGTCTCCCGCCTGGGCCTCAGCGGGTTGTTCCGCTGGAAGCATTTCGGCTGGAAGGACTCGAACGAGTAGGAGCTGTGTCGGACGCGTCACGGGGGACTGAGCCGGGGGCGGCTACCATGGCGCCGATGCTCCAGACGTGCCCCGGAGCCCCGCGTTGAAGCGGATCCTCATCACCGGGGCGGGCGGTTCGCCGTCGACCAACTTCGTGCGCTCGCTGCGCCTCGCCCCGGAACCGTTCGACCTGGTGGGCACTGACGCCGACGAGTTCCTGCTCATGCGTGCCGAAACAGACAGCCGGCACCTGGTGCCACCCGCAAGTGACCCCGCATACCTGGATGTGCTCAACGACATCATTGACGACGAGGGCGTGGACCTGGTCCATGCGCAAAACGATGCGGAGGTGCGCTTTCTTTCGGATCACCGGCGCGACGTGCGTGCTCGAACCTTCCTCCCTTCACCCGAGACAGTCCGCATCTGCCAGGACAAGTTTCTCTCCTATGAGCGCTGGCACGCTGCCGGTGTCGTCGTCCCCGAGACCGTCGTCATGCATACCGACGAGGATCTGCAACACGCGTTCTCGTCGTTCGGCGGCCAGATGTGGTTGCGCGACAGCACCGGTGCCGGCGGCCGTGGCGCGCTCCCGGTCCACGATCTCGCGACAGCCCGATCGTGGCTCGACCTCCGTCAAGGCTGGGGACGGTACACGGCGTCGGAGCTGCTCGAGGCCGAGACCATCACCTGGATGTCGATCTGGCATCGCGGTGAGCTCGTGCTCGCCCAGGGTCGCAAACGCCTCTACTGGGAGCTGTCGAAGGTGTCGCAGTCGGGAGTCACCGGCGCCACCGGGGCGGCCATCACGGTTGCCGACCCGCAGGTCGACGAGATTGCGATGGCGGCGGTACTCGCAATCGATCCCGAACCCGACGCGCTCTTCGGTGTGGACCTCACCTACGACCGCAACGGAATACCCAATCCCACCGAGATCAATATCGGGCGTTTCTTCACGACCCATCTGTTCTTCACCGAACTCGGCGTCAACATGCCGTACGTGTTCGTGAAGCTCGCCTGCGATGAGCCCGTACCGGAAATCCCGCAAAAGCTCAACCCTGCCGCCCCGGGCATGGTGTGGATCCGGGGGATGGATTTCGAGCCGGTCCTGGTGCCGATGTCCGACATCGAAGAGCAGCGCACCGCGCTCGCGCGGCGGAGAAAGAAGCTGCGCGTATGAGGGTGCTGCTCACCGGCGCCACCGGGTTCCTCGGCCGAAGGGTCGCTGAGCTCCTGGTCGCGGGAGGCCATGACGTGGTTTCGATCGGTCGATCGGCCCCGGACGGATCCGCACCGCCCGCACCTCGCTTCATCAGGGCCGACCTCATCGAAGCCACAGACGTCCGTCACGCCGCCGGCGAAGCGGGTGAGGTCGATTCGATCATTCACCTTGCCGCGCTGGTCCCGAAGAACGCCGCACAGGATGAGGCGGCGTCCGCGTTTGCGGTCAACGTGATGGGAACCGTGCACCTCTTCGGCGCCTTTGGCCGTGCGGGCCAGGCGAACATCGTGGCCAGCACCGCCGAGGTGTACGGGCTGCCCGAGGGCCACGCTCCGCTCCGCGAGGACACCGAGCTGCGGCCACTCAGCTGGTACGGTGCGAGCAAGGTCGCGACGGAGATCTTCTGCCGGACGCTCGAGCATCGCGACGAGATGCACATCGCGATCCTGCGCTTCACGGTGCTCTATGGCAGCGGGGACACCATCCAGCGAGCCATCCCGAACTTCGTCCGCAGCGCGGTGCGGGGCGAGTCGGTCCGTCTCTTCGGCGGCGAGGAGTTACGCGACTATCTGCACGTCGATGACGCCGCACGGGCGGTCATCCTCGCGTGGGAACGCCGGCTCTCGGGGACGTACAACGTCGGCTCCGGCATGGGCGTCAGCGTCCGTGAGGCGGCCGAAGCCGTGCTCGGCCTCGCGGGCGGAAGCTCCGAAATCGAGCAGCACCCTCGACAGAAACCCGCGGCTGATATCGTGCTCGACGTCACGCGGTTCCGCCAGGCGACCGGATTCTCTCCGGGTCGCGTTTTTCCGGACGGGTTGGAGGAGCAGATTGCCAGGGCAGCGGCCCCCGACGCTCGTCTTTGACCTCGACGGAACCCTGCTCGACGTGTCGGCGCGGCACCATCACGTCTACAGCACGGTCTGCGAATCGCTCGGCGGTCAACCGCTGGCTCGTGCCACGTACTGGCAGCTGAAGCGAAAAGGCACGGGATGGCTGGAGATCCTGGCCCAGAGCGGTCTGGAGGAATCTCAGGTCGCCGGCTTCGAGGCAGCCTTCGTGGAACTCATCGAGCTGCCCGACAACCTCGGGTTCGACGTGCTGTTCCCGGAGACCATCCCTGTGCTCACCCGGCTGGTCACGACCTTTCGCTGCACGCTCGTGTCGCTGCGCTCGTCGCCAACAGCGTTGCGGGCGCAGCTCGCCGTCTTTGCCCTCACGCCCTTTTTCGAGGCGATCGAGACGGCACCGGCGGGGAGTGACCCGGCATTTCAGAAAGCGCGGCTGATCCGGAAGACAGTGCCCGACGATGACCCTGCCGTCGTCATCGGTGACACCGAGGCAGACGTGGCGGCCGCGAATGCGCTCGGATACCTCTCCATTGCGGTGAGCTCGGGCATTCGGGACAAGGACGTGCTCGCGCGCGACAACCCCGGCTACCTGGTCAAGGACATCGGGGGCGTCGAGGACGCTCTGCGGCGGGCGCGACTGCTCTGACATGACCGCCAGGGCCAACGGCGAGACCGCGTTCGGAGTGCTGATGCACCGGCAGCTCAAGCTCATCCATCAGATGTTGCGCAGTGACCTTGCGGTGTGCCGGGACCTCGCTGCCGAGATAGCCGCGGGCGCGGAAGCGGCGGAGATTTCCGAGCAGATCGCCACGCTGCGGACGCGAAGCCCACTCTGGACCCTGCAGGTCAACTGCCTGTACCACTGCAGGGTCGTGCACGCGCACCACGGGCTTGAGGACGCTGACATGTTTCCCGCGCTGCGCCGCTCCAACCCGGAGCTCTCCGCCGTCGTCGACAAGCTCGAGGCGGATCATCGGGCGATCTCCAGCCTCCTCGACGAGGTCGAGGCGGCGGCCGGCGAGCTCGACGACGCAGCAGCCAACCCCGCCCGGAAACGCCTCGTGATCGCGTTGGGTCGGCTCGAGGAAGATCTCCTCGCCCACCTCGCCTTCGAGGAGGAGTCGATCGCCTCGACCATGCGCGGCTGGGAGCGGTGGCCGTGACGCTGCGGCTGGCCTGACGGCAGGCGCCGCTTGGTCGAAATCGTAGAGTCGTCGATCGAGTCGCCGTCCATCGGAGCGCGTAGGAGCAGCTGACGTGCCCCATGAGGTTCCCGGCGTGGTCGCGCGCAGACGAGGTGCACCGGTCGAGGTCGTGACCGTGCACGTCCCGGATCCCGGACCGGACGAGGCGCTCATCCGCGTCGAAGCGTGCGGGGTCTGCCACACCGACCTGCACTATCGCGAGGGCGGCATCGGCGATGCGTTCCCCTTCCTGCTGGGACATGAGGCTGCCGGGCTGGTTGAGGCCGTCGGCAACGGAGTCACCAACATCGCGCCGGGAGACGTCGTGGTCATCGCGTGGCGGGCTCCGTGCGGCACCTGCCGGAGTTGCCTGCGCGGGCGGCCGTGGTACTGCTTCGACAGCCAGAACGCCCGCCAGCACATGACCCTTGACGACGGAACCGAGCTGACCGCCGCGCTCGGTATCGGCGCCTTTGCGGAGCTGTGCCTGGTCCATGCGCGACAGGCGGTGAAGGTGGACCCGAAGGCCCGCAGGGAGGCTGCCGCGCTGATCGGGTGCGGTGTGATGGCAGGCTACGGAGCCGCCGTCAACACCGGCGCGGTGATGCCCGGCGACTCGGTTGCGGTCATCGGGTGCGGCGGCGTCGGCAACGCCGCCATCGCGGGCGCGTCGATCGCGGGCGCGCGCATGGTGATTGGCGTCGACGTCGTCGAGCGAAAGCTCGAGTGGGCCAGGCGTTTTGGTGCAACCCACACGTTCGACGCCACCCGGCACGACCCCGTCGAGGCCATCCGCGGACTCACCGGTGGGTTCGGCGCGGACCTGGTCATCGATGCAGTGGGACTCCCCGAGACCTACCTCCAGGCATTCCTCGCACGCGATCATGCAGGGCGACTGGTCAATGTCGGCGTGCCGCCGGCGCAGGGAATGGCTCTCGAGCTGCCCATGTCCGAGGTGTTCGGGCGGGGCGGGTCGATGCGATCGTCGTGGTACGGCGACTGCCTTCCAACACGCGATTTCCCTGTGCTCATCGACCTCTATCAGAAGGGACGGCTCGACCTCGACGGCTTCGTTTCGGAGATCATCACCGTCAACGACGTTGAGGACGCCTTTCAAAAGATCGTGAACAGTGAAGTCCTCCGCTCGGTGGTGGTGTTCGCACCGCGCTGACCAGAGGTTTTGGAGGGTCCCCATGCAGCATCGCGGCTGCAGCTTGTGGGCAAGCAGGTGAACAACGTGTTCTCGAACGTCAGCAACGGGCTGTCCCACTAGCCGCACCAGGGCGCGAGCTGGGGCTGGCGATGGAGGCTATCGTGGCGGGCCACCCGCTCTCCTTCCACGGCATGGCGCACCACGCGCCGGATCGATAACTCTGAGTAGGCTGAGCCCTGCCGTTTTTGCATTCGTGGAAAGGAGCAACCGCATGACCGTCGAAAGCAGCGCCAGCGCAACCTGGGGAGGCAACCTCGTCAGTGGGAAGGGCACGGTTCGCCCGGCGAGCGGCGCGTTCCCGGAGCTCGCGATCACCTGGAACCAGCGGGCTGAATCGCGTGCCAGCGGAACCAGCCCCGAGGAATTGATCGCCGCGGCCCACGCGAGCTGCCTGTCGATGGCGCTCGCCAATGGATTGGCCGGCGCCGGTCACCCTCCTGATCGGCTCGACACCACAGCGAAGGTCACCTTCGCGGTCCCCGACGGCATCACCGGCATTCATCTCGCAGTCAAAGGGAAGGTCCCGGGCATCGACGCTTCGGTGTTCACCGCGGCGGTCGAGGATGCCAAGGCGAATTGCCCGGTGTCCAAGGCGCTTGCGGCAGTGCCGATCACCGCGGAGGCGACCCTGGAGCTCTAGCCCCGGCGGGCGAGCTGACCCCTGAGATGCCCCTATCGCGGCCAGTCGAGGTCGACCACCACCGGCGCATGGTCTGACGGCAGCGTCCCCTTGCGGGCATCGCGATCGATGTACGCATCGTTGATGGCCGGTGCGACCGCGTGGGCGAGGAGCACGAGGTCGATGCGCATACCGAGACCCTTGTGGAAATTGCCCGCGCGGTAATCCCAGTACGTGAACGGGCGTCCCTTGATGGCACGCGGGCGGATGTCGTCCAGTCCGAGGCTGACCAGGGCGGCGAGGGCTTCGCGCTCCGGGGCGCTGACATGGGTCGAACCGATGAACGCGGCAGGGTCCCAGACGTCGTCGTCACCCGGCGCGATGTTGAAGTCACCGCACACGACCAGCGGTGGCGACGCCGGCTGCGCCGCGAGCAGCGCGAGACGCAAAGCCCCGAGCCAGCTCAGCTTGTACGGGTAGTGATCGCTGTCAAGGGCACGACCGTTGGGCACGTAGACCGACCAGACTCGCAGCCCCGCGCAGGTGGCGCTCATCGCACGCGCCTCAGCTGCCGGGAAGCCGGGCTCGCCACTGAAGCCGCGGGCCACATCAACCAGGCCGGCGCGGGAGATGATTGCGACCCCGTTCCACCGTCCGTCACCGTGGAGCGCGACCTCGTACCCGAGCGCCTCGACCTCGGCGCGGGGAAAGGCGTCATCGGCAATCTTGGTTTCCTGCAGGCACAGCACGTCCGGGCTGCTGGACGCGAGCCACTCAACCAACCGGGGCAGCCGTGCAACGACGGAGTTCACATTCCAGGTGGCCAGGCGCATCGGCCAAGGATAGGGTCGGCGGTGCGGCACCCGGCGTATCCTCCCCTCCAGGGTTCGAGCGATTGGCAGAGGTGGAACAGATGACAAGGAAGTTCTTGCTGACGGAAGACCAACTGCCGTCGCACTGGTACAACATCCTCGCCGACGTGCCTGAGCCCCTCGGCGCGTTTCTGAGCCCACGGACGCTCGAGCCGCTGACGCCGCCCGACCTGACTCCGATCTTCCCCATGGCGATCATCGGGCAGGAGGTGTCGGCTGAGCGCTGGATCGAGATCCCTGATCGGGTCCGGGACATCTACAAGATGTGGCGCCCAACGCCCTTGTATCGCGCCACGGGTCTCGAGAAGGCGCTCGACACGCCTGCGAGGATTTTCTACAAGTACGAGGGAACCTCGCCGGCAGGCTCGCACAAGCCCAACACGGCGGTCGCGCAGGCGTACTACAACGCCGAGGAGGGCATCAAGCGCCTGACCACCGAGACGGGCGCCGGACAGTGGGGATCGGCACTCGCCTTCGCAGGTGGGCTGTTCGGCCTCGAGGTGATGGTCTACATGGTCAACGTCTCGTACCAGCAGAAGCCATACCGTCGCGCGCTCATGGAGACGTGGGGAGCGCAGGTGCTGCCCTCCCCCACCGATCGGACGGAGTTCGGCCGGAGCGTCCTCGCCAGGGAGCCGGAGTCGCCGGGAAGCCTCGGGATCGCAATCTCCGAAGCTGTCGAGGACGCGGCAACCCGTGACGACAGCCATTACTCGCTCGGCTCGGTGGTCAACCACGTCCTCCTCCACCAGACCGTCGTCGGTCAGGAGGCTCAGAAGCAGATGGAGATGGCCGACGCCTATCCCGACGTGGTGATCGGATGCGTCGGCGGCGGCTCGAATTTCGCCGGGCTCGCGTACCCGTTCCTTGCCGACCGTCTCGCCGGGAAGACCACTACGCGATTCATCGCCGCTGAGCCGGCCGCGTGCCCGACCCTCACACGCGGTCTCTACGCGTACGACTTCGGCGACACCGCGGGCATGGGACCGGTGGTGCCGATGTACACGCTCGGCCACAACTTCATCCCCGACAGCATCCATGCCGGCGGCCTGCGCTATCACGGCGATGCGCCGTCACTGTGCCTGCTCGTCAAGAACGGCTTCATCGAAGCCCGCGCGTACAAGCAGAACGAGTGCTTCGCTGAGGCGGTGCGCTTCGCACGCAGCGAGGGAATTCTCCCTGCTCCCGAGCCATCACACGCGCTCCGCGCCGTTGCCCAGGAGGCCGCAGCAGCACGCGAGGCCGGGGATTCGCGGGTCATCCTCTTCAACCTCTCAGGCCACGGACATTTCGATCTTGGCGCGTACGACGCGTACTTCGCCGGCAAGCTCCAGGACATCGAACTCGCACAGGAACGGTTGGATACCGCGCTGGCGGAGCTGCCGAAGGTCCCTGCAGGCGCAGCCTAAGCGCTCACGTCCGGCGCCATGGCACAGCCGCGGCCCCACGGGCTCGGGATCGCGGTCGTTTTCGACTGGGCGCTCACGGCACAACTGACCACGCAGGCGCTCGCCTCGGCCACGAGCAACCTGGGGTTCAAGCCGAATCCGGCGGTGATCGCGGGTGGCCTGGTCGCTGCTGCCGCTCTGTTCGCGCTCGGCGAAGGGTTGCGCCGGGGCGTCGCCTCGATGCGCCTGGTCCAGGTTGGCCTGATGGTGATCATCACGCTGGTCGGCATCGTTTCATTGGTGATGCTCGTGACCGGACAGTTCAGCGGGAGCCTGCTGTTCACCACCGCAATCGAATTGGGGTACGCGCCGTGGCTGGTGTGGCGCCTGCTCGACAAGGAGACCGCCGCGTGGTTCGCGCTGGCACAGGGGCGAGGACGCGCCCCGCGCGTCTCCGGCTGGCAGTGGGTCTCGGTGCTCGCTGCATGGGCGATTGTGTGGGGAGTGGTTGTCGCCTGGGCGGAGTCGCGGTAGGGCGCCGTCCTCACGGGACGGGCGTCGGGCGAACCTGGCCCATGAGCACGGCCGCACGCTTCGCGGCGGCGCCGATCTGGCTCATGTCCTCGAGCACAGCGATGAGGCGCGGCGACTCGCCAGGCGGTCGCGCCGCGATCTCAGCGTTGATCTCCTCGTCCACGAAGCTCACGTAGTTCACGATGGCCGCGAGGAGGTTGTTGACGTCGTGCACGACACCGCCGGACGTGGCCGTGTTCGCGGCGCGGGTCACGCCAGGGGGCTTTCGGGTGTTCCTCGCACGTCCGTCGAATCCCGCGGCTGGCTGCGTCCGATGCGGTCGGCGCGTGCCCGCTGTGCCTTTTCGACCCGATTGGCCGAGATCATTCGGGTCATGAGCTCACCAAAGCCGACCTCCGGTGGAAGTGGATCCTGTCGCGGGGTCGTCTGGCGGCCGGTCATGACGCGATGCCTGCTGGAACCATGTCCCCAGGGTGGCCCGGATTGACGGGATGCGCCGCGCGCATGCTCACGTCGCAACAGGCTCCGTTCAGTCGCGTTGCAATCCGGACGTTTGGCGCGTGTGATCCACTCAGGGCACCACCCAGCCACCGTTCATGCGCCGGGCCGGCGCAGGCTAGACTCCGGCTCTGGAACGGCGAGGAGGTACGGCACGACAGGAGGACGACCAATGGTGGAAGCAGCCGTCGACTACGGTGCCAAGCGCGTGGCGCTGCAGGCCAAATACCTCAAGCCCAAGGCGGAGCGTCCGGAGTCAACCGCGCGAGGTGTGCATCATCTCGCGCTGATCTGCTCCGACATCGACCGCACCATGCAGTTCTACACCGAGGTGCTCGGCTTCCCGCTTGTCGAGCTGTTCGAGAACCGCGACCTTCCGAGCTCGACACACTTCTTCTTCGACATCGGCAACGGCAATCTCCTCGCCTTCTTCGATTTTCCCGAGGATCCGATGCCGGCGACACGCGAATCGATCGGTGGCATGCACCACATCGCGATCGCGGTTCACCCTGAGCACTTCGATTCCATCCGCGCCTCGCTGGATGCGCTGAACATCGAGTATTTCGGGCCCGACCGCGTGGAAAACTCGCTGTATTTCCACGACCCGGACGGGGCGCTGCTGGAGATCACCCGCGATCCACTCGAGGAGATGGAAGGCAAGGCGCTGGGCCTGTAGCCCAGCGCTCCGCGTTTGCGCACAGTGACGGAGCGCACATGAGACGGGGCGACTCGGTCCTGCAGTTGTGGCGCATTCGCAAGGCTGCGCCCTACATCCCCCTCGGCGCCCATGTGCTCGACATCGGATGCGGCGACGGGGCGCTGTTTCGTGTTCTCGGCGGGCGTATGGCGTCAGGGGTGGGGATCGACACGGCACCGGTGCCGGATGACCACGGATCCTTCCAGTTCATCCAGGGGCGGGCTCCGGATGCGCTACCGAAAGGGGATCGATACGACGTCATCACCATGCTCGCCGTGCTGGAGCACATCCCGCCCGATGCTCAACGCGACCTCGCCACATCCTGTGTCTCGCTGCTGCGACCACGCGGCCGGATCGTGTGCACCGTGCCATCGCCGAAGGTCGATTCCCTGATCCATCTCGGTCAGCGATTGCGCATCCTCGAGGGCATCGCCGAGCACGAGCACTACGGCTTCGAGCCGGCGGACACCGTGCAACTCTTGACCAACTGCGGGTTTGCGCTGCGGCGTGCGCAGCGCTTCCAGCTGGGCCTGAACAACCTCTTCGTCTTCGCCGCTCGACTACCGGGGCCCGTTCGCTGATCCGTTTGCGGGCTGGCGGTGGCCGAAGCCGGTCACATCACGAGTTGCAAGGTCGGGCTCCAGCACCACCGACGGACGCACCACGACGTTGTCACGGATCCCGAGCATGCTCAGCACAAAGCTGGCGAAAATCGTCTGGACACCTCCGGCGATGAGCAGCACGGCAACGATCAGGGGGCGCATTGACGCCTGGGTGTCGAGGGCTCCGTAACCGCCTCGACCCCAGCTCACCACTGCGACGAGAACCAACGCCAGTCCGGTCATCGTGACCACGCCGCCCACCAGCAACCCTTTCTCCAAGGTCGCCACGCGGAAGAAGCTGTCTGTGCGCCGGCTCGAGGGAAGGAACCCCGCCCGCATCCCGAAGACCTTGATGAACGCGCCGAAGAGCATCAGTTCGTAGCCGATCAGCGCGAACACACTGGTCACCAGCATGGTGTGAATATCAAGGCCGACTGATCCGATGTACCGGGTACCCCCCAGCAACCACAGCGTCGCGACCGACCCGGCCAGCAACAGCGCCAAGCCCGGGATGACGAACAGCCACCGAGGACAGAAGAGCAGCAGGAATCGCAGGTGTCTCCAGCCATCGCGCCAAGTGCGCAGGTGCGGCGGCCGGCTGCGGCCGTCCTTGTGGAGCGAGATCGGAACTTCGCTGACCTTCATGCTCGCCAGTGACGCTTTGACGACGATCTCGCTCGCGAACTCCATGCCGGTGGTGTTGAGACGCATGCGCCGAAACGCATCAACGCTGAACCCGCGCAGCCCGCAGTGAAAGTCGCGCACGCGTGACGAGAAGAAGATCCGCCCGGTCATGGAGAGCACGGGGTTCCCGACCCAGCGGTGCGACCACGGCATCGCGCCCTTCTCGATGCCGCCGGCAAAGCGGTTTCCCATCACGAGGTCGTCGCCCACTCGCAGGCGCTCGAGAATCGGCGGAATCTCCGCAAAGTCGTAACTCTCGTCGGCGTCGCCCATGATGATGTAGCGACCCGACGACGCTGCCACGCCTCCGCGGATCGCAGCCCCGTACCCGGGTTCATCGACGGTCACCACCTTCGCCCCGTGGGCGAGCGCTATCTGTTGTGATCCGTCGGTGCTGCCGTTGTCGGCGACGAGGATCTCGGCACGGAGATCCAGCCGCGCAATCGACTCGCGTGCGCGATCGACACATCGCCCGATGGTCTCCGCCTCATTCAGGCACGGCATGAGGATCGACACCTCGAGGGTGCGTTTCACAACATCTTCCGACCGAGCAACATGACCCGCCGCGAGAACACCCGGCGAAGCCTCTGGTGCCAGAGCCGGGGGCCGAACGCGAGCATCAGCAGGGTCAGCGCGCCGATGCTCAGGAGGGCGCCGTAGTGCGAGTACGCCACATACTGAAAGACGACCGCGTGGCGGCCGGGCCCGACCGTGACGGCGACGAAACCGGGTACCACCATGTAGGGGGTCGCCGGGCGTCCGTCGACGCTGACCTGCCACAGCGGGTCGTACGTGACCTTCAACACGACAGCCGCAGTTCGACTCGTGGTGACGCTGCCCGCGAAGTAGCCGTTCTGAGCTTCGATGAGGATGTCGGCGCTGGTGCCGGCGCCGGCGGTGGGTGTTGTAGCGATGGGGAGTGTTGGCGCCGCCGCCGCGCCGCCGTCGAAGGCGATGGTCGCGAGCTCACCCTGCTGGAACGCCGCGGAACGAAGGAACGGCTGGATCTGCGCGGCCATGTCGCCGCGGTCGGCCTCGATGATGCCGGCCGTGTCGACGACCTGGAGATAGCCGCTGGTCGCCACCTGATACAGACGGTGCCGCCCGCTCGTTGCAACCAGCGTCGCCGGCACCGGGACCGTCATCCCGACCGGCATGAGGATGTAGCGGACGTTGTACAGCTGGTACTGGGCGGGATCGCTCTGGTTGAAATACGCCTCGTTGTCGGCCAGCAGCGACGGAGTGCGTAGCGTGAAACCGAACTCGTCGACGTCGTTGTCCGCCAAATACGCGTAGACCGGTACCTGACCGATGTCGTACTGCTGACCCCAGTTTCCCGGCAGGCCCGCGTACGTTCGTCCACCACCTCGAGCCTTGATGTCATTGATGAGCACGTCGAGCGATGCGCCGTCGGTCTGGTCGCTTTCCACCTGCAATCCGATGCTCGTGGAGTCGCTTGCTGCGTAGGCAGCGCGGTTGAACCAGCCCGGAAGCGTGATCAGCACCGCCGCCGCCATCAATCCGGCGACGACTGGGATCGCCGTGACCCGTGGCTGCCACCTGCGCATGCCGGTGACGACCGACTCCCCCGCCCAAACGAGCCCGACACCCGCCAGCATGTCGCCGGCGAGCTGGATCCCCATCATGTATCGGGAGAGATAGAGATCGGCGTTGCCCGGCAACAGATTCAGGATGAAGCCGAACGGCTGACGCCCCGAGAACAGCACGATGCTCATCGCCATCAACCCGAGCAGCGCGCGAGCGCGCGGATCGCTGCGAAAGCGACAGATGCACACGACCGTGCCGGTAAGCACAAGCAGGCTCACGATCGGGAACCTCCCGTAGTCGAAGAGCTGGCCGGTGAAGAGCCAGCCGAGAGCCTGCGGAGCTCCGTAGGAATTGAGCCAGAACGTGCCCTGGTTGAAGATGCTCAGGTTGAAATAGGCGCCGTCGGTGATCAGCGGGACGACCACCCAGGAGGCAACGAGCGCCGCGCCGGCAAAGACAATTGCCGCGCGTCCGACGCGCGGCAGCAAACCTCGCCAGACGACGATCACGAAGACGCCGATTGACAGCAGCGCGAAATACCCGGTGAGAAAGTGCATCGCGATCGTCACACCAACCACCAGCGCGGCGAGCGCGTACCTTCCTCGACCGGTGCCCTGGACCGCCCGCCAGCTCAGGCCCCACGCCAGGGGTAGGAGGAACATGCCCCATTCCTGCGACCAGAGCCCGTTGCCCAGCCACGTGTAGCTGAAGGATTCGTATCCGTATCCGGTGACGCTTACCAACAGCGGGGAAACCAGCGCCGCGGATGCCGCCGTCCAGGGAGACCAGCCCAGCAAACGGCTGCCGGCGTAGACGCTCAGTGGAAAGAACGCGAAGAGCAGATACCCCGCCCACCGCTCGGTGGAGTCGGACCCGAAGACAAGCGAGAGGTATGCGGTGATCAGATGCGGAAGGCTTTGATAGTGCGAGAACTGTGCGTCCCCAAGGCTCAGATCTGGAAACCACCCGTCGAGCGGCAGCACGTTGCCCTCGTGAAGCTGCTGCAGTGACCAGCGCACCATCTCGAAGTGCATGGCCTCATCGTTGAGCGGCTGGACGATCGCCAATTCACCCGACATGGTCAGGAGACCGAAGACACACGCAACGCCGACGAACAGCCACGGTGCTGACCGCCACCACCACGGCTGCTGCTGCGGCCTGGCGGCCTTGTAAGCCCTCACCGACCGCAGGGCCGGCCGCAGGCGTTGCACGAGCTGTCGCGGCGGCGCGATCAGCGGGATATCGTCACCGCGCTATGGTTTCGGTGTCGACGCAGTCGGGGATGGAGAGGGAGCGGGGACGTGAGACGCCAGCGACGCGTCGAGCGCGACCGCCTTCGCCCAGTCCGACCGGGCCGCCGCGGCATCGCCCTGGGACTGCAGGATGAACCCGAGGTTGAGCCAGGCGGCGGCAAACCCGGGCTGGAGCGCCACCACTCGCAGGTACAGCTTCGCCGCGCCCGCGGGATCGGTGCTGGTTGTGTCGACCGCGAGGTTGAACAGCGCGTCGGTGAATGCGGGCTCGATGACCAACGTTGTCGTGTACTCCTCAACCGCCTGTGCCCTGCTGCCCTGGCGGTCATAGACGGTGCCAAGGTCGTAGTGAGCGACGGCGTTGTTCGGATCGAGCTTGATCGCCTGCTGATACGTGCTTTCCGCCGTCGAAGCGTCGCCTGCAAGCTGCGCTTTCAGTCCCTGGGAGACGAGACTTGTCGCCGTCGGCGGAGCTCCGCATCCGGCAAGCCCGATTGCGAGGATCCACAGAATCGCTGCCGCTGTCTTGCGGCTTCGGTCGCTGGTCATACAGTGAGATTTGCCACGGTTCGAAATCGGCTCCGTGTCTGAAATCAATGCGACCCAACGGGTGGTCCGCCCCGCGCGGTGCGAGGCGGACCTATTCCGTTGGTCAATCCGTAAAAAGGGCGTTAGATCAGGCTCACTTGCCTATGCAGGTGAAGGAGACCGCCTGAGCAACCGCCGACGTCGGCGTAAACGAGGTGCCCGATGTGTAGGTGATCTCGACATCCGCCGAAGGCGACGCGGTATCAGATGCGAAACACACGTACGTGCCTGCTCCGACGAACACCGCGCTTCCGGAAAGCGTCACTGCCGAATTAGCAGTACCAGTCCCGAATACCATGTGCTCACCAGTAATCGCCGTGCCATCGATGGTGGTGTAGGGGACCGAGCCGGTCGCACCTGTTGCTCCCGAGGCTCCGGTTGCACCCGTGGCGCCGGTGGGTCCGGTTGGACCGGTCGGACCGGTGCTACCCGTTGCGCCGGTCGCGCCGCCGGCACCGGATGCGCCGCTGGCACCTGATGCGCCCGTGGCCCCCGACGCTCCGCTAGCACCGGATGCGCCCGTGGCACCGGATGCGCCCGTGGCACCTGTTGCACCCGTGGGACCAGTCGCGCCCATAGGACCTGTTGCGCCAACAGGACCTGTTGCGCCAGCAGGACCGGTTGCGCCCGTTGCACCTGCGGCTCCCGTGGCACCCGTCGCGCCCGTTGCACCCGTAGCGCCTGTTGGACCACCGGACGGTCCGGTCGGGCCTGTGGCACCAGTGGCACCTGTGTCACCAGTGGGCCCTGTGGCGCCCCTTCCACCCGTGGCGCCTGTGGCACCCGTCGCGCCTGTCGGACCTGTTGGTCCGCCCGGAGTGACCGCGGCGTAGTAGCCGAAGTAGTCCAGGATGACGTCCGCGCTACCGGCTGCGTTGAAGATGTCGATGGCGCCGGTGCCGCTCAAGCCGACAACGACCAGCGTCGAGATGGTCTTTCCGGCAAGCGGGTTCAGATTCGATGTGCCGGGCTTCGCTTGACCATCAGGCCACAACGTCAGGTACGTCGACGCAGTCGCACCGGTGACGGTGAGGTTGAGGACGACGGCGGTGGCGCCGGTTGGGATGCTCGTTCCGGTCACCTGCCACACGTCGGTCTCGTGGCCCGGGGATAGGTGCATCCCCAGGTCCGGCGTTGCTCGACTGTCCATCGCTCGCACCGGTGTGATCGGTGTGAACGCACTCTGTACGGGCGCCGTCGCATGCGCGACCCACGCTTGGGACACCGCCAACGCAAGCGGGACGGCCAATGCCATGCCGACGGCCCACCGTCGATGGCGTGTCACCACGTGTTGATTCCGGCTCTCGGCCATTGATCGCCTCCACGCGTACCGCCTTCCCTCGTCGCCGGATGCTGCGCGCTTCCGTCATCAATGTCAAATCTGATCTCAGCACTGCACGAGATTAATTTCGTGCGTAGACTGACCGCCGATGATGAAGCTGCACAAGGAACTTCGCTATGTGCGCCAGCGTACAATCGCGCGCTGTCTCGTACTCGTTCGTTCGCGTTCGTTGACGATCATCGCCGCCGCGACGCTGCTCGTGTTGAGCAGCTGCACGTCGCGTACGGCGACGCACCCGACCCCCGGACTCGTGACAATCCAGACCGCTGTCACATGTCCGGCTCCACCCAGTCACACACCCGTGGCAATTCCTTTGCGTTCCTTCATCACCGCGCCGCGACTGACACTTGGACACAACGTCGGATACTGCGCATACATCGATACGACGGGTGGACTCATCTCAATCCGCCTCCGGCCTGAGTACGCACCGCACGCGGTCAGTGACTTCATCTACCTCGCGCAACGCGGCTTCTATGACGGGCTCAGCTTCTACCAGGTGTGCCCGGCAGCCACCGGGGTCACGTGCCCGGGAAGCGCACCCGTCGCACTCGCGGGCGACCCGACCGCGACCGGCGCGGGAGGTCCAGGCTACACGGTCGCGTCAGACCCGGTGGTCGGTAACTACCTGTTCGGCGCCGTCGCCATGTACACGGGCACGCCCTCGAGAATCGGGAGTCAATTCTTCATCAGCAAGGGCGACAGCACGAGCCTCGCGCGCAAGTACGACATCTTCGGTCAGGTGACCGACGGGATTCCGGCGCTGGCCTCATTGCAGAAGGGCAGCATGATCATGTGGATCGCGGTCGAGGTCACGGCTCCCGAGCCCTGACAACCGACTTGATGCGCGGATCGCAGCGTCAGCTCCGAAGCCGGCGCGAGATGACGCCCACCATGCCGAGTGAGGCGAGTCCGCACGCCGCAACGCCGAGCGGCAGCTGCTCCGCCCCCGCGATCGCGATCAGTCCGCCCAGCGCAGCCGGGACGAGCGCACTCCCGATCACCGCGCCAAGCAGCGCGTAGGTCACCAACGTGGTTGCATTGGGAATCACCCTGGTCATCCACGACACCACAACCGGAAAGATCGGCGCCGCACAGAGTCCGACCAGCGCGAACATCAACGGTGCGTACAGGTGTGCCCGGATGCCGAGCAGCAGTACGGCGCTGATGATGAATGCCGGCGCCAGGATTCGCTGCGGCTCCCAGCGCACCGCCAGGGGCGCGGTGAGCACGCGGCCAAGCGTGAACGCCCCCCAGAACACCGACGTCGCTCCGGCGGCAAACTGAGCCGAGAAGCCGAGGCTGAGCAGGTCCGTTGCTTCCCAGGTGCCGACGCCTGCCTCGAGGCCCTCGTACACGAGCAGCAGCAGCGCGAATGTGATGACGATGCCCACGGTGCGTGCATTGAGCGCGGGCGGCGCGAGTTCGGGCCTGGGCGCCTCGTCCACGGCGCGGCGCAGGAACACGAGGCACACGAGCGCGCCGGCGCCTGTGCCGGCGAAGACGATCGGGTACTCGCGCGTGAGCGCCACCAGCGCAGGCCCGATGAAGGTACCGACGCCATAGGCGGTGTTCACCAGCCCCAGCATCGCGGGGCTCCGGCGCCCGAACCGGGTGGCGAAGTACAGATTCACGAGGACGACGAGGCCACCAGCACCGACGCCGAGCACGAAGACGGCGAGCAGCAGCAGCGGCCACGTCGGCGCTGCCGCTGCCAGCAGCAGACCACCCGCGAACAAAGAGGTCCCGACCGCGAGGCGGCCCCCGAGCCGCCATCGGGCGTGTGTCAGCCCGAGTGCCATCAGCCCGATCACCTCGCCCAGAAAGTTCGCGCTCACGATCAGCCCCGCGACGCTCGCGCTGACCGTGAACCGTTCCGTGATATGCGGAATCGAGGGCCCATAGGAGGCGATCACAATCCCGAGGAGCAGGAACACGGCGAATCCCGCTCCGGTCACGCTCCTGGCGGGAGCGTTCGGCTCACTCATCCGGCTGCACGATACGGTCGGCGGCCGGCCGCTCGATGGATACGCTGAAGCTCGGCTCGCGCCTCGAGCTCACGAAGGGCTCGGAGTCGCCGCTCCCGTCGGGCGTGGTGGCGGAGGATTCAACAGCGCCTGTTCGTCGGCGAGCGCGATCGCGATCTCCCCCGCCGCCGTGGGATGCAACGGAGCATCGTCATCAAAACCCTGCACGAACGGCTGCGCCGTGCACAGCTCGTGGCCGGCGAAACTCGGTGCAACGGCATCGAAGCCGAAGCTCGCAGCACCATCGGCAAGCACCGTGTTGAACGTGGTCAACCGGCTCAGCAGCACGGCCGACTTGGCGCCGGTGATCGCCGGCTGGGCGGGGCAGACCGGGTTCACCGGAAGCGGATCGTAGTACTCGTTGACGATGACCCGCGGCAACCCCGGCAGGGCGGCGAGTCGTTGGAGGAGGTCGTAGTAGTCGATGGTGAAACTATCCAGCGCCTGGGAGAACCACGCCGCCGAAACGCTGTCATCGCACTGCGGCGCGATCAGGCACAGCTCCATGACCTGTGTCCAGTGCATCTCGTTGGCGCCGATGCTCACGATCACCGTCTTGACGCCGCGCATCGACTCGAGGCGCGCCAGTTGCGAGGGTACCAGCGCCTCGTTGATCGCCTCCGGCCCGAACAGACCGGCCTCGATCGACGCATTGGTGCATGCGAGATTGACCACGGTGCTGTTGTTCACGGCCGCGATATCCGCTGCGTAGCTGTCGCGGCTGCGCCGGCAGGCGGTGTCCTCTGGAGTTGCCTTCGTGAGTGGAGGATTCCCCGCACCCGCGGCGGTGGAGTCGCCGATGACCACAGTGCTCGCGGTCGCCGACGGCGCCCTGCGACTCGTGGGGTCGACGGCAAGAGGGGCGCGACCGACGAGCTGGTCGAGGGTCTTCACCTGGGACAGGTCCTGCAGACCCTGCGCGGCGCTGCTGATTGCCACCGCGTCGATGCCACCCGCGACCGCAGCGGCGATGGCGACGCCAGCAAGGATCAACTGCCAGCGCCGCCGGAAGAGGCCGAGGCCGAGCGCGGCAAGCACTACGGCAGCGATCACGGCGATCACGAGCTCGCGTGTGAAGTACGCGCTCCATCCGTTTCGCAGGTCCTGCCCGAGATGCTGCGGCTGTTTCAGGGCGAGCAACAACTTGTCGTAGTGGGTGACTTCGGCCCACAGCAATCTCGGGCGAATCGGCCCCGAGAACTGCTGCGTGGTTGGAATTGACTGCCCGAATAGCTCGAGCGTCCCCGAGCCGGACGTCGACGCCGAGGGTCCCGCGCTGAGGGCGAGCGACTGCCCGGCAGCGTCGACGTTCTGCGCCGGCGAAACCAGCAGCGAGATCTCGATGCCGGCGAGCGGAATCACGACCGCGAGGCACAGCCCGACCGCCAGCACGGTTGCGAGGCGCGATAGCCGGATATGGAGGGGCATTGATCCAGGCTACCCGGCGGTCCCCGACGCCGCATTCTCCGATGGGACTTCGTGACCCCGCCCGCCTACTGCTCGAACGCGAGACCTGATGAGGCGACCGGACGCGCCGGTCGGCGAAGGTAGATGGCAATCGCAATTGACGTCAGCGCGGCCCACGCGCACCACAACGACGTGAAGCCCGTGAAGGTGATCCATCCGAGGGCGATGACCGCACCGAGATTCGCGAGTCCGAGGAGAACGAGCCACCTGTTGCTGGCAACCAGGCAGGCGCCGCAGGTCGCCACCACGTAGAGCACCACGAGAAGGTCCGCATAGCCGATGTCGGCGGTGTATGCGACATGTGACCCGTCGATTGACGCCCCTACCGGGCCACGGACCACCGCGACCAGCAGCGCGATCGAGGTGACCGTCCCCACGGCGAGGAACACCTTCATCGCGTTGCGGCGACGAATCCTGGTCTCGACGCCCAGCATCGCGAACGGCACCCAGAACGGCAGGACGAAAGCGATGGCCAGGAAGACATAGATGGCGGCGTGCTCAACCGGATACGAAACCTGACCGTGCAGTCCCCACCAGACGAAGGACTCATCGATCTCATGCAGCGCAAAGATGGCCGGCGTGGCGGCTAGCGCGATCTGATGTGGCTTGCGGACGTGGCGAAGCGCATCGATGCCGACGGCGCCGACAACGATTCCCGTCACCAGGTCGGCTTCGGCGGAGAAACACATGCGGTTCCCGACAGCCTACGCGCCGTGATCGGTGATCGCCTGCCGTGCGAGTCCCGTGGTGCCTACTGCCTGCGCGAGCGGTAGAGCTCTACGAGACGGTCGACATTGGCACGCAGGCTGTAGGACTCGAGCGCACGAGCACGCGCGCCTCGGCCAAGGCGCCGACGCAGGGAGGCATCGCCATGCAGGTGGTCCAGCGCCTCACTCAACGCAGGCTCCAGCGGAGACACCGGGATGACCACGCCCGCTTCTCCGACGACCGATCCGTCCTCCCCGGCGTCAGTGGCGATGACCGGGCGGCCAACGCTCATCGCTTCCAAGAGCGCCAGCGAAAGACCCTCGGCAGTCGATGGGAGGACGAAAACGTCTGCGGCACGAAGAAGATCCACGCGCCCTTCCTCGTCAGTGATGACGCCGAGGAGCTTCACCTGTGGATGCTGAGCTGCCAGGTGCTGCAACTGACGCCGCTGGGTGCCGGCGCCCGCGATCAGGAGGAGATGATCATCGCTCCATCCGCGGCTCAGGAATGACCGCACCAGGTGCGGGACTCGCTTCTCCGGATCCAGCCGCCCCATGTAGACGACGATGAACCGGCCTTTGACGTCGGTGCGAAGGTGGGATCGGCCCGGCTTGAAGCGGTCGGTGTCGACGGCGTTGGAGATCACCACGATGCGCGCCGGGTCGCGTCCCGATTCGATGAGCAGCGCACGCTGTGCCTCGCTGAGCGCGACGATCGAATCGAACCGCGCCAATCGCCATGCCTGGAACCGATAGAGCTCCCGGAGGACTCGGGCTCGAGCGGAGTGCAGTGACCCGTACGGCAGATGCACGGTCGCGACCGCCGGGATATTGCGATGCCGAGCGAGGCTGGCCACGGCGCCGTCGAGCAGAGAAAAGCTGACGGACACATGAACAAGATGCGGTCGGAACCTCGAAAGCTCGGCTTCGATGCGATCCAGTGAGCCGGGGAGTGACACGGTGACCGTCTTCAAATGCAGTCCGCGCAA
>JBAPOS010000251.1:0-23594 GCA_049279755.1 Candidatus Dormiibacterota bacterium | reverse complement strand
CACGCCGACGCCCCCGACGACGCGGCGACGCTCGCCGCCCGGCTGTCAGCGGCAGTACACGTGGTGCGCTGTGAGAACCTTCCGTTGAGCCCGATGTTCGGTGCGCACACCGGCCCTGGAACCATCGGGTTTGCCGCGTTGCCGTGGCCTGGGGGCGCACCCCCGGATTGACTCGAATGCGACCGCGCGCGCTGTTCGATGCGGCTACCCCTACCATCGACGCGTGGTGACGGAGGCCGCCCGTCCCGACGAGCAGCCCGCGCGAGTAGCGCACGACAACCCCGAGTCCGGTGCGCCTCGCGGACCGCTGCGAAGATGGGTGGCATATCTGCCGCTGCTGCTGGCACTGGGCGCTATCGCGACGCTGCTCGTGTACGCGGATCCCCACAAGATCGGCATTGCCTTTCAGCGTTTCAACCTCGTCTACATCCCGATCGTGGTCGCGCTCGCGGTCGGGTTCTACCTCGTCCAGGGCGTGCGCTGGTGGACGTTGAACCGTGCGCTCGGAATCGCATTTCCCTTGTGGGACACCGTGTTTCTCACCGAGACCGGGCAGGCGACGGCACTGCTGCCGCTTGGCGAGCTGACCCGGGCGCTGCTCCTGTCCAAAGCTGCGGCGGTGCATCTCGGCTCCGTCGTCGCCAGCGAGACGGTGCAGGAGTTGCTCTTCGTGTTCATGCTGTTCGCGCTTGCGCTGCCCAGGGCACTCGGTCTTCACCTCATCGCGATCGCGGTGGTGGTCCCGATGCTGTTCGTGGTCGCGATCGTCGCCGTCCTCACGGTGGAGCGGCTGTACGCGCGCACGCGCCGAATCATCGGGCGTGTCCCGGTGCTCAAGCGTCTCCGCCCCGCCATCGACGAGCTGCATCGCGACACGCGACGGCTCTTCAGGCATCCCGATACGTACCGATACCTGCCGTTGAGCGCCGTCCAGGCGATCATGGCGGTGAGCCTGCTGTGGGCCGTCGCCCAGGCCGTCGATCCCGACAAGCTCAGCTGGACGAGCGCCGGCTTTGTCTACGCGGTGACCCAGGGGGCAGCGTGGTTGAGCCTGGCGCCTGGAGGGCTCGGCGCCGTGGAGGCGAGCACCGCGGGGCTCCTCGTCCTGCTCGGCATCAGCTTCGACATCGCCACCGCGATATCGGTGATGCAGCGCCTTGCCGACAAGGGTCTCAACACCGTCATCGGCTGGATCTGCTACCTCTTCGCCCGGCGTCGCTACAGGCTGACCGGAGCATCGCTGTTTCGCTTCGAGATGCCGCGCGCCGAGGACGCGGTGGGAGCCGGTACGGGCTGAGCGATTCGTAATATACAAGGAGGCTCTCCCTCATCCGAGTTGTGTAATCATGTAATCTATGAAAGGACACAGCACTCCCGACCCGCTCACCGACGAGGAAGTCTCCGGCTGGTTCGCCGGCCGCCTGCCCGAGGGGCTCTACAAGTCCGCCCCCACCATCAGCTCCGATCCCGACGAGATCCTCATCGTCGGCGAGATCGATGAACCAGAGCTCGCCGCCGATGCCGCCGAGGGCACCCGCGCCGCGGCTCGCAGCGCCAGGATCGCGCGCTTCAGGGGAGACACCCGCGACGCCCGCGTCAAGGTAGCCCACGACGCCGAGCGGCTCTTCGGTCGAAAGGTCTCGTGGGGCGCGCGCTGCGGCGGCGTCGAGGAGCTCTTCACCACCCTCGGTGTTCCGGTCATGACCCGGCTCCGGATCCAGGATCGCCGCGTGCTCGACACGCTGATCGAGGCCGGCGTCGCCCGCAGCCGGAGCGAGGCACTGGCCTGGTGCGTCCGCCTCGTGGGGCAGCATCAGTCAGAGTGGATCGAGAGCCTGCGAGACGCCTTGACGGCCGTCCAGAAGGCGCGGGCCGAAGGTCCCGATGTCGCCTGACCCGAGCGATGACGGCGACTTGCTCGACGCATACTCGCGCACGCTCACCCAGGTAGCCGCAGCGCTCGCACCGTCGGTCGCGGCGGTGCAGGTCAGCTCGGGCGGGCGCCGCGGCGCCCCGCTCGGGAGTGGATCGGCGGTGGCGCTGAGCTCGGACGGCTACCTGGTGACCTCCGCCCACGTGGTCGCCGGTGGCGACGGCGGCAGGCTCGACCTCGCCGACGGGCGGCAGCTCCGCTTTCGGGTTCGAGGGCGCGATCCGCTCTCGGATCTCGCAGTCCTGGTCGCCGAACACGGCGAGCTCCAGCCGGCGCGGCTCGGCGACGCCTCCGCGCTGCGCGTCGGTCAGCTCGTGGTCGCCATCGGCAATCCCCTCGGCCTCGC
Source organism: Candidatus Dormiibacterota bacterium (assembly GCA_049279755.1). Taxonomy (GTDB): domain Bacteria; phylum Chloroflexota; class Dormibacteria; order Aeolococcales; family Aeolococcaceae; genus Palsa-851. Next base: position 21,315 of record JBAPOS010000251.1, on the reverse strand, counting down.
CGGCAGCGTCACCGCCGGCGTCGTGAGCGCCCTGGGCCGGTCGCTGCCGACGCGGGCCGGCGCCCAGGTGCGGGTCATCGACGACGTGATCCAGACCGATGCGGCGCTCAATCCCGGCAACTCGGGTGGCGCGCTCGCCGACTCAGCGGGACGCGTCGTGGGGATCAACACCGCCCTCGCGGGTGTCGGGCTTGGTCTCGCCGTCCCGGTCAACACCACGACCGAGCGGATCATCGGCGCGCTGGTCCGCGACGGTCGGGTCCGGCGAGCCCACCTCGGGGTCGCGGGGTCTGCGCGTCCGATCCCGCCTCGCTGGGCCGCCGAGATCGGGCGGACCAAGGGTCTCGGGGTGGTTGAGGTGGTCAGCGGCAGCCCAGCCGAAGCCGCCGGTCTGCGTCCGGGCGACATCATCATCGAGGTGGACGGAAGGCCGATCGAGAGCCCCCGCGATCTGCAACGCCTGATGGTCGATGGGCCGATCGAACGCTTCCTGGTGATCCGGGTGCTGCGCGGGCCATCCAGTTACGTTGTGACGGCGATCCCGGACGAACTCGCGGCCGCGTAATACCCTGGGTCAATGCCCAACGCCTTCACCCGCGTCCCCGACTCGCCAGTGCCGCCGCCAGGACGCTTTGGCTCCGCGGTGATCCCCGTCGCCGATGCCTTCATGGTCGCCATGTTCTCCAAGCCGCCGAGCGGAACGCTGCGGACAACCTGGGTCACACCCTCGACCTACTGGTTGACGCTCGCCACCTTCCTGGGCGCTGTGGTCATTGCCGGCTTGCTGCTGTCGGGCCTGCTCGGCTCCATCACCAGCATCTCGATTGTGGGCGTGGTGATCTGCCTGCTCTTCGCTGTCGGCGCCGGTTCTGTGGCACTTGTCGGTGCAGGGCAACGCCGCTCCCTCACGAGCAGCTCGACGGCGTCCCTTCCCCGGGGTTGACCTGACCGGCGCTGGGGGAGAATCGACGGATGCGCCCCCTCGTCGCTCGCCCTGACGGCGAGCTCGAAGTTCTCGGTGGATTCCGCCCAGCCGCCCGCTCGGGCGGCCGCCTGGTCAAACTCGAGGCGTCCGCGATGATCCCGCTCCCCGAGGGCACCACGCTGATGCATCTGCCCGGAAGGCGGGCCCTGGCGCTGGACTCAAAAGACCGGCCGGTCGACGTCGAGGCGGATCTGCTCCCCGTGGCCGCGGTCCTCCCGGTCGGCCATCTCCGCACCCTCCTGCCGGCGTCGCGTCCGCTCCCGGCCAGCCGGCGCCTCCCGCTCTATGGATACGCCGCCGTTGTTGAGCACCACGACGAGCTCATGGTCGCGGCCTTGAGCACCGATGCGTTCGGGTGGTGGGAGCCGCGCCGGTACAAGGGAGGCGGCATCGACGCCGCGATCGAGAGTGCGCGCCAGGCGCTGCCCGGCAACCGCCTCGTCGACCACCTCGCGATCTGCGCCACCGACCTCCGCTGTTACACCGCGCAGAACACCTTCCTGCGCCGCTACGAGGGGGCGCTTCCGGCCTCACCCGCCTGCAACGCCGACTGCCTCGGATGCATCTCCCTCCAGACCGACGGCCAGGCGCCGGCGCCGCAGCCCCGGATGCGCTTCGCGCCGACCGCCGACGAGCTTGCCGGGATGGCCTCGTTCCACCTCGGTGGCTCCGATGCCGGGATCGTCTCTTTCGGGCAGGGCTGTGAGGGAGAGCCGCTCACGCGCGATGACGTCCTGGCCCGCGCCGTCGATCTGATCCGCAGCGAGCATCCCGCGGCGACAATCCACGTGAATACCAACGGAAGCCGCCCACAGGTCCTGCAGCGGCTCATCGACGCGGGCTGCAACAGCGTTCGGATCAGCGCCATCTCGTTCAACGACTCCGTGTTCCGCGCGTACTACCGCCCCGTCGGGTACTCGATCGACGATGTCGTCGAATGCGGCCGGGTCATGTCGCGAGCCGGCGGCCAGGTGTGCCTGAACCTGCTCACCTTTCCTGGTCTCACCGATTCGAGCCAGGAGATCGAGCGAACTGCCGCCGCCGTCGTGGAGATGGGCGCGAGGCAGATTCAGTGGCGCTCGCTCAACTGCGACCACGACTGGCTGATCGACGTCCTGGCAGCTCGCGGTCTGCTCCCCGACGATGCCATCGGGCTCGCGGACGCCTATCGACAACTTGTCGACAGGCTCCCTGGTGTCAGCCACGGGAACTTCACCCGCCCGGTGGCGATGGCCCTGGATTGACCCGAACGCGAGCGTGGTATCTTCACTTCGTCCCTTCCGCGTGAACCAAGGCGCCCCATGAAAGCCACGATCCATCCCGAGTATCACGTCGACGCTGTTGTGCATTGCCTCTGCGGCAATACCTTCACCACCGGCTCCACGCTCACCGAGCTGAAGACCGAGGTGTGCTCGGTGTGCCATCCCTTCTTCACCGGGACCCAGCGCATCGTCGACACCGGCGGGCAGGTCGAGCGCTTCCGCCGCCGCGCAGAGCAGGCCAAGAAGAGTTAGCTCAGCCGGCGCCCGGCGGCGCTGGAGCGGCACCGGCTCGCCGAGCCATGTCCGCTGCGCTCGACTAGCATGCCGCTCATGAGGTCAGCCCAGCGTTGCCGCGACCTCCTGCTCACCGTCGCGGTCAACGCGGTGAGCGCCCCGCCGGGGACGTTCTTCTACGGAGGGCAGGCGGTGATCGAAGGCGTCCTGATGCGCGGCCGGGATCACTACGCCGTCGCCGCGCGCAAGCCCAACGGCGAGATTGCGATCTGCACCGATGTGCTCCGTTCGCGCGTGTACACCGCCGGCGTGTGGCGCCGTCCGTTCCTGCGTGGCGTCGCCGGTCTCTACGAGACGATCCACCTGGGGATGCGCGCGCTGCAATGGTCGGCGCTCGTCCAGCTCGGTCAGGATGCGGAAATTGGTGAGGGTGCCATCCGCGGCGCGATGATCGCGTCGCTCGTCTTCGCGCTTGCGCTGTTCATCGGGGCTCCGCTCCTCCTCGGCGGATTGCTGCATCGCGGCGCCTCCCAGTCGATCGGCGCGGTGCTCATCGAGGGCGTGATTCGAGCCGCGATCCTGGTCGCCTACCTGCTGCTGATCGGGCTGATTCCCAATGTTCGCCGGCTCTTTCAATATCACGGCGCGGAGCACATGGCGATCAACGCGCTCGAGGCCGGAGACGCAATCGACGTGGCCCACGTGCGCGGGCGCAGCCGGCTTCATCCGCGCTGCGGGACCGGGTTTCTCGTCGTCGTGGCGCTGGTGAGCGTCGGGGTCTTCGCGCCGCTCGGACTCCTCCCCACCGCGGTGAGACTCGTATGTCAGATCGTGCTCGTCCCGGTTGTGGCCGCGGTGTCGTACGAGATCATTCGCGCGCTCGTCCGGGTGCGCACCACGCTGCCGGGCCGAATCGCGCTGGCGCCCGTGCTCGGGACCCAGCTCCTCAGCACGCGACACCCTGCAGACGCCCAGATCGAGGTGGCGATCGCGGCCCTCGATGCCGCGAGGTCCGGCGGCGGTGTCGTCTCCGAGCCGTCCGGAGCTCGTTGAGACAGTGGCTGTGACCGAGATGAATCCGTTCGAGCAGCGTCTTGCGGCGCTCGAAGCACGCTACAACGAGCTCGGTGAGCTGCTCAGCGCGCCGGACGCGTACCAGGATCTCGACCGCGTCCAGCAGCTGTCGCGCGAGCAGGCGAAGTTGCGCGAGGTTGTCGAAGCCGCGCGTCGCTGGCGCGATGCCCAGGATGCTGCGCGCGAGGCCGAGGAGATGGCGCGCGCGGAGAGTGACCCGCAGATGGTCGCCATGGCGGAGGAGGAGCACCATGCGCAGCTCGTCGCCGCGGATGCGGAGTACGACAGGCTGCGCGCCCTCCTCCTCACCTCGGATCCCAATGACGAGCGCGACGTCATCGTCGAGATTCGCGCCGGGACTGGTGGTGACGAGGCCGCGCTCTTCGCAGCGGATCTCTTCCGGATGTACGTGCGCTACGCCGAACGGCAGCGCTGGCGTATCGAGGTGCTCGACCAGAGCGAGACCGCAGGCCACGGCTTCAAGGAGATCGTGTTCGAGGTGCACGGTCAGGGCGCGTACTCGCGGCTGAAATTCGAGTCCGGTGTGCACCGCGTGCAGCGGGTGCCGGAGACCGAGGCGCAGGGCCGCATTCATACGTCCGCCGCATCGGTTGTCGTACTTCCGGAGGCGGACGACGTCGAGGTGGACATCAACGACAACGACCTGAAGATCGATGTGTACCGCAGTACGGGACCGGGCGGTCAGAGCGTCAACACCACCGACTCCGCCGTGCGCATCACGCACCTGCCGACCGGCCTGGTGGTGACCTGCCAGGACGAGAAGTCGCAGATAAAGAATCGCGCCAAGGCGATGCGCGTGCTGCGCGCGCGTCTCTACGACCTCGCGCAGGCGGAACGCGACGCGGAGCTGAAGGCGACGCGCCGCTCGATGGTGGGCAGTGGCGACCGCAGCGAGAAGATTCGCACGTACAACTTCCCGCAGTCGCGCGTGACCGATCATCGCATCGACCTGACCATCCACCAGCTTCAGCGCGTGCTCGACGGCGATCTCGACATGCTCATCGAGCCGCTGTCCAACGAGGACCAGGCGCGCCGACTGCTCGAGGTCGAGCCGGATGGTGTCTCGCCGGGGCATGACGCCTGAGGTGGCGGCCGCCGCTCCCGCGCTCATCGACGTGCTCCGTCTCAGCACGACGTACCTCGGTGATCACGGCAGCACGTCGTCGCGCCTCGACTCCGAGCTTCTCTGCGCGCACGCGCTCGGACTCCGCCGCATCGACCTGTACCTGCAGTTCGACCGTCCTCTCGACGAGGCCGAGCTGACCTCGGTCCGTGAGCTCGTCCGGCGGCGGGGGAAGGGCGAGCCGGTGGCGTACATCACGGGGACGCGCGAGTTCTATGGGCGACCGTTCCACGTCACATCCGACGTCCTGGTGCCGCGGCCTGACACCGAGACGCTGGTTCAGCAGGCGGTCGCGTTTCTGCGCGACCGGCCGGGCGCGGAGCTGCGGGTCGCCGACCTGGGCACGGGAAGCGGCTGCATCGCCATCACACTGGCCGCCGAGGTCACCGCTGTCCGTGCGGTCGGTACGGACGTCAGTACCGCAGCGCTCGACGTGGCCCGCGAGAACGCGGAGTCGCTTGGGGTGGACGTCTCCTTTGTCGAGTGCTCGTGGGCGGATTGCATCGAGGGTGGCTACGACCTGATCGTCAGCAACCCGCCCTACGTGACCACCCAGGAGTTCGAGACGGTGGAGCGCGATGTCCGTGACTTCGAGCCCCGCGACGCGCTCCTGGGCGGTGACGACGGCCTCGACGCCTATCGACCCCTGCTGGTGTCGGTGCGCGATCACGCCATCGCGGCCCGGGTGATGCTCGAGGTCGACCCCCGTCACGCCGAGGCGGTCACGGCTCTCGTGAGCGCCACCTTCCCCGGCGCAACCACAGTCCCCGTGCCCGACCTCACCGGTCGGACCCGCGTGCTCGATGTGGCGATAGCGTGAGCATCGAGGACGCCGTGAGGGCGATCCGTCGCGGCGGCGTGGTCGCGATCCCCACCGACACGGTGTATGGGCTCGCCTGCGACCCGGCGAGCCCTGCTGCGGTGAGCCGTGTCTACGCCATCAAGCGCCGGCCCGACCGGCTCGAGCTGACGCTTCTGGCCGCGTCGGTGGCCGACATCGAGACCGACGTCGACCTCAGTCCGGCGGCGCGAACCCTGGCCGAGCGGTACTGGCCGGGAGCGCTCTCGATTGTGAGCACGCTCCGCAGCCGGCGCTGGGCCATCCCGCGCGAGGGCACGACACTGAGCGTCCGCATCCCGGATCACCCGATCGCGCTCGAGTTGCTCCGGCTCACCGGGCCGCTTGCCACGACCAGCGCCAACCGGCATGGTGAGCCTGCCGCGGACACGGCGGCCGGGGTGGCAGCCGCACTCGGTGCCGATATCGACATCGTCATCGACGGTGGTCGCTCGGCCGGACTTGCCTCGACTATCATCGACTTCACGACGACGACCCCTCGCGTGCTGCGCGACGGCCCGATCAGCGCCACCGCGTTGCTCTCGCTTCTTGGGGGCTTTCCAGCAACCACAACGGAGGGGCAGAGATCGCAATGACCGGCACACATGTCGACGTCCGTCCGAGCGTCCCCGCGGGCGCCGGATTCACCGATAAACCCGCTTTGCGTGCCACCGATCCCGAGATCGCGGCCCTCCTCGACGAGGAGCTGGAGCGCCAGGAGGACACGCTCGAGCTCATCCCATCGGAGAACCTCGCGTCGGTGGCGGTCCTCGAGGCGCTGGGGTCGTGGCTCAACAACAAGTACGCCGAGGGCGTTCCCGGCAAGCGCTACTACGGCGGATGCGAGGTTGTCGACAAGGTCGAGAACGTCGCCCGCGATCGTGCCAAGGCGCTGTTCGGCGCCGAGCACGCCAACGTCCAGCCCCATTCCGGCACCCAGGCGAACATGGCGGTGTACGCCAGCGTGCTCAGTCCCGGCGACAAGGTGCTCGGCATGGCGCTCGACCAGGGCGGCCATCTCAGCCACGGCTCTCCGGTGAGCTTCAGCGGCAAGATCTATCACTTCGAGCCCTATTTCGTCGACGAAACCAGCGGCGTGCTCGACATGGACTCGGTGCGCGAGCGCGCCCTCGAGTACCGCCCCAAGATGATCGTCGCCGGCTACAGCTCGTACCCGCGCATCCTCGACTTCGCGGCATTCGCCGAGATCGCCCGCGAGGTCGACGCGTTGCTCCTGGTCGACATGGCCCATTTCGCCGGCCTGGTGGCCGGCGGCGCGCACCCGAGCCCGGTCCCGCACGCCGACTTCGTGACCTTCACCACCCACAAGACCATGCGCGGGCCGTGGGGCGGGGTGGTCCTCTGCCGCGCCGAGCACGCCGACCAGATCGACAAGGCGGCCTGCCCGAACGTCCAGGGCGGCCCCCAGATGCACGCCATCGCCGCCAAGGCGGTGATGTTCCAGCAGTGCGCGCAGCCCGCCTTCCGCGAGTACGCCCACGCGGTGGTGACCAACGCCAAGGCGATGGCCGCCGGGCTGATGCGGCGTGGCCTCGAACTCACCACCGGGGGCACCGACAACCACCTCATGGTCATCGACCTGCGGCCGACGGGTCTGCGCGGACGCGCGGTTCAGGCCGCCTTTGACGAGGTGGGTGTGACCGTCAACGCCAACGCCTTCCCCGGGCATGGCGGGACGCCGTACAACCCCAACGGGATCCGTCTCGGCTCCCCATCGGTGACCTCGAGGGGGATGGGCGAGCCGGAGATGGACGAGATCGCAGACCTGGTCGCCGGCATGCTCAGCGGCTTCGACGACCCGGCGGTCCGGGCTGAGGTGAGCGAGCGGAGCCGGGCGCTGTGCCGCCGCTTCCCGCTGCCCTATCGAGGCGTATCGACCGGGTGATCGCTGCCGCCTCGTCGCCCTGGCTCAGCGCCCTGCCACCGTTCCTAGTTGCAAGCGCGGTGTGCATCGCCGCGGTGCCCGCGTCCATGTGGCTGGCGCGACGGACGGGGGCGATGGCGGAGCCCGATGAGGATCGCCATCTCCATCCCCGGCCGACGCCACGCCTCGGCGGCATCGCAATGTTCGCCGGGTTCGCGGTGGCGATCGCGATCTTCGGTTCGAGCATCACCTACCAGTGGCAGATCCTCGCCGTGACCGGCGCGATCACCATCACGATGGCAGTCGACGACATCCTCGACCTCAACTGGCTGAGCAAGCTCGCCATCGAGGTGGGTGTCGGTGTCTTCACGGTGCTCGTGGGCATCACCATCACCACCATCGCCATACCCGGGGGCCACACCCCGTCGGTGTGGGAGCTCGGGTTGCTCGCCGCGCCGGTGACCGTGGTCTGGCTGGTCGGTATGCAGGTGTCCGTGAACCTCCTCGACGGCGCCGACGGCGTCGCCGCCGGGGTGATCGCGATCGTCGCCGTCGTCTGCCTCCTCGCCGCCATCAACCGGATCGAGACACCCACCGACGTCCAGAGCGGCGTGGTGATCCTGAGTGGCGCCGTGATGGGGTGCTGCCTGGGGTTTCTGATCTTCAACCTCCCGCCGGCACGTGTCTTCATGGGTGACTCCGGCTCGCACTTTCTCGGCGTCGCTCTGGGTGTGATCACCATCCTCGGGGTCGCGAAGGTCGTCGTCGGTCTGTCGATCCTGGTGCCGCTCATCGCCCTCGGCTTGCCGATCGGGGACACCGCGTTCGCGATCGTCCGGCGGACGCTGGCCGGGCGCAACCCCGCAGCACCTGACGCCGGACACCTCCATCACCGCCTCCGGGCGGTGGGCATGAATCCGCTCGAGACCGCGCTCACCTTCTATCTCGTCACAGGGATCCTCGGGTGCGTCGCCCTGACCATCTACGGACACCGCCGGATCATCGATGTCGCGCTCGGGCTGCTGGTGGTCGCGCTGGTCGTGCTCGTGTGGCGCAATCGACGCAGAGTCCCGCGCCTCCCTTTCGTCGCGGTTGAGGAAACCGAGGTTCAAGTCGATGGGCGCCGGGCGCTGCCGACGCACATCCATCACCGCGGCGAGGCTGACTGAGCAGCACGCCGGCGCCCCGAAAGCCGTCGGGTGGAGAGCTCATAGGCATCGGCGTGTCCTTTGCCCTCGCGTTGATCGTGCCGCTGCTGCTCGGCGTGGCGGTGGACGCGCTCCTGCACACCAGCCCAATCGGCGTGCTGATCGGACTGCTGCTCGGGATCGCCGCCTGCTGCTATGCCGCCTTCGCGCAGTTCCGGCGATACATCTGACGCAGCGCTGGGTCGTGCCGCGATCCCGAATTGATATCGTTGCCTCGGTTTGACAGTCCAAGAAAGGCAGTGGTGATCACGGTGATCTCGGAAGGCACTTCCCCACGCCCAGCGCCATCCGCCGTAGGAGTCCGCCTGGTTCGCAACGCTGCGATGGTCTGCGCCGGCTCAGCCGTCCTCGCAGCGTTGGTCGGGGCACTCCTCGGTCATGCGGGTGCGGGTGGAGCGCTCGCCACCGGGCTCGCCCTCGGAGCGCTCAACGGCGCGCTGGCAGGCAAATTGTTGCGGCTGCCCGTCCCGTTCATCGCCACGAGCCTCATGCGCCTGCTGACGCTCAGCATGATCGGCGTCGCGATCGGCCTCGCCTTCGGGCTCGCCAACGTCTGGCTGGTCATCCTCGGGGTCGGGCTCGCTCAGGTGGTGCTGGCCGCTGTCGCATTGCGTGAGTCGATGCGCGCCTGATGGTCATCGCCGACGCCGTCCCGGGAACCCATCCGACCATCCAGGTCTGCGGCAGCGCCTTCCTCTGCACCTTCAACTACGACACGCTCATCTCGAGCGCGATAGCGATCGTTCTGACGCTCGCGCTCGGCTTCGGCGTGGCCTTTACGCTGAGAAAGCGCACGCCGACCAAGCTGCAGATGGTGTTCGAGCTGTTGCTGGGATACACCCGGACGCTCACGCGTGACACGGTGTCCGAAGACGCGAATTTCGTCATGCCCCTCGCAGTGACCGTCTTCATCTTCATCCTGGTCGCCAACTGGCTCGACTTCTTCCCGCTCCGATCACCCGTCGAGCCGGCGAACGCCGATATCAACCTGACCCTGGCGATGGCGCTCGTGGTGATCGCCATCGTGCAGTGGTACAGCTTCAAAGTCCTTGGCTTCAAGGGCTACTTCCGCCGCTACACGCACCCGTTCGACGTCGCACTGCCGATTCGGATCGCTTTCATCCCACTTAACATCATCACCGAGATCGCCAAACCCATCAGCCTTGCACTGCGACTGTTCGGCAACATCTTCGGCGGCGTGGTCATGGTCTACCTGCTGACGTTCTGGTTCCAGCAATGGGCGCCTTCCGGGGGGATCTTCTCCGCGCTGTCGCCACTCCCGATCCTGTTCCTCGTGATCTGGAAGCTCTTCGATGTCTTCCTCATCGGCACGATCCAGGCGTTCATCTTCATGCTTCTGACCGTCATCTATTTCGGCATGGCCCGCGAGGGTCTGGAAGAGGAGGAGCACCACAGCGGTGCGACAGTAAATGCGTAATCACGTGAGGAGAACTCGTCGATGAATCATGCACTTGCGGTCATGGGCGCACTGATCGCCGCAGGCCTTGCGCTCGGTGGCGGCGTTATCGGCGCCGCGATCGGAGACGGACTGGCCGGCAGCGCCACCATCAACGGGATCGCGCGCCAGCCTGAGGCGCAGGGGCGGCTCACTCCGACCATGTTCCTGATCATCGGACTGGTTGAAGGGATGTACTTCATCAACCTGGCGCTCGGCATCTTCTTCATCTACGTCATCGCACCAACGGTGAAATGAGTGGTGGTGGCAAGCTTGCTGGCCTCTCCTGACGCCGGCCTGCTCACGGTCAACGGCACGCTCATCGCCGAGATCATCGCCTTCATCCTGATGGTGCTGATCCTGGCGAAGTGGGTGTACCCGCTGATCATCAGGGTGGCCGAGCAGCGCGAGAAGACGATCGCGGCGGGTGTCAAGGCCGCCGAGGAGGCGGAGAAGCGGCTCGTGGATGTGCAGGCACAGGTCGCCCAGGTGCTCGCGGAAGCGAAGGCCCAGGCGCGCGAGATCCAGTCACGGGCGCAGCGTGACGCCGCCGCGGAGGCGGAAGAAGCGCGCGCCAAGGCGAAGGCGGATGCTGAGGCTATCGCCGAGCGCGCACGCGGCGAAATCGGCGCCGAGCGCGACCGTGCGATCCAGGAGATTCGTGCCGAGATGAGCACGCTGGTGATTGCGGCGACGCAACAGGTGCTCGGCGAGGTCATCGACGCAGACGCCCACCGGAAGCTCATCGACAAGGCGCTCAAGAAGGTCGGAGACTCTTCCGCATCGAAAGCGCAGCAGAACTGAGATGGTCCGTGCGAGCGCCCTTGCCCGCCGCTACGCCCAGGCGTACTTCGCGCTCGCCCAGGAAGACGGCGACATCGCCGGGTGGCGCGAACAGCTCGCCGCGGTGGCCGCAACGCTCGGGAACCCCGAGATCGGCGATGCGCTCGCGAATCCAAAGACCACCCTGGCCGAGCGGGTCAAGGTCGGGCTCAAGCTGCTCGACGGCGCGTCCGCGCCCGCGCGCAACCTGGCGAGGCTGCTCATCGAGCGCCGTCGAGTCGGGATCGCCGGCGAGATTCTCGCCCAGTACGATGCCTTGACCGACAGAGCTTCCGGCGTGATCCGGGCGGACGTCACCACCGCGGTGCCTGCCGACGCGGCGCTCGAGAAGAAGATCCGTGATTCGCTGAGCAAGAAACTCGGTAGCGACGTGCAGACCGTCGTACATACCGATCCGGCGATCCTGGGTGGCCTGGTGGTCCACATCGGCGACCGGGTGATCGACGACAGCCTGCGCACCCATCTTCAGCAACTGCAGGCAGCACTCGCCTGAACGAGAGAGGAACGACTAACTGATGGCCATTCGCAGCGACGAGATCGGAGAGATCCTCAAGAAGCGCATCGCGAGCTTCGAGGCCCCTGTTGTTGACGCCAACGAGGGTGTGATCACCTCGGTCAGCGACGGCATCGCGCGCATCTATGGCCTCGAGCGCGCCATGGCAGGCGAGCTGCTCGAGCTGCCCGGTCCGGGCGGCAAGGGGAAGGTGCTCGCGCTCGCCCTCGACCTTCGTGAAGACGGAGTCGGCGCCGTGATTCTCGGGCCGTACGAGCATCTCCAGGAAGGCGACACCGTTGTGACCACGGGACGCATCGCCGAGGTGCCGGTTGGCGATGAGCTGGTCGGTCGCGTCGTCAACGCGCTCGGCGAGCAGCTCGACGACCGCGGGCCGATCGAAACCGCGCAGAGCCTTCCCACCGAGCGTGTCGCACCCGGTGTCATCCAGCGAGAGAACGTGGACACACCGATGCAGACCGGTCTCAAGTCGATCGACGCGATGATCCCGATCGGTCGTGGTCAGCGCGAGCTGATCATCGGCGACCGCCAGACCGGCAAGACCGCGATCGCCATCGACGCTATCATCAACCAGAAGGACACCGGGGTCATCTGCATCTACGTCGCGATCGGTCAGAACGCGCAGAAGGTGGCCCAGATCAAAGCGACACTCGAGCAGTACGGCGCCATGGAGCACACCATCATCGTGGCCGCCACCGCATCGGACCCGGCGCCACTTCAGTTCCTCGCCCCCTACGCTGGCTGCGCGATGGGCGAGTACTTCATGGAGAAAGGCGGTCACGCGCTGATCATCTACGACGACCTCAGCAAGCACGCCGACGCGTATCGTGAGCTGTCGCTCCTGCTCCGGCGTCCACCGTCGCGGGAGGCGTATCCGGGCGATGTCTTCTATCTGCACTCGCGGCTCCTCGAGCGCGCAGCGCGCATGAGCGATGCGGAAGGTGGTGGGACACTCACCGCGCTGCCGATCATCGAGACCAAGGCGAACGACGTCTCGGCGTTCATCCCCACCAACGTCATCTCGATCACCGACGGTCAGATCTACCTCGAGACCGACCTCTTCAACGCCGGCATCCGTCCGGCGATCAACGTCGGCCTTTCGGTCTCGCGCGTCGGCGGCGATGCCCAGACCAAGGCGATGAAGCAGGTCGCCGGTCAGCTCCGCCTCGACCTCGCGCAGTACCGCGAGCTCGCCGCCTTCGCGCAGTTCGCCGCCGACCTCGACAAGGGGACTCGCGACCGCCTCGACCGCGGCCAGCGCATGACCGAGCTGCTCAAGCAGCCGCAGTACGAGCCGATGCCCTTTGCGAAGCAGGTGATCAGCATCTTCGCCGGCGCGCGCGGGTTCCTGGACGATGTTCCCCTCGACCGCGTCCGCGACTTCGAGAAGAGCCTGCTGCGCTTCATCGAACAGACCCATCCCGATCTCGACGAGGACATCACCAAAAGCGGGCGCATCTCCGACGAGACGGAGAAGTCCCTTCGCGCCGCCGTCGAAGAGTTCAAGAAGACCTTCGCGGGATGACGAGACACGCGCCGACCGGCGCCTCGGCTCGAGTCTGCGGAAGCTGACGCTCCATGCCCAGCCTGCGTGATCTGCGCCGCCGTATCAAGGGCGTCCAGAACATGCGCAAGATCACCAAGGCGATGGAGCTCGTCGCCGCCGCGCGCATGCGAAGGGCCCAGGAGCGCGTGCTCGCGGCACGCCCCTACAGCGACGAGATCGCCAGCATCCTGACCGAGTTGATGAAGCGGTCACCGCAGTACAAGCACCCCTTCCTGCAGGTGCGCGAGGTCGAGAAGCGGCTGATCATCCTGGTCACGGCCGACCGTGGCTTGTGTGGGGCGCTGAACAGCAACAACACTCGCCTCGCCGTGTCCGACGCCGCGCAGTCGGGCGTGCCAGTCTCCTACGTCACCATCGGACGCCGGGGCCGCGACGTTCTCCGCCGCATGCATCGCGACCTCATCGCCGACCAGAGCATGCTCGGTGATCGACCCACCATGGGCGATGTGCTGCCTGCGGCACGCGTCGCCATCGAGCAATTCGAGGCGGGAGAGGTGCAGCAGATCGACATCGTCTACGCGCGGTTCATCAGCGTGGGCCGGCAGCAGACCACGCTGCAGCGCGTGATCCCGGTGGTCGCGCCGGAGGATGCCAAGGCGATCGGTGCGGATTTCGAGTACGAGCCCGATCCCAAGGACGTGCTCGACGCGCTGCTACCGCGCTACGTGGAGGCGCAGATCTACCGCGCGGTGCTGGAGAACAGCGCCTCGGAACAGGCGGCGCGCATGGTGGCGATGCGCAACGCGTCCGACAATGCAAGCGATTTCATCGAGGACCTGACCCTCACCGCCAATAAGGTGCGGCAGTCATCGATCACGACAGAGTTGATGGAGATTGTCTCCGGCGCCGCCGCGCTGGAGGGCTGAGGAGAGAGATGGCAGTTGTGGAGTTGAAATCGGGCACCGGCGCCGTTGTGCAGGTGATCGGTCCCGTCGTCGACGTCGAGTTCGGTGGCGAGCGTCTGCCGGAGATTCTCGACGCCCTCGAGATCGATCGTGAGGGTGGCAACCGGCTGGTCCTCGAGGTGCAGCAGAGCCTTGGCAACAGCACGGTGCGCTGCATCGCGATGGACACCACCGAAGGCGTGCGTCGCGGCGACTCGGTGCGCGCCACCGGCGGTCCCATCCAGGTACCTGTCGGCGAGGAGACCCTCGGCCGGATGTTCAACGTCATCGGCGAGACCATCGACGGCAAGGGTCCGTTCAAGGGCAAGAGCAGGATGCCGATGCACCGCACCGCGCCGACCATCTCCGAGCAGTCCACCGACACGCAGATCCTCGAGACGGGGATCAAGGTCATCGACCTCATCTGCACGTTCTCGAAGGGCTCGAAGATCGGACTCTTCGGCGGGGCCGGGGTCGGCAAGACGGTCATCGTCATGGAGATGATCCGCAACATCGCTCGCGAGCACGCCGGCTACTCGGTGTTCGCCGGCGTCGGCGAACGCACCCGCGAAGGCACCGCGCTGTACGGTGAGATGGAGGAATCCAAGGTCCTCGACCAGACCGCGCTGGTCTACGGGCAGATGAACGAGTCGCCCGGCGCACGCGCCCGTGTCGCGCTCACCGGATTGACCATCGCCGAATGGTTCCGCGATGAGAAGGGTGCCGACACGCTGTTCTTCATCGACAACATCTTCCGCTTCAGCCAGGCGGGCTCGGAAGTGTCTGCCCTCTTGGGCCGAATGCCCTCGAACGTGGGCTACCAGCCGACCCTCGCCACCGAGATGGGTGACCTGCAGGAGCGGATCACGTCGACGAACAAGGGCTCGATCACGTCGGTGCAGGCGATCTACGTGCCTGCGGACGACTTCACCGACCCCGCGGTCGCCACCACCTTCGGTCACCTCGGCGCGACGGTCACGCTCAGCCGGTCGATCTCCGAGGCCGGCATCTACCCGGCCGTCGATCCACTCGAGTCGTTCAGCCGCGTGCTCGATCCGAACGTCGTGGGTGAAGAGCACTACCGCGTGGCCCAGGGGGTGAAGCGCGTGCTCCAGGAGTTCAAGGAGCTCCAGGACATCATCGCGATCCTCGGACAGGAGGAGCTCACCGAGGATCAGAAGCAGACCGTGCGCCGAGCCCGTCGCGTGCGCAACTTTCTCTCCCAGCCGTTCTTCGTGGCCGAGGTGTTCACCGGGCGCGAGGGCAAGTACGTCCCGCTTGAGCAGACGATCCGCGGTTTCGCGGAGATCCTCGACGGCAAGCACGACGACCTTCCCGAGGACGCCTTCTACATGTGCGGCAGCATCGATGAGGCCGTGGAGCGCGCCGCTGCGTCCAAGGGCGAGGCTGCTCCGGCGGCGGACGCAGCGGCGACGACGGCGCAGGCGCCGGCTGCGGATGCAGAGACGACGAGCGCTCCAAGCAGCAACGAGGATGCCGCCGCCAAGCCCGACGACGCCGTCGCCGCCGCGAAGCCCGACGAGCCCGCGAAGGCATAGAAACCATGGCCAAGCTGCAGGTCGAGCTCGTCACGGCTGAGGGTCGCGTCCTCAGCGAGGAGGCGGATTTCGTGCTCGCGCCTGGAATCGATGGCGACCTAGGCGTGCTTCCACAACACATCCCGCTGCTAACCCCGCTGCGCCCCGGCGAGGTGATGGTTCGCAACGGTGACGCGGAACACATCCTGTTTGTCGCCGGTGGATTCCTCGAGGTGCTCCCGGACAAGGTTTCCATCCTTGCCGACGCTGCGGAGCGCGCCGAGGACATCGATGAGGCACGCGCCGAGGAGTCGCGAAAGAAGGCGCAGGAACTCCTCTCTCAGGACATCGGCAACTACGAGGCATCGCTCGCGCTCGAGCGCGCCACGCTCCGGCTTCGCGTCGCCGACGTCCGGCGCCGCCGTCACGGCGGGCATCCGCCCGCGCAGTGACGTCGCCCCCCGGGCTCGATCTCGACGCGCTCGGGCGGTACCTGGCACCTCACGTCGGCGGACTCGCCGGCTCGCTGCGTGGCGAGGTGATCCTCGGCGGGCGTTCGAATCTCACCTACATCGTCGATGACGGTGAGCGGAGCTTCGTGGTGCGGCGGCCGCCGCTCGCGCATGTGCTCCCGACGGCGCACGACATGGCGCGTGAGTACCGCGTGCTCGCCGCGTTGCGGGGCACGGGCATTCCGGTGCCGCAGGTGATCGCGCTCTGCGAGGACGAGTCCGTGATCGGGGCGCGCTTCTACGTCATGGAGTGGATCGACGGCCACGTGGTCAGGGACGCGCTGCCTGCCGAGTTTCCCGATACCACCGAGACGCGGCGCGCGATGTCGGCTGCGCTGATCGACACGCTGCTCCAGCTGCATGGCATCGATCCCGACGCGGTCGGCCTAGGTGACTTCGGGCACCCGGAAGGATTCCTCGCCCGCCAGGTGCGGCGCTGGTGGCAGCAGTGGGAGGCCTCGAAAACCCGCGAACTGCCGAGCATCGAGGAGTTGCGCCGCGGCCTCGACGAGACGCTGCCCGCGCCGTCCTCGGCCGGGATCGTGCACGGCGACTACCGTCTCGACAACGTCATGTACGCGCATGCGGATCCGTCGCGCATCGTCGCCGTGATCGACTGGGAGATGTGCACCATCGGCGATCCGCTGTGCGACGTCGGTCTGCTCTGCGTGTACTGGGCCGATGACGAGTCCGAGGCGGCGGCGCGCACGCTGCACGGCCGGGCGATCACCGTCGAGGACGGCTTCTACAAGCGGGCGGACCTGCTGCGCGACTACGCTGCGGGGACGCAGCGCGACCTGACCTCACTCGACTGGTACGTCGCGCTCGGCGCGTACAAGCTCGCAATCATCGCGGAGGGCATCACCGCCCGGTTCCTCATGGGGATGACCGTCGGCGAGGGCTTCGAGACGATGGGGGAGATGGTGCCGGCCATCGTCGACAGTGGCCTGGAGGCACTTGGCCGCTTGCGTTCCACCAAAGGAGGCTGAACATGGATTTCGCGGAGACACCGAGGGTGCGTGAGCTCAGCGAAAAGGTCTGGCGGTTCATGGACGAGCGCGTCCGCCCGGCGGAGGAGGAATACTGGCGCGGCTTCTCTGCAGAGACGATCCCGCAGCGGATCTCGCCGGTGATGGAGGAGCTGAAGACCGAGGCGCGGCGACGCGGACTCTGGAACCTCTTCCTGCCGGACAAGCGCTTCGGTCCCGGGCTCACCAACCTCGAGTACGGTGCGCTCGCGGAGATCATGGGCTGGAGCGCGATCGCGTCCGAGGCGATGAACTGTTCGGCGCCCGACACCGGCAACATGGAGGTGCTGGCCCAGTTCGGCACCCCCGAGCAGCAGGAGACGTGGCTCACTCCGCTGCTCGCGGGCGAGATCCGGTCGTGCATCGGCATGACCGAGCCCGAGGTGGCGAGCTCCGACCCCACCCAGCTGGCGACGCGCATCGATCGCGACGGCGATGATTACGTCATCAATGGCCATAAGTGGTTCACCAGCGGCGCCGCGCACCCCAACGCCAAGGTGATCCTGCTGATCGGTGTGACCCATCCGGATGCCGAACGCCACGCGCGCCACACCATGGTGCTGGTGCCGATCGACGCCCTCGGGGTGACCATCGTCCGCCAGCTCACGGTCTTCGGCTTCGACGACCCCGGGAGCCACTGCGAAGTTCTGCTCGAGAACGTCCGCGTGCCTCAGTCGAATCGCATCGGCGACGAGGGCACGGCGTTCATGATCGCTCAGGCACGGCTCGGCCCCGGGCGCCTGCACCACTGCATGCGTCTGATCGGGGCGGCCGAGCACGCGCTGTCGCTCATGTGCGAACGCGCCAAGTCACGCACTGCGTTCGGCAAACGGCTTGCCGAGCAGGGTGTCGTGCGCGAGCAGATCGCGAGGTCGCGCATCGAGATCGAGCAGGCGAGGTTGTTGTGCCAGAAGGCGGCGTGGCTGCTCGACACCCAGGGAAGTCTCGGCGCGCGGTTCGAGATTTCGGCGATCAAGGTGGTCGCCCCCAACGTCGCCCAGATCGTGATCGACCGCGCCATTCAGGTCCACGGCGGAGCCGGTGTGTCGCAGGACCTGCCGCTCACGCAGATGTTCGCCTACGCGCGCTCGGCCCGGTTCATGGACGGCCCCGACGAGGTCCACTACTCGATCATCGGCCGCGAGGAGCTGAAGCGCGAGGAGGGGCGCGCGTAGGGGCCACAGGAGTACTTGCCCACGCCCACGATGGGAGGATCGCCAAATGGACCGAGAAACGCTGCGGAGTGTCCAGCAACCTCTGAAAGACCGCTATCGCGACGAGCCCGAAGCGGCTGTCGTCACGTTGCGCGCGGAGGGCGCCCTCGGTGAGGGCGTGACCTGTTCGGTACAGACGGGCCGAGCGCTGGTGGAGGCAGGCCTCCACGAAGCGAGTGGAGGGACAGGCGCCTCGGTCTGCTCCGGGGACATGCTGCTGCAAGCGCTCGTCGCCTGCGCGGGCGTCACGCTGAACTCGGTGGCAACGTCGATGGAAATACCGGTATCACGGGGGACTGTCCTCGCCGAAGGTGACCTGGATTTTCGCGGCACGATGGCGGTGAGCCGGGACGCGCCGGTCGGTTTCACGGCCATCCGCCTCAGGTTTCACGTTGAGTCGGAGGCGCCGCCAGAGAAGTTGGCACGCCTCCTGGAGCTCACGCAGCGGTACTGCGTCGTGTATCAGACACTGCGGAATCCGCCGCTGACAACGGTCACACTCTCGTCATCGGAATAGCGTTTCGGTTGAGGCTAGGTTCGCTGTGCGTCAAGGTGCCGGCGTTCGTCGTCGGATGGGTCGGGGGCTCCTTCGCGATCCCTCGTCCACACGAAGCTCGCCGCGATGGCGAGCACGACGGTGGCGATCCCCGACGCGGCCAGAGTGTGTGACCCGCCGAGGACGCCGACCAACGGACCCCCGATCGCGGTGCCCAGTGGCGACGCGAGCATCACCAGCGCACTCCGAGCGGCCAGAACGGCCGGCAGGTTCGCGGTGGTGGTCGCCGACTGGAACAGCGAGTACGTGAGCGGGACAAACGGCCCGTAGATCAAACCGCCGAGCGCGAAACACACCAGCGTGACCCCGACGGGCGCGAACCCGAACGGGATCAGGCACGCGCCCCAGCCGGCGACGATCCACAGCGTGATGCGTCGAACGTTGTGACCGCGGAAGGTGCCCGCGATCAGCGTGGCCGCGAGAGCGCCGACGCCGAAGGCCGCCCAGTAGGCGCCGAGCAGGGTGGCGTCCGCTCGCAGGTCATGGGCGACGTACACGGGCAGCGCGGCTTCCACGGGGCCGTAGAGGAAGAAGAAGAGCCACGTCACCGCGGTCAGGGCGAGCAGGTCCCGGCGCCTGAGCAGCAGCCGGAATCCGGACTCGACCGCGCTCGTGTCAACCGGCTGCCTGGTGGCCGACGCGGCCGCGTGAGTCCGCCAGGCCTGGATCCCGAGGAACGCGAACGACGCCGCGTCCACGGCGACCAGCCAGCCCGGTCCGACACCGGCGATCAGCGGCCCGGCGATCGCGGGGCCGATGATCACGGCGAACGAGACCTGGGCGGTGGCGAGCGAGTTGACCGCGAGCCGGCCATCGGGCCCTCCGAGCTCCGACAGCATCGTGTATTCGCCGGCGTTGCCCCAGGCGAACATCAGCGACGAGCCGGCCAGCAAGAACACGTACGCGAGAGGCGCCAGCGCGCCGAGTGACCACAGCAGCGCGATCGCGCCGAGGAAGCCGGCCCGAAGCACGCAGTGGACGAGTACGAGGGCCCGGGCGGGCCGCTGCCGCACGAACGGGGAGAAGGCCAGCGCCCCGATGACGCCGGGGAGCGTGTACGCGGCGAGCGCCAGGCCCACGTACACGCCGAGCGCGCCGGGGGGCGCGACCTTGACGGCGAGCCAGGCGATGGTGACGGTGCTCATCCCATCGCCGAGCGACGAGACGCCGAGCCCGGCCAGCAGCCGCCGTGTCCGGCGATCGCGCAGCAGGGTTCGATATACGGCCGGGATCATGACGCGCTGCCTCCGGGCCGGATCGCCCGTCGCTCGTTGCGCGTCATAGGCATCGTGCTCAGTCCTCAGCTCACCGCTTTCTTCACGAGCGCGCCGATCCTCGCCTCGTCGGCGGAGGTCAACTTTGTTAGCGCGTAGGTGACCGGCCATGCGGTGCCGTCGTCGAGATTCGCCATGTCGCTGAAGCCGAACGTCGCGTATCTCGTCTTGAATTTCTGCGCGGGTTGGAACCAGGAGACGACATTGCCGTCCTTGGCATACGCGGGCGTCCCGTACCGGGTTTTTGGCAAGGGGACCGGCGCGCTCGATGTGATCAGGACGTCGAGCCGCTGTGCCATGGCGCGATCCGGTTCCGTCATCTCGGCGATCTTCGCGAGCAGGTCGCTTTCACCGTCCGCCCCGGCCGCTTCTGCCTTCAGCTCGCGGACGCGCTCCTTCATGGCAGCCAGACTAGCTGCGACTCCCTAGTGATGCTTCTCGATTCCTGTCGGGATTCGTCGCACGCTCACCGTCGCGCGCGCCGTGAGTCAGTACCCGGTTGCGCCGTCGATCCGCTCGCGGAGCAGGTCCGCGTGGCCGTTGTGGCGCGAGTACTCCTCGATCATGTGGTTGAGGATCCAGCGCATCGAGACCTCGCGGCCAGTCCTCTGGTGACCGGTCGCATCCAGTGCGCGGCGCGAGATGATCTCGTCGGCCAGTTCGCGTTCCTCCTTCCAACTGGCGAACGCCTCGTCGGCATCTGCAGCGTCGACGTTGTCGAACTCGCCGTCGACATCGTCGTCCGTTGAGTAACGCTCCTCGACGTCCTCGCCGGCGAGCGTCCGCCGGAACCAGCCGCGCTCGACGTCCGCCATGTGGCGCACCAGCCCGAGCAGCGACAATGTCGACGGCTCAGCCGAGCGCCTGCGCAGCTGATCGAGGTCGAGGCCGGCGCATTTCCGTTCCAGCGTGGCGCGCTGCCACGCGAGGAAGGCGAGCAGCACGGAGCGTTCATCGCCGGTGCGGGGGATCTCGTCGTAGTCCATTCGCGGGAGATTATGGCCGGTGTTTGACGCGCGGGATCGCGGTTGGCTCGGCGAATCGCGGCCCGGGACGCCATCCCTACCTACACACATTTGTTCTATACTACTGGGATGTGTAATGGCGAGGACAAGCTGGTGGGGCTCGATCGGTTCCTGGAGGAAGTCGAGGCGTTCGTGGCCTCGCCGGCGGGTGAGCTCACCGCGTTCGCGCTGGGCGAGCGCCTGATCCGCTTGCGCCACGGCATCGATCTCCTCGAACTCCGCTTCGCCCGTGAGGCGGCGGTGTTTGCCGGTACGGAGGAGGCCGTTGCCCAGG
>JBAPOS010000250.1:0-3676 GCA_049279755.1 Candidatus Dormiibacterota bacterium | reverse complement strand
CCCTCGCCCTGGCCACCGCCGCCCCCGGCGGCAGCGGGGATCGCCGCGTGATCGTGATCAGCGACGGCGTCGTCGACATCAGCGGGCCCACGGTGACCCTCCCCTACCCCGTGCAGTACCGCCCGGTGGGGGTGAGCGGAGAGAACCTGGGCATCAGCGGACTCTCGGTCTCAGCTGCGAACGGCTCGCATGTTGTTGCCATCAACGTCACCAACTATGGAAGAGCACGTCACGCAACGACCGTGGAGACACGCGCCGACGGTCACCTGGTCGACGCGCGCGCAATCAGCGTCGAGCCCGGCGGCAGCGTGGAGGTGGACGTCACGCTCTCGGGGTCACCGCAGACGGTCACCGCGGACCTGACGCCTCACGACGCCTTCGCGCTCGATGACACCGCATCAGCAATCGTCCAGGCCCCACGCGAGATCCACGCCGTCCTCGTGACCCAGCGCAACATCTTCCTGCAGGAGGCGCTGCGGCTCCGCAGCGACATCCACCTCGATGTCGAGACACCCGCCTCGTACCGGCCGAGGAGCGGTGTGGACCTGTGGATCTTCGACGGCTTCGTCCCACCTGTGCTGCCGGTGCAGCCGTACTGGCTGGTTGGTCCCCCCGCCGACCGGGCGATCGGTGTCGGCGCCGAGGAGCGGCCGGGACCGATCACTCCGGCCAGCGCCGGTGACCCTCTGATGCAAGGTGTCGACGTGGGCAACGTGGCGGTGGCGCAGTCCCGCGACCTCGCAACGTCGACGTTCGGACGGGCGGTCATCGATTCGCAGGCAGGCCCGGTGCTGCTGGTTCGCGACGGCGCACCGCGCGCCGCGTTGCTCGGCTTCGACCTGCACGATTCCGACCTGCCCCTCAGCCCGGCGTTTCCCGTGCTCGTCGAGCGCCTGACCGAGTACCTGGCGCCCGACGCCGTTCCACCCAGTCCGGTGGAGCCCGACGCACCTGTCGACATCCCCGTCACTGGGGGCGGCAGCGTCGCCATCAGACGCCCGGACGGCACCACCGAGATACTCACGGTCGCGGCGCAGGCCGGCGACGCGGTGATGACCGACACCGATCAGACAGGCCTCTACACCGCCACGATCCACGCCTCGGGAGCTCGGCCGGCCGTGACCGCGCGGTTCGCGGTCGACGCGCTCGACCCCGCGCGCTCGGCCATTGCCCCCCAGTCCGAACTCATGTCCGTCCGCGGCGCCGCCGGATCGCCGAACGCGAGCGCGCAGGGGACTGTTTTCGACGACCTGTGGCCCTGGCTCGCAATCCTCGCGCTCGCCGTGCTGACCGCCGAGTGGGTGGTGTTTCATCGTGGGCGCTGAGCTCGCGACTCCCCTGGGACTGCTCGGTCTTCTTGCCGTTCCCGCCGCGGTGCTCGTCTGGCGCCGCTTCCCACCGCCACTTTCGCCGCGCGGCTCTCGGGCATCTCTGGCGTTGCGCTGTGCGATCCTCGTCGGCATCTCACTGGCGCTCGCCGGCTTCGCTCTGCAGCTTCCGGCCTCGACGCAGGCGCTCATCGTTGTCGTGGACCGGAGCGCCAGCATCGAGACGGCGCTCGCCGGCGAGGCGGCGACCGTGCAGCAGCTCCGCGCCGGTCTGCACGCCGACGACCGCTTCGGCATCGTCACCTTTGGCGGGGATGCGGTCGTCGAACAACCTGCGGTGGCCGCTGCGGACAGCGCCTTCGGCGGGTTCGCCACGCAGCCCAACACCAACGCGACGGACATCGAGGGAGCACTCCGCCTGGCTGCATCGCTCCTCCCGAGCGACGCGCGCAAGCACATCGTCATCCTCAGCGACGGCCGTCAGAACACCGGCGACGCCCTGACCGAGGTGGTCCTGCTGCGTCAGGCCGGCATCCGCGTCGACGTCCTCCCAGTCGATGTTCCCGCCGGCCCGGAGGTGCTCGTTGCCTCCCTTCGCGCACCCACCTCGGTGCCGCCTGGGGCCGGCTTCGTGGTTCGTGCCATTATCAGCAGCAACGTTGCGACCTCGGCCGGGGTGACAGTCACCGACGACGGAACGGTTGTGTTCACACGTCAGCTCAGAGTCACCTCAGGGGACACCGAGGTCGACGCCGACCTGGCTCCGGTACCCCCAGGCATGCACGACATCCGGGTGACCATCACCCCAGCGCTGGACACGTTCGAGCAGAACAACTCCGCCGACACACTGGTGCAGGTGCTTGGGCCGCAGCGAGTGCTCATCGCCGAGGGCAGCCCGGGCGAGGGAGCCAATGTCGCCGCGGCCCTGCACGCTGCCGGCATCCAGGCCACCGTGGTGAACCCCGCCTCGGTTCCGAGCACACCCACCGGCGTCGGCGCATACCAGGCGGTGGCCCTGGTCGACGTCTCGGCTCAGCAACTCAACACCCAGCAGATGGAGGCTCTGCGGTCCGCGACTGAGAACCTCGGCGTGGGCCTGTCGGTGTTTGGCGGCACCGACACGCTTGGACCAGGCGGCTTCAGCGGGACGCCTCTCGAGACCGCCCTTCCTGTCGACATGCAGGTGCGCAACCCCCAGCAGAAGCCGCCCGTGGCGGTGGTGCTGGTGCTGGAATCGGTTGAGAGCAGCGCGGGCGACGCGGTGGTGCGCGGGGCCGCAAAGGCGCTGGTCGAGAAGCTCAGCGCGCGCGACTACGTCGGTGTCACCGATTCGATCACCGGCCTCGCGGTCCCCCTGCAGCAGGTGGGGACGCGCACCAAGGTCGAGAACGCCATCCTCAACATCCCCAACTTCGGCGACCCGCAATCCTACGACCCCTACATCGCCGACGCGGAGCACGCGCTCCTGGCCCACCCCGGCACCGTCCGCCACGTGATCGTGCTCGGTGACGGCGACACGTTCCAGCCCGTCTCGGCATCGCTCATCGCGGGCCTGGTCGCCAACGGGATCACCGTCTCGACAGTTGGTGTCGACATTGACGGCAACCCGCAGTACATGGCGATGATGCGCACCGTGGCGCGCGAGGGCAACGGGCGTTTCTATCAGTCGGAGAGCCCCGGCCAGGTGCCCGACATCCTCCTGCAGGAGGCGCAGACGGCGCTCAAGCCGTGGATCGTGGAACAGCCCTTCATCGCACAGCTGGGCACGCCCGGACCCGCACTCGCGGGCGTCGATACAGCGTCCATCCCGGTGCTCGGCGGCTACGTCGCCACAACCCCCAAAGCCGCGGCTGAGGTGGCCCTCTACGCCGCGGACCACGATCCGCTGCTCGCCACCTGGCAGTACGGACTCGGCGAGGCGTCGGTATGGACAAGCGACACCACGGGACGCTGGACCGCATCATTGCTCGCGTCGCCGGAGGGCGCCCGCCTCCTCACCAATGTGGTGGCGGCGACGCTTCCCCTCCAGCAGGATCCGCGCCTGCAGCTCACTGCCACGTCGCAGGGCACCTCGGCACAGCTCGATCTTGCCGCGTCGTCGCTTCCGCAGGGCGCCACCGTGCAGGCTGACGTGGTGGCGCCCGACGGCGCGGCAACCACGGTCGACCTGGTGGCGACAGGCCCGGGTCGCTACACGGGCGACGTCGCGGCACCCGACGTCGGCCCGTACGGCGTGCGCCTGATCGCCACCGACGGCGGGCACGTTGTCGCCGCTATTTCCGGCGGCTTCACGGTGCCGTACTCGCCTGAGTATCGCTACCTCGGCACGGATCGAGGCTTCCTGGCAC
>JBAPOS010000249.1:0-5871 GCA_049279755.1 Candidatus Dormiibacterota bacterium | reverse complement strand
AGCCAGAGCTGCCCGTCGCCATACGAGTGCATCGCCGGAGACGAGCCGCTGATCGGCGAGCGCCACCGCGCTCTGGAGGCCGCTCACCGCGGCGACCAGGGAGTGGGTGTAGCGTGCCGGCTCGCCGCGGATCTCCCAGATACCGTTGTCGGGATCACGCAAGTGCTCGACGAGCCATGCGGCGAGGATCGGCACGGCTGACACGAGCTCGTCGGGCAGCGCGGATGCCTCCGCCAGGGCGGTTGCCAGCTCGATCACCTCGCCGGGCACGTCGAGCTGCGCCTGGCCGGCGGCCGCGTTGCCGATCCGGACGGGACGAGCACCACAGTAGCCGGCGAGCTCAGCGATATCGGTCTCGTCAGGGGGAGCGCTGCCGTCGAGGCGCACGAGTGGCACCGGTCCGGAATCCATCACAACGCTGCCGATGAAGATTCCGAGCGATCGCGCCTCGCCACTGAGACCCAGGCGAAGCATGGCGAGCGCGGCAAGCGATGAGTCGCGGAGCCAGCTGTAGCGGTAATCCCATGTTCGCGCGGAGCCGGGCCATTGCGGCAGCGACGTGGTCGGTGCCGCGACGATGCCGCCATTCTTGCGTCGCAGGCCCAGGAGCACCGCGGCGGTGGTCCCGAGAAGATCGCGCACGCCAGAGGAGGGGCGGTTGTGCGTTGGTGTTTCAGGGATTCTTCGCCGCCACTCCGTGAGCGTTGGCTCGAGCGTCGTCGCGCGTGGTGTCGCGTTCGCCGTGGCGAGCGTGACCGTCCGCGCAGACCCGGGCTGCACCGTGAACTCGCATGTGGCCCCGCCCGTCGTGGCTTCCCAGCGCGACGGTGCGTGGATGGCCACCTTGCTCACGCCGTCGAGCTCGAGCGCGTGATCGAGGATGCGCAGCGACGCGCGAGTGCCGGGCCACGCCGGCGTCGAGACCGTCGCCACCACGTCGACGGCGTCGCCCTCCGCGCGCATCCTGCGCACCATCAGCGGCCCCTCGCCGAGGTCGAGCGCCTCCTCCACGATCAACCGCGCAGAGCCGACCTCCCAGACCGTTTCGAGCACGAGCGACCGCGGGTGGTAGCGACGCGAGAGTACGCGACGGTCGCGCGGTGCGGGTCGCAGAGAGAACCCGCCTCCGCGTTCGGAGTCGAGGATCGAGAAGAGCAGGGGCGTCGCATCGATCCACGGCCAGCAGAGCCAGGCCACGTTGCCGTCCGGATCGATGAGTGCCGCAGTCCTCGAGTCAGCGAGCAGGGCGTGCTCGCCGATCGGATGCTGCATGCGGTGAGCCTAGCCGACCGACCGCACTCCGGCGGGATGCGTGGTGCTCTCGCGCTTCGGTCCAGGAAGAGATGTGCCAGATCTGTGACTGCCGTTCCGAGCGGCGATCGGACGGCGACGATACCCACATGCGGACGCGAACGAGGTTGGACGCCAAGGTATCGGGCGCGATCTGCCTCATCAGTGCCGCGGTGATGGGGGTGGCTGCGCTCCTGCCGTACACAGGAGGAAATTGGGGCGACGGCTTGCTGACCGGCAACGAGGTTTCCAGCCAGGTGACCATGAGCATCATCGGTGGCTCCGACGTCTGGTTTGTCCTCGCTACCCTCCTGACCCTGAGCCTTGTCGGCGCTTGTCACTTCGCGGGAGCTCGCCGACACGCCACAGGCTTCATCGCTTTGGCAGCATCGCTGGCAGCGCTCGGGCTGGCACTCAAGCTCCCTGGAACCTGGAAGCAGGACGGCGTGGTGTATGGAGAGCCCTATCTCCTGTTTGCCGGCTTCTATGTTTTCCTTGGCGGCGCGGTGATGTCGGTCTTGGGCGCACTGCTGACGGTCGTCACCGATTTCGTGAGCTTGTCTGTGAAAGGTAAAGCCCCAATGTCCCCGTCCCCTTCCTGATCGAGGTAGCTCAGGGAACCGCAAGCGGCGGAATCGTGTCGGCGATGCTGGCGATCTTCTCCGCCCAGTTGGGATCGCTCGCGTAGTCCACGTTCATCCCGCGCAGCGTCGGGCCGTGATAGAACTGCCCGCCAACCGTCAGGTAGTTGGTCGCGATGAACTGAGCGACGTACTGGATGCACGCGTCGAAGCTCGCGAACGTGGTCGCGTCACCGTAGGGGTTGGCGTCGTCGGCGCCGAAGCCGAAGAGGTTGTGCTTGTACTGCGCGATCGCACTGGTGCCCCAGCCGGATTCGAGAATCGCGTGGGCGACGAAGTACCGCGCGCTCACGTGGTACGTCGTCTCCGCCAGCATGAAGCTCGCACCCAGCCCCGCAAGCGCCGATCCGTTGAGGAACTGGTTGAGGCTCGCCGCGGTCTCACCACTGGGCAGGGTCAGGTTGGTATCGACCGTGAACAGCGGACCGGGAACCGCCTGGTAGATCGCATCACGCGCGCGCGCGGCGGCGAGTGACGCCACCGCCGCGGCGAGCGCCTTCTGCGCCTGGGACACGTGTGCATGGGCGGTGATGTCGGCGAGGAGCAGGTTCTGGGTTTGCACCTTGATGATCGCCTGCTCGGTCCGCGACTGCTCCTCCTCGGCGGCGAGCTGCGCGAGGCCGGCGGTGTGCTGCGCAAGCGTCGTGCTCGCCTTCTGTTCCTCGGCTCCGATGCGCGCGACCAGCTGCTGGCTCGCCGACGAGATCTCGTTGACCTGCACATCGCGCTGGATCGCCGCAGCGATGGTGTTCGCCGAGATGATGTAGGCGAGCATCGCCTGCGAGCCCCCGCTCTCATACGACTGACGGATGTACGCAGCCAGGTGCCCCCGGTCGGCGGAGAGCTGTGCGTCGACGGTCCGCAGGATCGCGGTGTCGGCGGCGATGGTGGCCTTGAGGGCGCTGATCTGCGTGGTGAGCACGGCGAGGTGGGCGTTCGCCGCCGCTAGCGCCGCCCGCGCCAGGGAAAGGGAGGTGTCAGCGTTGTTGGCGGCGTCCTTGGCGTTCTGCGCGTCCTTCGCCGCCGCGGCCGCTGCCTGCTGAGCCGCCGTGAGCCCCGTGGGGGTTGGCCCCGCGGCCGCCGGCGCGCCGATCAGGGTGAGCGCCAGCGCGAATGGCAAAGCCAGAGCGAGCCGGTGATGGGCGAACGGAAAACGGGGGAGACGCATCGCGAGCAGTCTCCCATCGGGTGGACGGGTCGCCTCCGCATGTCATCGCGCCGTCACGGCCCGTAACGCCCGCGTGACAGGGCCGAAGGCGGAACATGCGAGAAGCACCGGATCGATCGAGCAAGTGTGTGCCCGAACGAGGTTAAGAGGCCTTGCGCTCCAGCAGACGCCGGCGGATCTGGTCAGCAGCGACAAGCTCCACGGCGGTCCGCGGTCCGCAGCCGGGACAGATCCGGTGGCCCCCGACCGACTCACCATCGGCGCCGTAGTACAGCACCGAGAGCATTTCACCCTTGCAGATCGGGCACCGGTCGGACGGTTCCGGGTTCATCTCCATCGCTCTTTGCATGATCGCACGGAGCGGGTCGCTCGGGGAGGCTATCGAGCCAACGTCACCGAGCCGCCACGCTCGAGGAGGGGCGCTAGGCTCGGCGCCATGGGATCGGTTCGCCGCGGCGACCTGCACGCGACCCTTGACGCTTATCTCGATGAGCTGGCGCGCTGGTCGACGCGTGTCAACCTGACGTCGATCTCGCGCGAATCGATGTGGGAGCGCAACGTCGTCGAGGTCGAGGAACTGCTCCGGGTGGCCGCGCCATCACCGCACTCCAGCGTGGTCGACATCGGGTCAGGCGGTGGCGTGCCCGGGATCGTCATCGCGATTCTCCGGCCGGACCTCTCTGTGACCCTCCTCGATTCCGACCGGCGCAAGACCGCATTTCTCGACCACGTTGCCGGTCTGCTGTGCCTGTCCGGAGTGAGCGTGGAAGCGCTCCGTGCCGAGGACGCCGGACGCCGAGAGGGCATGCGCGAACGGTTTGACCTGGCGACGTCACGAGCGACCGCGCCACCGCCGGTGCTGTGCGAGCTCGCGTTGCCGCTGCTCCGCGTCGGGGGCAGCCTGTCTGCACTGGTGGCAGACGCACCGGCGGCGCGCTCCGCGTGCGCGGCCGCGGCGCTGGCGTGCGGTGGAGATGGTCCAGAAGCACCGGCGAACGGGGTGCTGCGCGTGACCAAAGTCGCGCCCACCCCTGAGGACTACCCGCGCCGGCCCGGCATCCCGAACCGCCACCCGATCACGTGAGCCGGCGGCGGATCGCGGCGGTCGCGACCGCTCGCTCGTCCCACGGAATCTCGCCGGTCGCGGTCTCCAGCGTCTTCTCGTGGCCCTTGCCCGCGCAGAGCACCGTGTCCCCCGCCGCGGCGTTCGACACCGCGAAGCCGATCGCCTCCACGCGATCGGGGATGACGAACAGGTTCTCGTCGCGAACGGCGCCGGCCGCGACGGCTCCGGCGGCGATCTGCTCGAGGATCCGCTCGCGGTTCTCGCCGCGGGGATCCTCATCGGTGATGACGGTGATGTCGGCGAGACGCGCGGCCACCGATCCCATCGCCGGGCGCTTCTCCAGGTCACGCTCGCCTGCCGACCCGAAGACCGCCCAGAGCCGTGCCGAGGTGGTGGGGCGCAGCTCGGTGAGCACGGTCTCGAGCGCGTCGGTGGTGTGCGCATAGTCCACCACCACGGCGAAGGGTTGGCCGAGATCGACGCGCTCCATACGACCGGTGACCGCCTCCGCGGCTTCGAAGCCCCGGACGGCGCTGCCCAGGTCCGCACCCGTGGCGCAGGCGGCTGCCAGCGCCGCGAGCGCGTTGCGGACGTTGAACCTGCCGGTCACGCGAAGACGCACGGCCGCGTCGCCCCAGGGGGTCCGGGCCGTGAAACGGATGCCGGTCGGTGCCGCGACGACGTCGTCGGCGCGCAGGTCCGCGTCAATGTCGGGCAGGTCGGTGTAGGTGAGCCTCGTCGCCACCGGGATGGCCGCGAGATGTGGAAACGCGAATGAGTCACCGGCATCGAGAACCGCAATGCCGTCGGGTCGCGTCGACACGTGCTCGAGCAGGCGGGCCTTGGCAGCGAGGTACCGGTCGCGGCTGCCGTGCAGCTCGAGGTGCTCGGTGGTGATCCGGGTGAAGACCGCCGCGCGAAACTCGACGCCGTCGGTTCGGTGCATCTCGAGCGCATGCGATGACGTCTCGAGCGCGACGTGCGTGCAGCCCGTGTCGCGGATGCGGGCAAGCTCCGCCTGCAACTCCGGCGCCTCGGGAGTGGTCTGTCGCGATGGGTTGGAGACAATGCCGTCGCCGGTCCGCCGGTCGACGGTGGTGATCGACGCGGCGGCAATCCCCGACGCACGCCACGCGTGCCAGAGGAGCGTCGCGGTTGTGGTCTTGCCATCGGTTCCCGTGACCCCGACCACGCACAGACTCCGGCTGGGGTGGTCATGGAACGCGGCTGCCAGGTCGGAGACGACCAGTCTCGTGTTGGCGACGGTTATTACGGGTATCGAGGCGTCGAGAGCCACCTCCGGCAGACGTTCGGCCACGACGGCGACAGCGCCTCGTGCGATGGCGGCAGCGATGAACTGATGGCCGTCGGCCTGGCGTCCGGGCACCGCAACAAACAGGCTGCCCGGGCTCACCAAACGCGAGTCCGAGTGGATCGCTGTGATGGCGATTGCCGCCGACCTCGGAGGGAGCGCCGCGTCGATTCCGGCTGCGCCGACCAGAGCCGCAAGTGGGCGCGCTGCTTGCGTCGGATCCACCGTCGCAGTCTATGGTAGGGTCGCTGCGATCATGGCTGGAAAGAAACAAAAACGAAGTGGTGGCACTCCGGTTTCGCTCGCTGACGCGCTGACCGCCACGCGCGCCGCACGGAGCCGCGTCCTGGCGCTGGCCGCCCGGCTCGAAGAGACGGAACGGACGATCCTCGCG
>JBAPOS010000248.1:0-2063 GCA_049279755.1 Candidatus Dormiibacterota bacterium | reverse complement strand
GTGGCTGATCGGCGGGGTGTCCATCGGCGTGCTGTCCGCGCTGCGCCGCGGCAGCATCTTCGACCGGTTCTCCATGGGCATCGCGCTGGCCGGCGTGTCGCTGCCGGTGTTCTTCACCGGCCTCATCGCGCTTGAGCTGTTCAGCTACAAGTGGCCGATCTTCCCCAACGTGCACGACGTCAGCTTCACCTCGAATCCGGCGCTGTGGGCGCGTAACCTGGTGTTGCCCTGGGTAACGCTCGCTTTCCTCTACGCGGCGCTGTACGCCCGGCTGACCAGGGCGGGGATGCTGGAGACGATGGGGGAGGACTACATCAGGACCGCCCGAGCCAAGGGCCTGCGGGAACGGCAGGTCATAGTGAAACACGGGCTGCGGGCCGCGCTGACGCCGATCGTCACGATCTTCGGCCTGGACCTCGGCCTGCTGCTCGGCGGCGCCATCCTGACCGAGACGACCTTCTCCTTTCCCGGTCTCGGCCAGTTCACCATCCTGGCCATCCAGAACCAGGACCTGCCTGAGATCATGGGTGTGGTCATGATCGCCTCGTTCTTCATCGTCATCGCCAACATGGTCGTGGACATCCTGTACGCGGTCATCGACCCGCGGGTCCGGTTCTGATGGCCCCGCTCCTCGAGGTCGAGGACCTGCGGATCCATTTCCGCACCGACGACGGCCTGGTCAAGTCGGTGGACGGCATCTCGTTCGTCCTCGAACGCGGGCGCACGCTGGGCATCGTGGGCGAGTCCGGCTCAGGCAAGAGCGTTACCAGCCTGGGCATCATGGGCCTGCACCACGGGACCAAGGCCGAGATCACCGGCCACATCCGGCTGGAGGGCGAGGACCTGGTCAACGCGAGCCCGGGCCGGGTCCGTGAGCTGCGCGGCAGCAAGATGGCCATGATCTTCCAGGACCCGCTGTCCTCGATGCACCCCTATTACACGGTGGGCGACCAGATCATCGAGGCGTTCCGGATCCACAACAAGGTGAGCAAGCAGGCCGCCCGCCGGCACGCCATCGACCTGCTCGGCCGGGTCGGGATCCCGACGCCCGAGACCCGGGTGGACGACTACCCGCACCAGTTCTCCGGCGGCATGCGGCAGCGCGCCATGATCGCCATGGCGTTGTCCTGCGACCCCGAGCTGCTGATCGCGGACGAGCCCACCACGTCGCTCGACGTCACCGTGCAGGCCCAGATCCTCGACCTGATCTCCGACCTGCAGTCGGAGTTCGGCTCGGCGGTCATCATCATCACCCACGACCTGGGCGTGGTGGCCGAGCTCGCCGACGACATCCTGGTCATGTACGCCGGCCGGGTCGCCGAGTACGGGTCCGCCGCTGACATCTTCGGCCGGCCAGACCATCCGTACACCTGGGGGCTGCTGTCCTCCATGCCGCGAATGGACCGGGAGAAGACCACCCGGCTGGTCCCGATCCCGGGCACGCCGCCCAGCTTGATCAGGGTCCCCTCGGGCTGTCCGTTCCACCCGCGCTGCCGCTACACCGAGCTGGTCGGCGGACGGCGCTGCGAGACTGAGGTGCCAGCACTGCGCGAGGTGGTGACGCCGGGTCACGCGGCGGCCTGCCACCTGACCGCCGATGAACGAGCCCGGGAGTGGGCCGCACTGTCGGTCGGCAACGTCCCGGGCGAGGCCAAGACGCCGGCCGATGAACCAGAAGCCAGGGAGCCGGTATGAGCGAGCCGAAGGGCCCAGAAGGCCCGCAGGCGAGCGGGGAGACACAGTGACCGAGCAGATCCAGACGCCGCCGGTGCCCGAGGCGGGAACGGACAGGGCGTCGTCTGGCGACGCGCTGCTCCAGGTGACGGGCCTGGTCCGGCACTTCCCCGTCACTCGCGGCGTCGTGTTCCGGCACCAGGTCGGCGCCGTCCAGGCCGTCGACGGGATCAACCTGTCGGTGGCCAGGGGCCAGACCCTCGGCCTGGTCGGCGAGTCAGGCTGCGGCAAGACCACCACCGGTCGCCTGCTGACCCGGCTGGACGAGCCCACCAGCGGCCAGATCGTGATCGACGGCCACGACGTCACGCACCTCTCGCCCGGCAAGA
>JBAPOS010000247.1:0-24364 GCA_049279755.1 Candidatus Dormiibacterota bacterium | reverse complement strand
CCGTCATCCCGTGGCACACGGATCGCACCCGCGTGGCGGAGCTTGCGGCCGCGCTCGGCGCGGCGGTCGGCGTCGCCGGCAAGATCGCTCGCGACGTTGTGCTGCTCGTTCAGGCGGAGGTCGCCGAAGCCGCCGGCGCGGACCGCGGCACGTCGTCGACGTTGCCACAGAAGCGGAATCCGGTTCGCGCAGTGCTGGTTCTGGCTGCCGCCGAGCGTGCGCCCGGCCTGGTGGGGACGGTGTTCGGCGCCATGGTCCAGGAGCACGAGCGGGCAACGGGCGCCTGGCATGCGGAGTGGGAGACCATCCGTGAGCTGCTTCGCATCACCGGCGGTGCCAGCCACCACGCCGCGGTGCTGCTCGGCTCGTTACACGTCGACGCTCGTCGGATGGGCGAGAACCTTGCATCGGACGGCGCCCTGGTGATGGCCGAGAGTCTCGCGCTTCACCTGGCCCGTCAGACCGGCCGGTCGAGCGCGCGACGCATCGTTCAACGCTGCAGCGAGGAGGCGATCGAACGCCGGATCTCATTTGCCGACGTCGTGCGCAACGATCCCGAGGTGCGCAGGCACCTTTCCGATGAGCAGATCGCGGCTGCCCTCGACCCATCCGGATATCTGGGGTCGATCGAGGAGTTGATCCGGCGCGCGCTGGCCGCGCACCGCGCTGCCGCCACCTCCCCATGAGCATCGAGCTCGCCTACTCGGTGCTCGGTGATCGCCACAAACCGATGCTGGTGATGAGCAGCGCGCTCGGTACGTCGAGGGACATGTGGGATGCGCAGGATCCGCTCGGCGAGCGTTACTGCATGCTGCTCTACGATCATCGCGGTCTCGGCGCATCGCCCGCGCCGCCGGGTCCATACAGCGTGAAGGACCTCGGTGCCGACCTGATCGCGCTGCTCGACAAGCTCGGAGTGGCATCGGTCGCGTTCTGCGGGCTGTCGTTGGGTGGCATGGTGGGGCTCTGGGTTGCGGCGCATCACCCGGCGCGCATCAGCAGGCTGGTGGTGATGTCGACACTGGCGCGGCTTGAGCCGTCCGCCAGGTACACCGATCGGGCAGCCGCCGTCCGAGCCGGCGGCATCGGGCCGATCGCGCCCGGCATCGCGGCCCGTTGGTTCACCGAGCGCTTCGCCGAGAGGCATCCCGCGACGCTGCAGCGTTTTGTCGCCGCTCTCGCCGGCATGGAGGCCGAGGGCTACGCGAGCTGCTGCGAGGCGGTGGCCGCGTGCGATCTGCGCACCGACATCCACCGAATCGATGCGCGGACGCTGCTCATCGCGGGTGCGGAGGATCCGGTTGTCCCGGCCGCGAGCGCGGTGATGTTCCGCGCGTCATTTCGCGATGCGACGGTGGCGGTGGTGCCGGATGCCGCTCACCTGGTCAACGTCGAGCAGCCCGGAATCGTGAACCGCCTGGTGCTCGACCATCTGACCGAAGACGAGGGAGGAACGGCGTGAGCGACGACATGATGGATCAGGGAATGACCACTCGGCGCGAGGTCCTCGGTGACGCGTATGTGGATCGCGCCACGGCCGACGCCGACGCGTTCACCGCTGATTTTCAGGAGTACATCACGCGCTCGGCCTGGGGTTCTGTCTGGTCGCGACCCGGCCTCGATCGACGGACGCGCAGCTGCATCACGGTCGCGATGCTGGCCGCCCAGGGTTCGGAGCACGAACTGGCGATGCACGTCCGTGCAGCGCTGCGCAACGGCGTCAGCGTCGAGGAGATCAAGGAGATCCTGCTCCAGGTCGCCGTGTATGCGGGCGTTCCGCGCGCGAACCGCGCGTTCAGCGTCGCGCGCGACGCACTCTCGGGCACCGATGCGTCAGCGGAGGCGACGTGACCGGCTCGGATCGACCGGCGACGGCGCGCGTCGACCGGGGGGTCGGCACGGATTTCGTGCAATCCCTGGAACGGGGTCTCGCGGTCATCCGCGCATTCGATGCCGAACACCCGGAGCTGACCCTGAGCGAGGTGGCGCGAGCGGCCGGCCTGACCCGCGCATCGGCGCGGAGGTTCCTGCGCACGCTGTCCGAGCTCGGATACGTGCGCAGCAACGGACGGCTTTTCGCACTTCGTCCTCGCGTCCTCGAGCTTGGGTACGCATACCTCTCGAGCCTCAGCCTCCACGAGGTCGCCCAGCCCCATCTGGAGCGCTTGGTCGGCATTCTCCGTGAGTCGTCATCGGTGTCGGTGCTCGACGCCGACGACGTCGTCTATGTCGCCCGCGTTCCGACCCGCCGGATCATGACCATCACCATCAGCGTCGGCACGCGCTTT
This sequence comes from Candidatus Dormiibacterota bacterium, assembly GCA_049279755.1. Classification (GTDB taxonomy): domain Bacteria; phylum Chloroflexota; class Dormibacteria; order Aeolococcales; family Aeolococcaceae; genus Palsa-851. The sequence goes on along the minus strand of JBAPOS010000247.1, from coordinate 22,076 downwards.
CCCGCCTACGCCACATCGATGGGCCGGGTCCTGCTCGCAGGCCAGAGCGATGACTGGCTCGACGGTTACTTCTCGACGGTCGAGCTGCGTCGTCTGACCGCACGCACCGTCACCGACGTTGCGGCGCTGCGGGCCGAGCTGCTCCTGGTGCGCGAGCAGGGGTGGGCATTCGTGGACGAGGAGCTCGAGGAGGGCCTACGCGCCATCGCGGCTCCGATCAACGATCAATCGGGGCGCGTCATCGCGGCGGTCAACGTTTCCTCGCCGGTGAGCCGCGGGTCCGCGGACCTGGTGCGCGGGGAGTTCCTGCCACACCTGCTTGCCGCCGCGCGTGGGATCGAGGAGGATCTCAGTCACAGCGCGGCCGGCTCGCGCTGATGTCCACGCGTTCTGGGGTCTGAGCGTGCCTGTCATCCGTGCCGGCGACATCGACATGTACTACGAGCTGCATGGCTCCGGTGAGCCACTCGTGCTGATCGGGGGGCTGGCTCAGGACATCTCCCAGTGGGGGTGGCTCACCGCCTGGTGCGCCCAGACCCACCGCGTGCTCGCCTTCGACAACCGGGGCGCCGGACGCACCGACAAGCCTGACGTTCCGTACACGATCCCGATGTTGGCCAACGACACCGAGGCGCTCATGCAGGCTGTTGGCATGTCCCGGGCGACGGTGCTCGGCATATCAATGGGCGGGAAGATTGCCCTTGCCCTGGCACTCGATCACCCTGATCGAGTCGCCCGGCTCGTTCTCGTCAGCACCGCGGCAGCGGCACGCCTCGATGCACCCACACCGCGCATGGAGATGCTGAGTGTCCTCTCGAGCCTGGTCTTCCGGGGCAAGTATCCGCAGCCGCGATACGCGTTCGCCCGCCAGCGACAGGCCTCGCGTTCGTTCGACTGCATGGACCGCCTCGGCGAGATCCATGTTCCCACCACCGTCCTTCACGGCAGGAAGGACAAGATCACTCCGTTCGGCGACGCCAGGAGGATGCATCTCGGCATCGCCGGCTCGGACCTGGTGACCTTCTTTGGCGGACACCTCTTTTTCCTGGTGCACGAGCGCAAGTGGTTCCTCGACAGCCTGGCGACCGCGCTCATCGCTCAGCCCTCGCTGCCCGCGTCATGACGGTCGCCAGCGGCTGTGACGGGTGCGGGTCTCGCCGTCGCGGATGAGCTGGAGCCTGGGTTTGGGACCGTCGCTGCGTCCCCCCTGCGGCTTGCGGCTGCCCGCCTTGAATGGGTCCGGCCACTCTGCGCCGGGTCCGGCATAGCCCTGGTCGGCGGCGGCGTGCAGCGTCCAGTTCGGATCGTAGAGGTGCGCCCGTGCGAGCGCGCAGAGGTCGGCGCGGCCCGCGAGGAGCAATGAGTTGACGTCGTCGTAAGACGAGATCACTCCCACCGCGATGGTCGCGATGCCCACCTCGTTCCTGATGCGATCCGCGTAGGGCGTCTGGTATGAACGCCCGAACGCTGGTCGTTCGTCCTTGATGACCTGACCCGTCGACACGTCGATGGCGTCGGCTCCGTGCGCGGCAAAGCAACGCGCGATCTCGACCGCGTCGTCGGCGTCGATGCCGCCGGGATACCAGTCGGTCGCCGAGATCCGCACGGTCATCGGCTTGTGGGATGGCCAGACGCCGCGGACGGCGTCAAACACCTCCAGGGGAAAGCGGAGACGGTTCTGCAGCGTGCCGCCGTACTGGTCCGATCGTTGATTGGATATCGGCGAGATGAAGCTGGAGAGCAGGTACCCGTGGGCGCAGTGCAGCTCGAGAAGGTCGAATCCGGCTCGCTCGCCGGCGGCGGCTGCGCTGACGAACTGTTCGCGGATCTCGGTCATCGCCTGCGTGGTGAGCTCCTGGGGCACCTGGTTGACGCCGGAATACGCAATCGGCGACGGCGCGACCACATCCCAGTTCGCTTCGGGGAGTGGCTCGTCCATCCCCTCCCACATCAGCCGCGTGGACCCCTTGCGCCCCGAGTGTCCGAGCTGCAGGCCGATGCGCGCCGTGGTCCGATCGTGCACGAATTCAACGATCCTCCGCCATCCGGACTCGTGTTCCGGTGCGTACATCCCGGCGCATCCGAGGGTGATGCGACCGCTCGCCGAAACGCAGACCATCTCGGTCATCACCAGAGCGGCACCGCCGAGCGCCTTGCTGCCCGTGTTCACCAGGTGAAAGTTGTTGGGCATGCCATCGATCGCTGAATACATGTCCATCGCCGAGACGATCACACGATTTTTCAAGGCGAGGTTGCGCAGCCGGAACGTCTGGAACATCGGCGGCGTGTCCCTCGCCGGGGGTTGTGACTGCTGAGCCGCCACCTGGCTCGCGAACCAGGCCTCAACGTCGCGTACGAATTCCGGGTCGCGCAGGCGCAGGTTGTCGTGGGTGACCCTCCGGCTGCGGGTGAGGATGTTGAACGCGAACTGCAACGGCTCCTGATGGACGTACTGACCGAGATTCTCGAACCACTCCAGGCTCGCCTGCGCTGCACGCTGTGTCGATACGACCACCGGCTTGCGCTCAGCCTCGTACGCCTCCAGCGCGAGCGCGACGCACGTCTGCTCGTGGAGGCACGCGGCGAGCGCGAGTGCGTCCTCCATTGCGAGCTTGGTTCCGGAGCCTATCGAGAAATGCGCGGTGTGCGCGGCGTCACCGAGGATCACCACGTTGCCGTGGTGCCAGCGCTCGTTGCGCACGGTCGTGAAGCTGATCCATCTCGAGTTGTTCGCGTGCACCGCGTGACCCGCGAGGATGTCAGCGAAGAGCCGGCGAATCTCGGCGATGCTCGCGATGTCGCTCTCGCCGGGATCGAGTGGCCGGCCCGCGAGCGTGTCGAACCCCGCCTTGCGCCACACGGTGTCGTGCATCTCGACGATGAACGTGCTGCCGGTCGCGTCATACGGGTAGCCGTGGATCTGCATGATGCCGTGTGGTGTTTCGACGATGTAGAACTTGAAGGCATCGAAGACGAGATCCGTCCCGAGCCACATGAATTTGCAGCGGCGCACGTCGAGCGCCGGAAGAAACGTGTCGGCGTACGTCGCGCGAGTTGCGGAGTTCACGCCGTCGGCGCCGACCACGAGGTCATGTGTCACCGCGAGCTCACGAGCGGGAGGCGCCTCGGTGGTGAAGCGCAGCGTGACCCCGAGCTCGCGGCAGCGCTGATGCAGAATCTGGAGGAGCCGCCTGCGGCTCATTGCGGCAAAACCGTGCCCCCCGGACGTGATCACCTGTCCGCGGTAGTGGATGTCGATGTCGTCCCAGCGCGCGAACTCGCGTGACATCGCCTCGTGGATCGCCGGGTCGGCGTGCTCGATGCCGCCCAGCGTCTCATCCGAGAACACCACGCCGAACCCGAAGGTGTCGTCATCGGCGTTGCGCTCCCACACCGTGATCTCGTGGCTCGGGTCGAGCTGTTTGGTGAGCGCCGCGAAGTACAGTCCGCCCGGCCCGCCCCCGACAACCGCAATTCGCATCTGAGTCTGGGCGCAACTGTAAAGTGTGGACCGTCGTGAATGTGGCGTCGTCAGCATGCCTGCGTCGATTCATTTCGCCGACCTGACGTCGCCGCGTGCGCGGGCGCTGCTCGATACCGGCCCCACGCCGGTGCTGCTGCTCCCGGTCGGCGCTGTGGAACCGCACGGCCCGCACGCCCCGCTCGGCACCGATTCCGTCATCTCGACGGCGATCTGCGTGCGGGCAGCGCTGGCGCTCTCCGGCGACAGCACCGTGTGCGCGCTGGTGCTCCCCGAGATCGCCTTCGGCGTGACCCGCTACTCGGCAGCGTTCACGGGAGCGGTCACGATCAGCGAGGCCACCCTCCATGCGATCGTCGTCGAGGTCTGCGCATCCCTGCGAGCCCAGGGCTTCCGTCACCAGGTGATCGTCAACAGTCACTTCGAGCCGGCCCAGGTCTCGACGCTCCGGCGCGCCGCTGAGGACGCGAAGGTGGGGCTCCTCGATCCCACCCGCCGGGTCATGGCACAGCAGCTGACCCCGGAGTTCCAGAGCGGCGCGTCCCACGCCGGGCGCTACGAGACCTCCCTGGTCCTGGCCACACGGCCGGAGCTGGTCGAGTCCGAGATCATGCGCCGACTCCCCGCCTACGAGCTCAACATGCCGGAAGCGATGGCCGCCGGCCAGACCGACTTCCTCGCGATGGGCATGGACCGCGCCTACTGCGGAGCTCCTGCCGAGGCCACGGCGGTCGAGGGGGAGGCGACCCTGGGCACGCTCACCCGGCTCCTGGTCGATCTGATCCGCCGGCAGGTCGAGACCGAGCCCGGGTCGTGAGCACGGCGGCCGGGATCGCGCCGGGCCCGAATCTGGCCACGGTCTTCCTGGATCGAAACCTGCTCGAAGGCCGCGGAGAGCTCCCGGCGCTGGTGGGGCCGGCGGGCGCCACCACCTACGCCGAGCTCGCGGCCCTCACCAACCGGGTGGGCAACGCGCTGATCGAGCTTGGCGTCCAGCCACACCAGCGCGTGCTCCTCGCCCTCGCCGACTCGGCCGAATTCGTGGCCACCTGGTACGCCGTGCAGAAGATCGGCGCCGTGACCGCCGAGGTGTACACGTTCCTGCAGCCGAAGGACTACACGTACTACCTGGACTACACCGAGGCCGCGGTGGTGGTCGTCGACGGCGTCACCCTCGAGCGCATGCGCGAGGCCGCGGCGGCAAGCCGTGTGCGCCCGACGCTCCTGGTGGTGAACCCGGGGAAGGCGTTGTTGGGTGAGCGTGAGGTGTCCCTCGAGTCGCTGCTCTCGCGACAGTCGGCGGATCTCGTCGCGAGACCGGCGGCGCGCGACGACATCGCGATCTGGAAGTTCACCACAGGGAGCACGGGCAGACCGAAGGCCTGCGTGCACACCTCACGCAGCCCGATCGTCAACTTTGAGGGCTACGCGCAGGGCGTGCTCGGTCTCCGCTCGGAGGACATCGTCCTTCCGGTGCCGAAACTGTTCTTCGGGTACGCCCGCGACCTGGTCGCACTGTTCCCGTTCGGGGTCGGCGGCACGGGCGTGATCTTCGCGGAGAGGACGACCCCCGAGCTGATCTTCGAGCTGATCGCCCGGCACCGTCCCACCATCCTCGTCAACGTCCCGACCATGATGCAGGCGATGCTCGACCATCCGAGCGCAGCCCGGCAGGATCTCAGCTGCCTGCGCCTCTGCACGTCCGCCGGCGAAGCGCTCCCCGAGCCGCTCCACCGCCGCTGGAACCAGACCTTCGGGATCGAGGTGCTGGACGGCATCGGATCGTCCGAGGCGTATCACATCTACATCTCCAACCGGCCGGGGAGGGTGCGCCCCGGGAGCATCGGCGAGGTCGTTCCCGGCTACGCCGCCGAGGTGGTCGACGAGCAGGGCAACCCCGTACCCGACGGGCAGATCGGGAGGCTCTGGGTCCGGGGTGAGAGCGCGGCGAGGATGTACTGGCAGGACCACGAGGCCTCGGCGCGAACGTTCGCGCCCGACCTCGTGATGAGCGAGGACCTCGTCGAACGCGACGCTGACGGGTACTTCCAGTACCGGGGACGCGCTGACGACCTGCTCAAGGTTGGCGGCATCTGGGTGGCGCCGGCGGAGATCGAGCGCTGTCTTGCGACCCATCCTCAGGTCGTGGAATGCGCCGTCGTAGCCGCGCAACAGGATGGTCTGACGCGCGGCTGCGCCTGGGTGGTCCTCACCAGTGGTGCGGCGGCGACGCCCGAGACCTTGCAGGCGTTCGTGCGCGAGCGCCTTTCGCCCCACAAGGTCCCCGGGGAGGTGCGCGTGGTCACCGAACTGCCGAGGACCGGCTCGGGCAAGATCGATCGGCGCGCGCTGCGCGAGCTCACCCCGGCGGTCGACACAGGAGGAAGGCGGGCGTGACTCGATTCCGGGCGTCAGCCGGGTTCACGGAGCAGTGGAAACACTTCGATTTCGCGGTCACCGACGGCGTTGCCACGATCACGCTGACCCGCCCGGAGCAGCTCGGCGCGCTCACCTTCGACGTCTACGCGGATCTTCGCGACCTGCTCGCCGAGCTGCCGCATCGTGGCGACGCGCGCGTGCTGGTGATCACCGGTACGGGGCGAGGATTCTGCTCCGGAGGCGACGTCGTCGAGATCATTGGCGCCCTGCAATCGATGCAGCCCGGCGACCTGCTCGAGTTCACGCGTATGACCGGGTCGGTGGTCAAGGGCCTTCGAGAGCTGCCCCTGCCGGTGATCGCCGCTGTCAACGGCGTGGCGGCGGGTGCCGGAGCGGTGATCGCGCTCGCCTCGGATCTACGTCTGCTCGCGCGCTCCGCCCGGTTCGCCTTTCTCTTCACGAAGGTCGGCCTGTCGGGAGCCGACATGGGATCGGCCTACCTCCTGCCGCGGGTGATCGGGTTCGGGCGCGCGACCGAGCTGCTCCTGCTCGGCGACACGGTTGACGCCGAGCGCGCCCTCGAGATCGGCCTCGCGACCGCGGTCGTCGACGACCAGGCGCTGCCAGAGGCGGCGCTGGCCATGGCCCGCCTCCTGGCCGGCGGACCGGCGCTCGCCTATTCCACCACCAAGCTGCTGCTCACCCGCGAGCTCGACATCGGCCTCGGCGGCTCGCTCGAGCTGGATGCGATGACCCAGGCGCTGCTCATGGGCAGCCACGACCATGGCGAATACCACCGCGCCTGGACCGAGCGGCGCGCACCGATATGGGAGGGGCGGTGAGCGAGCCCGGCCACGAGATCGTCACCTCGCCGGACCTCCCGGTCCCGGTGGGGTACGCCCACGCGGTCATCGCCGCGCCGGGGAAGACGGTTCACCTCGGGGGACAGACAGCTCAGGCCGGGGACGGGACCATCTTCGGCGCCACCATCGTCGAGCAGTTCGACCTCGCGGCGCGAAACCTCGTCGCCGCCCTCCATGCAGCCGGTGGGAAGCCGGATGACGTCGTCTCCCTCCAGGTCTACGTGACCGATCTCGCCGAATACCGCGCTTCGGCGCACGAGCTGGGAGCCGTGTGGCGGACACACTTCGGACGCCGGTACCCGGCCATGGCGGTGCTGGGTGTGACCGAGCTCTTCGACCCCAACGCCTTGGTCGAGCTGGTTGGAGTGGCGGTCATTCCTTGAGCGCCACGTATGCGCATCTCACCGCCGCCCATCGCGACCTGCTGGCGCGAAGCGAGGCGCTCGCGCGAGATCTCCTTACGCCGATCGCGGCCCGCGGCGAGCCGGGAAAGGTCAACCGCGAGCTGGTTGCCGCACTCTCGAGCAACGGGCTGGTGCCAGAGGTGCTCCAGGCGGGCCGGGAGGTCCCGGCATTGACCCTCTGCCTGGTACGCGAAGGTCTGGCGAGGTATTCGACGCAGGCCGAGACCGCCTTTGCGCTGCAGGGGCTCGGTGCCCACCCCATCCTGGTCGCCGGTCGCTCCGCGGTCGTGGACGTCTGGATCCCCCGGGTCTCCTCGGGCGAGGCGGTCGCCGCGTTCGCCCTGACCGAGCCCGACGCTGGTTCCGACGTGGCTGCGCTCGGCCTCGCGGCCGAACCCGACGGCGCGGGCTTCCGGCTCAGCGGGGAGAAGGTGTTCATCTCCAACGCCCCCGACGCCGACATCTACTCGGTGTTTGCGCGCACCAACGGCGGTGCCGGTGCCAGGGGCATCACCGCCTTCGCGGTCCCCCGGGAGAGCCACGGATTGTCCGGGGAGCCGATCCCCTTCCTCGCCGATCATCCGATCGGCCGGCTTCGATTTGACGGCGTCCCGGTGCCTGCGGACCATGTCCTCGGCGAGGTCGACCACGGCTTCGGCGTCGCGATGCGCACCCTCGACCTGTTCCGTCCCAGCGTCGGTGCCTGCGCGGTGGGCATGGCCCAGGCGGCGCTCGACGCCGCGGTGACCCACGCCGCGGAGCGCCAGGCCTTCGGCAAGCCGCTGTCGGCGCTGCAGGGGGTGAGCCACCAGCTCGCCGACGTCGCGACCCGGGTCCAGGCATCGCGCCTGCTGGTCCATTCGGCGGCCGCGGCGCAGGACGCCGGCATCACCCCGAACACCGAGGCAGCCGCGATGGCGAAGCTGTTCGCCACCGAGACCGCCATGCTGGCCATCGACGTTGCGATCCAGGTCCACGGCGCACGGGCACTCGAGCGCGGCCACCTCCTCGAGCACCTCTACCGTGACGTGCGCGGCACCCGCATCTACGAGGGCGCTTCCGAGGTCCAGCGCGAGATCATCGCCCGTCAGCTCTTCCGGCCGGCCGGTCGCGGATCATGAGGATCGATTCGACTCGCCGACCCTCGCGCACATCGGTGTCCTCGAAGGGGGCTCCGGACACGCGCATCCCGGCGCGCGCGTAGGCGGCCTGAGCCCGAAGGTTGGTCGCCTCGGTGATCAGCGCGACCGCGGTCGCCTCCTCCTCCGCGAAGAGGTGATCGGAGAGGACACGCACCGTTCGTGACCCGATCCCCTGACCGGTCCGCGCACCCGCACCGATGAAGATGTCGAGCCCCCACGATCCACTCGGGACGCGCACTCCGATCGTGGCCAGATACTCCTCCTCGGCGTCCCACGGGTAGAACTGGACGAAGCCGACCGGATCTCCGGCGATCTCGATGAGGCACGAGGTCGTCGGGTCGTCCGTGGAGCCCCGGAGCCCGAGCTCGTCGATCACCCCGGCAACCGTGAGGGGCGGATCGTCTGGATCCCACCACTCCCGGACGTGCGGGCTGTTCCGCCAGGCGACCATCCGCTCGTAGTCGTCCGGTTGATCTCGGATCCGCCGGATCACCAGATCGCCGTCGGCGGTGATGACGTCCTGCATCCGAGCAAGTATCGAGTCACTCGCGAAGCCGCTGCAGGCGGCGACGCCTGCCTACGCTGCCTGCATGCGCGTACTCGTGGTCGAGGACGAACCTGAGGTCGCCGGAAGCCTGGCCCGAGGGCTGGCGGAATCGGGAATCTCGGTGGACGTCGCCCTGAGCGGCGAGGAGGCTCTCGAGTCGCTCCGTTCGGGGCTCCCCTACGACGTCGCCATCCTCGACGTGATGCTCGGCGGCAACCTCGACGGGATGGACGTCTGCCGCCATGTCCGCCTCCAGGGAGCGCCGACCGCGATCCTGATGCTCACCGCTCGCGATGAGGTCAAGGACCGGCTTGCGGGCTTCGACGCCGGCGCGGACGACTACCTCGCCAAGCCCTTCCACTTCGAGGAGGTGCTTGCGCGCGTTCGAGCCCTGAGCCGGCGTCGCATGGCACCGCAGATCGACGTGCTCCAGGCGGGCAACCTCAGCATGGACAGCGCCGCGAGGCAGGTGACCGTCGGCGGAGATGTGATCCCGACGACCCGGCGGGAGTACGAGATCCTCGAGCTCTTTCTCCGCCACCCCGCGCAGGTGTTGAGCAAGGAGCAGATCCACGACGCCGTCTGGGGTGACGCCCAGACGGTCGAATCGGGATTGGTCGAGGTCTACGCGGGGAAGGTGCGGCGCAAGCTGCAGGCCGCTCGCGCATCCGTGCTCATCGAGACCTGCCGCGGCATCGGCTACCGGATGATCAGCGGCGAAGCCGCGGGCCTGTGAGGTGAACTCGGCCGTCCGGCGGCGCGATGCGTTCGGGCCTCGTCAGCCGGCTTCGTGGATCGCGCGCGCCGCGACCTTCCTCGGCTGCGCAGCGGTACTCGCCCTGGTCCTGGTCATCGAACTCGTTGTCCCCAACAATCCGACGCTGGGCGGCATGCTGCTCCTGTCGGTGCTCTTCGCCACGTGGCTGCTCCCGACACCGCTGGCGGCGGTGATCACCACCGCAGCCGTCGCGGTCACGCTGGTGACCGCCCTCACCGGCTCCGTGGACCCGCTCACCGCCAAGTTCCAGTTCGTGGCGGTGGTGGTCACAGCGTGCTTGAGCGAGCTCACCGTCCGCTCGCTGATCGCGCGCGATCGGGCTCAGGTGGCCACCACCGAGCAGCTCCGGAGGTTCACCGCGGATGCCGCCCATGAGCTGCGCAATCCGCTCTCCGCGCTGCAGAGCGACCTGGAGATCACGCTGCTTCAGCCGCGCACGCCCGACGAGCTCACCGCAACCGTGCGCCTGGCGCTCAAGAACACCCAGCGCCTTGTGAAGATCTCCGAGTCGCTGCTCACCCTCTCTCGCGGCGACGCGGGGGGTCTGATGACGTCGGTCTCCCGTGTCGACATCAGCGACGTGCTTGAGGAGGCCTACGCGCGCTGGGAGGGCCACGCGACCGCGCTCGGGGTCCGGCTGACCAGGCGGCTCAGCTGCGAAGGGATCGTCGAGGGTGACCCGCTCCTGCTGGGGCGTCTCTTCGACAACCTGCTCGAGAATGCGCTCGCCTACACCCCCAGGGATGGGACTGTCGCGCTGGCGCTCACGCCGTCCCCGCCGGGTGCATGCGTGATCTCCATCACCGATACGGGACCAGGCGTCCCCACCGCTCTGCGCCCGGTGATCTTCGAACGGTTCTCAAGAGGCGACGTGTCTCGATCGAGGAAGACCGGAGGGGCCGGGCTGGGGCTGGCAATCTGCGCCGCGATCGTTTCTGCCCATAAAGGGACGATCTCGCTCGATCACGAGCGCGTCGCCGGAACGCGAATCGATGTGCGACTCCCTGTTACCAGCCTTTCCGGAAGGGTTTGAGATCGCGGCGCAGGCTGGAGGCATCGCCTCGCCACACGGGGGGAAGTCTTTATCGGAGTAGTGAAATGGGTAACAGGGTTCTGGAGGTCCGGGAGCGCATCCGCGAGCTGGGAGAGAGGCTCCAGTCACGCGAGGACGGTCAGGGCATGGTCGAATATGCGCTGATTCTCGTCCTCATCGCGATCGTGGTCATCGTGATTCTCACCACGTTGGGAAAGACCGTGAACAACGTCTTCTCGAACGTGAGCCACGGCTTGTCGAACTAAGTCCCCCGCGGGCTGCGGATGTGCCCATAGCGCACCCGCAGCCCGACCCCTCCTCACGCGGCGTGAGCAGCTCCGGCGACGGGCTGTGGACGCGCCCGGGGGAGCAGCATCGAGAGCACGCCGGTGAGCGCCCAGAAGCCGACGTTGAAGAAGAGGATGCGTTCGACCGACGTGACGAAATCGCTGGCCAGCGCGCCCCGCGCGGCGGTCGCGAACGCGAGGCTCGTCGGGTTCGTGGCTGCTGCCGAGCCGGCGCTGGGGCAGCCGGGGACCGGCGCCGACGGATCGCTGGATGCCGCCTGCTGCTTGAAGCAGCTGGTGAACTTGGCGATAGCGGCCTGCGCCTGCGGCGCCGGAACGTTGGCAGCCGCAAGCTGCGCCTGCAGCTGCGGGGTGACCGCCTGGACGGCATCAGGCGCGCGGCTCGAGAGGAGACCAAAGAACACCACGCCGACGATGGCGACGCCAATCGCGCCTCCGAGCTGCTGAAACGTTGTCAGCACGCCTGATGCGGACCCGGCGTCTCGTCCCGGGACGCCCGCCAGGATGATGTTGAGCAGCGGCGCGATCACCGTGCCCAGGCCGAGTCCGCTGATGATGAACGACGGGATCAGATCCCACCCGGTGACGTTCGTGCCCTGGAGGTTGAGGGTCAGGATGACGCCGAACATTCCGATCACGAGCAACGACGAACCGATGGCGATCGTCCACTTGCCAAGCCGAGGAGCCACCCGCGCCGACATCGCGGACGCGATCGCCGAGGCGAGGCTCCACGGAATCGTCGTCAGGCCGGCGTTGAGCGCACTGAATCCCAGCCCGACCTGGAGCATCAAGCTGAAGGTGAAGAAGAACGCTGGGATGCCGGCGATGAACACCGCGGAGATCCCAACACCGACGCTGAAGGACCTGATGCGAAACAGCGAGAGCTGGACGAGCGGGAACCTCGTCGACGGCAGCGATCGCTCGTAAAGGATGAAGAGCAGGAGCATCACCGGGCTGAGCGCCATGCAGATGAACGTCCATGCCGGCCATCCGGCGACCTGTCCCTCGACGAGTGGGTACACGAGGAGCAGGATTCCCGCAGTCGCGAGCACGACCCCGCCGAGATCGAGACGTGTGGCATTGGGCGCGCGCGACTCGGTGATGAGCCGGGTCGCGGCGATGAGCGCCGCGATGCCGATCGGCAGGTTGACCAGGAAGATCCACCGCCACGAACCGCCGGTGATGTCGTTGCGGATGATCAGCCCGCCCGCGAGCGGTCCCGTGATGGTGGCGATCCCGATCACCGCACCCACCAAGCCGAAAACGCGTGCCCGCTCCTGCGGCGGGAACGTGACCTGAATCACCGAGAGCACCTGCGGGTACATCATCGCCGCCATCGCGCCCTGGAGCACCCGCGAAAGGTCGAGCATGATGGCGCTCTGCGCGAGTCCGCACAGCGCCGACGCGAGCACGAACCCTGACATCCCGATGATGAACAGCCTCTTTCTGCCAAAGATGTCACCAAGTCGCCCGCCGGTGATGAGCAGCACCGCATAAGCGAGGCCGTAGCCGGCGATGACGAACTGGATATCGGCGTTGTTCGCCGCGAGATTCGACCGGATCGCGGGGATCGCCACGTTCACGATGGAGACGTCAAGCAGCACCATGAAGAGCGCGGTCATCACGCTCGCCAGTGCGAGCCAGCGGCGTGGATCGAGGTCACTCGACGGGGGGGCGGGCGACGCGGGCTGAGGTCCCGCGCCGGGCGGGGAAACTGCCTCGGTGGTCTCGGTCATCAGGAATGCCTCCCGCGGTCGCGCATCTCAATCCCGGTCATGAACCCCGCAGGTGCGCGGGTGGTCCATCTTGCCAGAGTCCCGTTCGCGCGGCGCTTCAATCCGGGATCCGTCATCTACCGCTCAATGGGCCGTTCAGCGCGGTGTGCACGATGCCCACCGCGAGCACGGCGAACATGGTCGCGACGTGGTTGCGCCGGATCCGCGGCCGCGCGTCGCGTTTCGCCCCGGAGAGTCCGCTGCCGGCAAACGCGGTGAGGACGAGCAGACCGACCGCAGCCGCGCCCGCCCAGATGCCGATCTCCTCACCGGCGGGAAGAGTCGACCGGGTGACCGAGGCGAGGCAGTGCGCAATGCCGGCAGCGGCCGCCACCGCACCGAGCCAGTTGTGGGCGCGGAACCATCCCATCGAGAAGCTCAGTCCCGCGGAGAGCCGCCAGCGGTTCACGAGCGACGACGCGATGGCAACGCCGAACACCCCAGCAGCGACCCATCCGGTGAGCACATCGAACTGACTCATTCGCTCCGAGCCGAGTCGCGACTCCTCCCCGGCTCTCTATGCTCGCTCGTCATGGAGATGCAGTATCGACGCCTCGGCCGCTCGGGGCTCCGGGTGAGCGCACTCTCGTTCGGCTCGTGGGTCAGCTTCGGCCCCCAGCTCGCCGGCGGCAGCGCGCGCGATTGCCTCGCCACGGCATACGACGCGGGGGTGAACTTCTTCGACAACGCCGAGGTCTACGCCGGCGGACGTTCGGAGACCATCATGGGCGAGGCGATCGCGGAGCTCGGCTGGCCCCGGCACACGTACGTCATCTCGAGCAAGTTCTTCTGGGGCATCGAGGAGTCGGTCAACACGCGGAATACGCTCAACCGCAAGTACCTGCTCCACGCAGTTGACGGCTCACTGCGGCGGCTTGGCCTGGACTTCCTCGACCTGATCTTCTGTCACCGCCCCGATCCCGAAACCCCGATCGAGGAGACGGTGCGGGCGATGCACGACATCATCAGCTCCGGTCGTGCGCTGTACTGGGGGACGTCGGAATGGAGCGCTGCGGCGATCACCGAGGCGTGGGACATCGCCGATCGCCACCACCTGCACAAGCCGGTGATGGAGCAGCCGCAGTACAACCTCTTCGAGCGGGACAAGGTCGAGAAGGAGTTCGCGCCGCTCTATGACCGCATCGGTCTCGGCCTCACCACATGGAGCCCGCTCGCGTCCGGGCTGCTCACCGGTAAGTACACGGAAGGCATCCCTCCGGGAAGCCGTGCCGCGCTCCCCGGGTACGGATGGCTCAAGGCGGATGTGACCGACGCCGGCGCGAACCAGCGTGTGCGCGAGCTCGGCGTCATCGCCGCCGAACTTGGCGTCAGCCTCGCGCAACTTTCGATCGCCTGGTGTGCGGCCAATCCGCACGTCTCGACGGTGATCACCGGGGCGAGTCGTGTTGAGCAGGTCCGTGAGAATCTCGGCGCTCTCGAGGTCATCGACCGGCTCACGCCGGACATCCTCGCGCGCATCGACGCGATCTTCTGAGCTCAGCTCGCGGCGCTACGCGGTGTCCTCGAGCACGCGGAGCCGGGATCGCCGGTCTGCCGGCGCGGCCTCGGCCCATCTCCCGCCGGCAATGCGCATCGCATGCGACGCGTGCAGCATGCGCTGGATCTGATCCGCCGGCACCGGCCTGGAGAAATAGAAGCCCTGGGCGAAGCGGCACCCGAGGCTCTGAAGGCGCTCGGCCTGGTCTGCCGTCTCCACCCCCTCGGCGATCAGGCCGAGCCCGAGCGTCTTGCCCATGCGGATGATCGCCTGCGCGAACGCCGTCCGGCGGGGATCCTCGGCGATGTGGTCGACAAAGAGCTTGTCGATCTTGAGGATGTCCAGGGGGAGGTCCTGGAGCGATGCCAGGGACGAATACCCGGTGCCGAAGTCATCCATCGAGATGCGGACACCGAGCGCCTTGAGCTCGCGCAGGCGCGCCCGCGCACTCTCCGGGTCGTCGACCATGAAGCTCTCGGTGATCTCCAGGGTGAGATGAGACGGCGGGAGGCCGGCCTTGGTGAGGATGCGCCAGACCTCGCTGACGAAGCTGGGGTCACGCAGCTGCCGGGGCGAGACATTGACGCTTACCGTGAAGGCAGGCTCGTCGATCAACTCGACCTGCCACGCCTGCCATTGCTTGCACGCCTCCTCGAGCACGTGCAGGCCGAGCTCGCGGATCATGCCGGTCTCCTCGGCGATGCCGATGAATTCCGCGGGGACGACCATGCCCCAGCGGGGGTGCTTCCAGCGCACCAGCGCCTCGACCCCCACGGGGGTGCTGGTGGTGATGTCCACGATCGGCTGATAGAGGACCACGAGCTCGTGGCGATCGATGGCGCGCTCGAGGTCGGTTCGCACCTCGAGGCGGCGGGCGACGACGTCCTGCATGCCCGGCTCGAAGATCTCGTACGTGTCCTTCCCCTTGACCTTGGCGCGATACATCGCGACGTCGGCCTGTCCCACGAGCTCCTCGGCGGTGACGTCACGAGACGCGCTCACCGCGACTCCGATCGAGGCGCTGATGGTGACCTCGCGTCCGGCGATGACGAATCGTGGCTTGAACACCGACACCACACGCTCCGCGACTCGAATGGTGTTCTCGGGGTCCGCGGTTTCCTCGACGAGGATCGCGAACTCGTCACCGCCGAATCGGGCCGCGGTGTCCGACGCGCGGAGCACGAGCTTCAACCGGTCGGCGACCCTTGCGAGCAGCTCGTCGCCCGCCATGTGGCCGAGGCTGTCATTGATCTCCTTGAAGTCGTCGAGGTCAAGGAACAGGACCGCGAGAGACTCGTCGTGGCGCTCGCGGCGGGTGAGCGCGTGCTCGAGCCGGTCCATGAACAGCGCGCGATTGGCGAGGTCGGTGAGCGTGTCGTGGAACGCCTGCTGGCGCAGACGGTGGCCGAGACGCGAGTTCTGCACGGCGACGCTCGTCTGGGCCGCGAAGGCATGGAACAGGTGCAGATCGTCGGTGTCAAAGGAGCCGGCACCGTTCAGCCGGTTGGCGACGACCAGCGTCCCGAGCAGCATGCCCTCGCCCTGCAGGAGTGTCGCCATCGCGTCCTTGAAACCCTGCTCGCGCAACCAGGCGCGGAGCTCGGGGTCGGAGGTGGACGGCGTGGCGATCACCGCGCGCTTGGTCTCGTCCAGGAGCGGCGCGAAACGCTCGAGGTGCTCGGTGCTCAGCGCGGTATCGATGTTGTCGCTGGCCCCTCGCGTCGTGCTGATGGTGCGCCAGGAGCCGGTGCCGGTCGCGACCGGGAGCAACGACGCGACCGCGATGTCCGAGCGGAACACCTTGCAAAGCTGGTCGAGGAGCTCGGGGATGGCCGCGCCGTCGGAGCTCGCGCGCTGGAGCATGTCGCTCGACTCGTAGAGATATTGGAGCCGTTGGTGCTTCTGGTGCTCGCGAGTGTAGAGCACGTATGAGGCTCCGATCGCCGCGAGCGGAGTGAGCAGAAGCAGCAGCATCGGCGGGTTGCTCTTGTGCAGCGCGACCACGATCAGGCCGAGGCTGCAGTTCGCGAATCCGCCGATCAGCACGATGACGATCGGTTGGAACCATTGATTGCGTGACTGCCGGCCCTCCGCGAGCGAGATGGCGAGTGCGCTCAACCCGAATCCCAGGAGCGATGCGAGGGACATGGCGAGCAGCACCGAGAGCCAGACGACCGGGCTGGTCGCGTCGGTCCCCGAGACGGGGTGGACGAGGATGCTGAACACCTCGGCCTCGAGCGCGAAGCTGGCGAGATTGAAGGTCAGCTTCACCGGCGCCTGCCGTCGGAGGACGCCCAGGCCGATTGCCGCGCCGACCACCCGCGACAGAACCAGAGCACCTGGATCGCCGGCGAGGATGAACACGCCAATCACGAGCGGGATCTCGCTCAAAGAGAACGACTGTGCCTCCTTGCGGAAGTGGATGAACACCCGCCACCACTCGCCTGCAGCGAAGGCGACGACGAGTGCTGCGATCGGCACGATCATCGCCGCGGATGGCCGGCGCAGGGGCGCGACCACGACCACGTACAGGAGGGCCGCCGCGATCGCCAGACCGACGGTCAGTACCCAGATGGGCGCGACGCTGCGGCTCGCCGCGGGCGGGTTCTCCGGGCTGGCCCTGGCATCGTCCGCGCGCTGCCCGGCGGTCACCAAGGGTCGTGACACGTCACACAGTCCCGTGCATCGCGATCTCTCCCGCGCGAGCCAGGCGCCGGCTCCGGGCGGGCCCCCCTCAGGGGCTGAGAGAGTTATAGCGTTGACGCTTCAAACGCGTCATGACGCTCCGGAATCGCTGGTGTTACGGCCGGTGGGATACGTCAGCGCTCAGGGCCTCCAGCCCGGCGGCGCGCCGGGCCAGGGCCCTCTATCGGATCAGTCCGGGAAGCTGGCCTGACCCAGCGTGACCGTGGCGGTGTGAGTCACCGCCGAGGCGTCCAACCACTTGAGGGAGACGGTCTGGCCCACAAGGAACGCGGCCATGGCAGTGTGCAGGTCGGAGTCGTTCGCGATGGAGTTTCCTCCGATCCATATGATTCGCCCGCAGACGGTCACCCCGGCGCCCGCCGCCGGAGAGTTCGCGGTGACGCCGCTGATCCAGGCGCCGGTGTTGGCCCGGGAGCTGGTGCAGTTGGGCAAGCTGTTGTCGATGCCCGGCTGCACGTGCGAGACGGCCACGCCGAGCAGCGCCGCGTTGCCGATATGGATGTTGGGGCCGCTGCCCGAGCGGATCTCGGAGACGACCAGCATGGCCTTGTTGATCGGGATCGCGAAGCCGGTCGTGGAGGCGGACTGCTGATTGGGATTGCCCGATGTTTGACCGGCGGTGGTGATGCCGATCACCTGGCCGGCCGCGTTGACCTCGGGGCCGCCGGAATCACCGGGCTCGATGGCGGCGGAGACCTGGATCATCCCGGTCAGGGTTTCGGTGTTCCCACTGTCGTCGCTCGCGGTGATCTGCGTGTCGAGCTGGGCGATGGTGCCGCCGACCACGGCCGGGGTCCCGCCCTTGCCCAGGGCGTTGCCGAGCACGGTGATCGGGTCGCCGACCGAGAGCTTGGTGGCGTCGCCGATCGGGACGGTCGGAAGGTTGGATGCTCCGACCAGCTGGACGAGCGCGATGTCGTCATTCAGGTCGTAGCCGATCACCTTGACCGTGTAGACCGTACCGGTGCCATCGATCTGGGCACGGATGTTCACGGTGTCGTCGATGACGTGGTTGTTGGTCAGGACCTCGCCGTTCGAGGTGATCACCATTCCGGTGCCCGCGACCTGACCGCCCGGCGAGGCGGTGTCGGCGGTGATGTCCACGATTGCCGAGTCGAGCTTCGCGATGGTGGCCGCCGAGAGACTGCTCCCGGTCGAGGGGACGCTGCTACCGGTGTTGGGATTGGTTGCCCCGCCGGGGCCGGTGGAACCACCGGGCTGAGACCCGGTCGAAGGGCTCGAGATCGACGCGGTGGTCAGCGCCCAGGCGGTGCCACCGCCCGCGCCGACGCAGGCGACCGCGAAGAGAGCCAGGGCTGTGCGTCGAAACCCGGAGCCACCCGAACGCTGCGGCGCCGGCGGCCAGCTGGGCGGTCCCCATTGCGGGTTGGACGACCAGTGACCGTAGACCGCTCCGGGTGGCTCGCCGGGTGGCGGCGGTGGCGGATCGTAGGGGAGGTATTCCATCTGGTCAGTCATGATCCGGCTCCGAGGTTTTCAATTGGGTGACACTGAGCAGCATGACGCTGGTTGCTCAGTGTGGCCTGAGCCATGTCTGTGACATTGCTGAGACCCCCGCTCCTCCGCCGGTCGGTCACTGCTGCTCTGCGTCCAGCTCGGGTCTGGCAACCGGGCGGGGCACGGGCGCGAAGATGTAGTAGATCGCCGTCACACCTGCGAGCGCGAGCGACACCGGCGCGCTGATGAACGCCACGATGAAGACACCCGCATAGACGAGCGTTCCGATCGAGGTGCGCAGCCGTTGGGTTCGGCGCTGGTCCACTGGCACGATGACATGGGTACGGCCTTCGCGGAGCGACCACTCGAACATGGCGGTGAAGCTCAGCGCCATGCCCTCGAGCACCACCGCATACACCGCCATGGCGATGTGTGAATCCTCGCTCCCGCTGGTGAGGTACGTCGCCATCGTCGCTGTCGCGAATGGGATGAGGACAACGAAGAGCAGGAGCACGAGATTGATGAAGAGCAATGTCCTGTCGACGACGACGATCATGCTCACCCTCGCGTGGTGGTTCACCCAGATGATCCCGATGGTGAAGAAGCTCACCGCGTAGGCGGCGAACTGCGGCCAGTGGTCGCCGAGCTGCATCAACAGCGCAACCCGACCCGGTTCGGGGACGGTGAGATCGAGCGCCAGAAGCGTGATCGCCACCGCGATGACGCCGTCGCTGAAGGCCTCGAGGCGTGCCTTGCTCATCTCTCCGCCCAGAGCGTACATGCAGATCCCGGTCGCGAGACGCGGCCTCGGGGTACCATCTGACGGCCGCGACGCTCGCCGTCCCGGACCGTCCTTGAACTCGCCGATCTGCTCAACGTCCTACCTGAGGTTCGAGGTTGTCTCGTTCGTACGATCTTTCAGGCCGCCGCATGGTGCGCCGGCGGCGCGCATCAATGAGGTCCGGCCGTGAGCGTGCCCTGCGGCGATCGTTGGTCGCGGCCGGTTTCCTGGTATCGATCCTCGCGGGCGTGGTGCTCTACTTCCTGCCCGCGATCCAGGTCGCGCTGAGGGACACCGGCCAGGTCAACACCTCGCTGGGTGGCACCGCGCAGCTCAAACCCGTGTCGGCGAGCGAGCACCTGTCGTCGACGTCTCCCTTCACGCTCCTGCTGCTCGGCTCCGACAGCGACTCGAAGTTCAAGGGCGACTACCTCACCCAGTCGATGATTCTCACCCGGGTCGACCCGGCGACCAAACAGGTGACCATGCTCTCGATACCCCGCGATCTGTGGGTCCGCCTCTGCAACGGGAGCAACGGCAAAATCGACCAGGCGTTCCTGCACGGCGGTGCCCAGTGCGCGATCCAGACGGTGCAGCGCAACCTTCGAGTCCACGTCGACTACTACGCGTGGATCGGGCTCCAGGGTCTGGTTTCAGTTCTCAACCAGCTCGGCGGCGTCAATGTCATCGCCAACAACCCTGTGATGGACGACTACTACCCGGCGGACCTCTCCGGCGGCAACCCGTTCGACTACCAGAGAATCCTCGTGCTTCCCGGCGCGCAGCACATGAGTGGCACACTCGCGCTCGAGTACGTCCGCGCTCGCCACGACGATGCGTACGGCGACTTCGCACGATCCCAGCGCCAGCGACAGATCCTCATCGCAATGCGCGCCAAGACCAAGCACGTCTCACTCGCAGATGTTCCGAGTCTTGCGACCTCGCTCGGGTCGGACTTCCAGACCAACATGAGCATCGGTCAGGTCAGCGGTCTGCTCCCGATCGCGGGCTCGGTGCCGCTCGCCTCGATCACGCAGGTGGTGTTGCTGCCTCCATACACGACCAATGTGTCCATCGGCGGCCAGAGTTCATTGATGCCCGACTGGTCGCTGATCCGGCCAGAGGTCGCCAAGTACTTCCCGGCGGTGTCGTGACATGAAGCGCATCGCGATCCTTCTCGCGCTGATGGTCGCCAGCGGGCTGGCCGCGAACCGGACCCTCGCAGCATTGCAGTCGCACCCCACCGCGGCTGCACTCGTCAACACGACCAGCCCGCAGGTCCGGCTCCCTGGAACCATCTACGTCAGCCAGGAGGGGTCGATCTACGCGATCTCCGGGTCGAGCATCCGCAGGCTGGCGCTTCCATCCGGTGGGAATTGGACTCAGCCGCGCGTGATGGCAGACGGGACGCTGCTTGTGATCCGCCGGTTCGACGCGTCCTCGGACCTCTACCACGTCAGCGCATCAGGACGTGTCCTGAACCGGCTGACATCGAACGATACGTCGACGAGCAATCAGACGATCCAGCTCGACCACTGGATCCTCTGGCCGTCGATCAGCCCCGACGGCACCCAGGTGTTCTTCGCGACGGACGCGCCGAAGCCAGCACCCAACCAGAGCTACGAGGTGGACTTCTCGCTGTGGGCGGCGCCGCTTGGTGCGGCGTTCACCGTCACCGACGGCGGCGTCAACGGAGCGACTCGCTGGTCGGTGCCCGACATGTACACGGGCGGTGACATCGAGCCGGTGCCGCTCTCGAACGGAAGCCTGCTCTATTCGAGCTACGCGAACACCGGCAAGGGCACGGTGGTGACCGTCCTTGGTCTGCAGGCCAGCCCGAACAGCCGGATGCATTCGCTCACAACCCCGCAGCAGGATTGCGGCGCACCCGCGGTTGCGAGCGACGGCGTGACCGTGGCGATGGTCTGCACCAACTCAGGACAGACTGCGAACCTGGAAGTGGCGACTCTCGCGGGGGATTCGCTCGGTCCGGCGCGTGTCGTGGTGGCCAACTGCCTGTGCAACTCGCCCTCGTGGTCGGCGTCGGGCGACAATCTCTTGTACATGAATGCACCGGACACCAACGGCAACTTCGGGCTCTGGTACGTCGCCAATGCCGGTGGCGCTCACCCCGGCGCGGCGCGCCGCGTCACCGATGCGAGCGTCGACCTCGATGCGACCTCGGCCGCAGCATGGTCGAGCCGGTGATCCGAGGAATCAGCCGGCGGTCTGGGTGAGGTCGTAAACGGTCACGCCGTCGACGGTGGTGGCGATGAAATGCTGCTCGACCCACTGCGCGATCTGCGCCGACGTGCCGGTGCCGATTCCCGGTCCGCCGCCCGATCCGATGAAGTAGTGGACGCGGCCCTGAGCAACGTACTGTTCGAACTGTGCGAGGCTCGGTGCGGGGTCGGTCCCGTTGAAGCCGCCGATCGCCATGATCGGATCGTCGGTGGCGAGCTGGTAGCCCGCCGCTGAGTTGGCGTCGATGGTGGCAGCAACCCAGGTGTAGGCGGCGGCGTCGGTCTCGAGCAGCTTGACGAGCGCCGCGCCCGGGGCGCTGGCGTTGAGGAACGATCCGCCGCCACGTCCGAAGCCGCCGCCTCCGGTGCCACCGGGGATGCGGAACGCGCCGCCGCCGAATCCACCCGGGAATCCCCCTCGACCGACGCCACCGGGCGGAAGGCCGCGTGGGAACCCCTGCCCGCCGCCCAGGCCGGGGAAGCCGCCAGGACTGCCGCCCGAAAAGGCCGCGGTCACCGCGGGCCCGGCCGATGGGATGGCGCCGGAGTGTGCTGTGAGCACGGTGTCGATGGTGTAGGCCGCGGGTCCCGCGAACGCGGCGGCAAGCCCCACCGCGACCACTGAGGCGACGACCACGCGATGCAGGAGCGGCATGCCGA
This sequence comes from Candidatus Dormiibacterota bacterium, assembly GCA_049279755.1. Classification (GTDB taxonomy): domain Bacteria; phylum Chloroflexota; class Dormibacteria; order Aeolococcales; family Aeolococcaceae; genus Palsa-851. The sequence continues at coordinate 20 of JBAPOS010000247.1, read as the reverse complement.
CGATCGCGACGGCCGCGCCG